>CAYNKI010000175.1:0-8028 GCA_964397675.1 uncultured Pirellulales bacterium
GTGCGAGCACTTGAGGTCTGTACAAAAGCTGAGATTGGCAGGAGGGCGAGGCACATAAAATCATGTTCTCGTGCAAATTTTCAGCAAAGTGGCTTTGAAAGTGGAATCTCTTGATATTTCAAGGTGAATATGGTAATATTATTGATGTCGCACGGAGAAAATCATGGTTTTTACCATGTAAATGGGAAATGTCAGTTTAGTAAAACTGCCTCGGAAAAGAAGTTTCTTGGCTGTTCAAGGTGAATATGGTAAGATTATTAGTGTCGTACGGAGAAAATTATGTTCTGTCGCTGTTTGAATGGGAAATCCTCCCGGTTAATATCTATCGCCTGCGAATAAGAGGAGAATCTGATGGTGCTTAGGAGATGCTGCGTCATTGCCAGCGTGATTGTATTGGTCGGGGCTGGTTTTGCTTTGGGTCAACAGGACGTAAAGCCCGCCGATCGAAACGTGCCGCGTCAGACGAGAGGTGGTGGGCGTGGTGGAATCCCGTCCGTTAGTGATCTGGTCAAGCGGTTTGATGAGAACGGCGATAGCAAGCTGACAAAGGACGAAGTGACACAGCCGCCGTTCAGTCGGAATTTTACTCGTTGGGATAGCAATCAAGACGGCACGGTCACAGAAGCGGAGATCACGGGGTTTCGACGCAAGTTGGGAATTCCCGTCGAAGGGACTGCCACCACGCCGGATCGTATGCAGCGGCGAGATGGAATCGCGACTGCGAAGCTGATAATTCCGAATGTTGCCGAGCTACTGCGTGTTGATCGAGAAACGCGGCCATCGCGGCAGGCGATGAAGAACTCCGCGTTTGTGATGAAGACGCAACCACATGCGGTTGACGGCGACAAGTATGTCATCCTGACAGACCATACGGGGCAGGGATATCTGCAGCCGTTACAGCGGTTGGCAAAGCATCGCGACGGAGTGATTCTGCGTGTCGATGACCTTGCCTTGCTGTACAAGGATTCGGATGAAATGACCAGAGTTCGGACGCAGCTTCGGGAAGCGAAAGTTCGCCATCTGGCGATCGCCCCGCGTATGGAGACGTATCGTGAGAACATGCTACTGGGGATGTGGGAACTGATTTCAACGATCGACAGCGACCCACAACTTGATGCGTTTCCGGGCCTGCTTCTCGCGTCCAGTGAAGGGGACTTCGCCGGTCTGATTGACAGGTCTATCAGCCACGCCCCCCTGGGCTCCCGGGAATTGCGACCGTTTGCGATCAGTCAGGTGCCATCGATGCAGGAACTTCGCGCGCTGCAAAAATCCGGTATCCTGCGAAAGTTGTTTGCGGAACAGGATTGCAATACGCCGACCGTTGCCATCTATAGTCCGCGAGCGACTGATGCGCCCAAGCTACCCGGTGATCTGTTCTGGGGCTACCAGAGCAAGAGTCGCGGTGATTTTCTAAAACAGTTTCCCGATCCGGCGGCACGCGAGTTCGAAAAGGCGTCGCTGTTGGTAATGCACGGCCACGGTGTTCCTGGAATGTCTTGTGGTGTCGACATTGACGCGATTCCCGAAGAAATTTCCGCGAAAGTACTTCTGTGTGGATCCTGTTTTTCCGCCGCGCCTAAGAAGTCGGATCTTCCCGCCATGCGTCAAGCGCCTGGCGGCTATAGCGTCAAAGCGCGGGATGCCTTCGTAGTGAGGGCGGTTGACAATGGGGCCAATGTGGTATTCGGGCACATGCGTCTGAGTCAAGGATTTCCACACCTTTTCCCGGTTCTGGAAGCATGGATGGAGGGTCGGACGGTCGGTGAAGCGTATCAAGAACTGATCAATGGCATCATCGAAATGCAGGGTTTGAAGTCTGGGCATTTCGTTGTGCGCGAGAGTGCTGCAAAGGGACGCCAGCCACCGCAGAACATTCTGCTGTATGTCGTCATTGGTGACCCTGCAATTCAGCCTTTGAAACGGATGGTTCCTCAGAGCCTATCCGAATAAACCGGATTATAAGCAATTTGATTGGAAGGAGAGAGAAGATGGCACGTCAAAGTATTCTTTTTCTGGTTGCGGCACTTCTGTTCGCAATTAGTCCTTGGTCTTTGGACTCTGCTGCGGTTGAGGCTGAGGCGCAGGAGGGACATCAACTCGGCGAAGTACAAGGTCAAGAAAGAATTTAGAGGCAAGGGGATTGGTAGAAGGTTAGCGGAAGGTATCATCAAACATGCACGACAGAGGGACTTTCATTACATGCGTTTGGTTACATATAAGCCATTAGTTGAGGCAATAAGTTTATACACTTCTCTGGGTTTTGAAGAAATCGATCGCTATATTGAGGTTCCCCTCGCATTAGAACAAATGGCAGTATTTATGGAGTTAAAACTGGTATAATTGCTTCGGAGAAAGAATTATGCAAGTACATTTTAAGAAATATCATGGATTAGGCAACGACTATCTGGTCATTGCCCCAAATGTTTGTGATTTCAATCTGACGGCGGATTCTATTCGTCTGATATGTGATAGAAATTTTGGAGTCGGGTCCGATGGCATATTGTATGGGCCTACCAAAGAAACTCAAAACTCAAAACTAAAAACTCAAATCTTTTATGGAGTGCGGATTTTTAATCCCGATGGCAGTGAGGCTGAAAAAAGTGGTAATGGGCTGAGGATTTTCGCCAAATATCTTTTTGAGAATAAATATGTCGATAAAAAAGATTTCAGTATCAAAACACTGGGCGGAATGGTTGAAGTCCAAATACAAGATGAGGCAGCGAACTTAATAAAGATCAATATGGGCAAGGTGAGCTTTCTGAGCACTGAGATACCGGTTAAAGGCAAAAACAGAGAGGTCATAAATGAAGAACTGCAGGTAAATGAAGTAAAGTATAAAGCAACCTGTTTGTCCATCGGCAATCCTCATTGTGTAATCCCGATGGAAGCGGTAAGTGAGGAAAAAGCAAAAGAATTAGGTCCTTTCATCGAAAATCACGAAATATTTCCGAATCGAATTAACATGCAATTATTAAAAGTGATAGACCGCAGCAATATTGAGATAAGGATCTGGGAAAGGGGAGCGGGATATACGTTAGCTTCCGGCAGTAGCTCCTGCGCTGCTGCGGCTGCTGCTCACAAACTTGGTCTTGTTGATAGAGAGATAAACGTCAAGATGCCCGGCGGAAACCTATTTATAGAAATCGATAAAAACGAAGAAATATATATGACAGGCCCTGTCGAAGGGGTTTGTGAGGGACGTTTTCACCAGGATTTAATGGAAAAGATTCTAAAAGTTAAATGACCATGTTTTCCACATCCATTTTGCTGCCAAATGATTTTTCGAGACTAATCTGGTTCTGAGTTTAGGATCTTAAATTTGAATTGGTCTTTAAAGACGGTTTTGAAATCGTAGACATCGTTGAAATCGTCGATTGAATCGGCCGGCTGAGCACTCATCCACTCGTGTTTTATCATCAGATAAACGATTTCGCCGAAATCGCGAGTAGTTTTGATGCCCCAGGTATTGAGTACCAGCTTTGCCAATCTGCCCCACTTTTCGATAGCCAGCTTTTTAAGTCCCTCGCAAAGCGTTTGTCCACTGACATGGCTTGGCTTGGTAGCAATTTCTTTTGCAGTGTAGCCGAGCCCTTCATAGACGAATCTAATCACTTGAGGGCTGTATCGGCCATCTTCTCTGGCAATTTCTTCGAGGTTTTTTTTCATTGTAGTTCGTTGTTCATAGTTCCTTGTTCGTTGACTATGAACTATGAACTCGTAACCGCTTACTAAATCAAAGCACTTTTTGTCCGGGCTCAGCAGGGGCATCTGCGGTGAGCACAAAGACATCTTTTCCGCCGGTCCCGGCTGCCAAAATCATCCCTTCGGACAGGCCAAACCGCATCTGCCTGGGCTTTAGATTGGCTAAATAGATTACGATTTTGCCGGTCAAGTCCTCAGGTTTATAGGCCTGGGCAATAGCAGCCATACAGGTTTTTTGTGTGCTTCCCACATCCAAATCCAGACGCAGCAGCTTATCAGCACCTTCAACCAGCTCTGCCTTTATGACTTTGGCGATTCGCAGGTCAATTTTTCCAAAATCCTCAATGGTGCACTCGGGCTTGAATGGTTCGGCGGGGCCTGTTGCTGCCGGTTGTGAGACTTGAGTTTCTTTACTTTCTTCTATCATTGCATTCACCTTTTCTTTATCAATCCTTTCAAACAGACGTTGGAAATCGTTTATTCTGTGATTCTCCAATACGTTTTCGACATTTGCAAAACTTAATTCGTCGACATTTAGAAATTTTTCTACCTTTTCAGCGTATTTTGGCAAAATGGATTTTAAGTAAATGGTCAGGATTTTAACAGCGTTAATCACGGCAGTTAATATGGCTCGCGTTTTTTCCAAATCAGTCTTTACAGTCACCCAAGGCTGATTCTGCTCGACATAACGGTTTGCCTCATCAGCCAGGGCAGTAACAGTTCGAACAACTGCGGCAAATTTAAGATTCTCATAGTTATTTATAATATCTTGCTTTGCAGCGGCGAGCTTATTGATTAACTGCTTGCCCTTTTCATCCAATTGACCAAGCTGGCTATCCAATTTCTTGGTTAGCATCGGCCCGGAGCGGGAGGCCAGGTTGGCGAACTTTCCGACCAAGTCAGAATTAATCTTATTTATGAAATCCTCCATTTTCAAATCTATGTCGTCTATACTATCTGTCAGTTTGCCTGCGTAGTAGTATCGCAGATATTCTGGATTCAGGTGTTTCAAGTAGGTTTTTGCGTTGATAAAGGTTCCGCGCGATTTGCTCATTTTTTCGCCGTTGACGGTTAGAAAGCCGTGGACGAAAAGTTTGTCGGCAGTTTTGAAGTTTGCACCCATTAGCATTGCAGGCCAAAACAGTGCATGAAAATACATAATGTCCTTGCCGATGAAGTGATACAGCTCGTATTCGCCACTGTTCCAAAGCTTATCGAAATCCAAGCCATTCTGGTCGCAATAGTTCTTAGCTGATGCCATATATCCGATGGGTGCATCCAGCCAAACGTAGAAGAATTTGTCTTCTTCACCAGGGATTTTGAAGCCGAAATAGGGCCCATCGCGGGATATGTCCCAATCCTTCAGGCCTGCTGTGAACCACTCGTGAAGTTTATTTGCTACTGATTTTTGTGCGTATCCTTCAGTGATAAGGGTTTTCAATTGTTTTTCGAAGTCAACCAGTTTGAAAAAATAATGCTCAGATGTTTTTAAGACAGGCCTGGCGCCGCAGGTTGCACAGTATGGATTAATCAGTTCAGTGCTTCTGTAGGTTGCGCTGCAAACTTCGCATGAGTCACCATATTGGTCTTCTGCTTTGCAGCGCGGGCAGGTGCCGCGGACAAATCTATCCGGCAGTGACATTTTACAGTTTTCGCAATAGGTCTGCTCAACATCTCGTTTGACAATCGAGCCGGCTTCATTTATGCGATTGTAGATAAGCTCGCTAAAATATTTATTTTCGGGCGAGTGGGTCGTGTAATAATTATCGAATTCGACATAAAAGCTGTCGAAATCTGCCATGTGCTCTTTGTGCATTTTTCCGATCAGCTCTTCGGGATTTATACCTGCAGCGCGGGCACTTAACATAACTGGCGTGCCGTGAGTGTCATCTGCGCAAAAATATAGGCACTGGTGGCCGCACATTTTCTGAAAGCGCACCCAAATGTCGGTTTGTACATACTCTACCAAATGTCCTATGTGGATGGGGCCGTTTGCATAAGGCAAAGCTGATGTTACGACAATTTTGCGAGGCATATTCTTTCCTTAACGACTACTGCTCCTTATTGTCCTTGTTGCTTTCTTTGTTATTCTTTTGGGTATCGTCCTGTTTCTTTTTTGAGGTTTTAGGGGCTGAGATTATCTCTACTTCTTCGACTGGCACAGCAACTTTTTTCCCGCGGTCATATTCAACCACAACGAGTTGAGTTAGTATTTGGGTCTCGACCACTTTGCCTTCGCCATGTTTGGTTTTTACCTTGGCATTTTTTTTGGGCAGTCTTTTTTTAAGCTCAGTGTAAGTTTTATCTTCATATCGCAGGCAGCACTTTAATCTACCGCAGTACCCAGATATCTTTGAAGGGTCGAGCGTTGCCTTTTGCATTTTAGCCATCCGCATATTGACCGGCTTTAGGAATTTCAAAAATCTTTTGCAGCAGCATTCTTGTCCACAGGTTTCTACATCGCCGAGCAGTTTGGCCTCGTCACGTGAGCCGATTTGGCGCATTTCGATTCTTATTTGGTACTCGTGCGCGAGTTTTTTAACAAGCTCGCGAAAATCCACTCGGCCATCAGCCATAAAGTAGAAGATAATTCGCTCACCGCCGAATATGTGTTCTGCATCAACTATTTTCATCGGCAGGTTCATTTCTTTGGTAAAGTGTCTGCAACTCTTTATTTTTTCTTTTGCGATTTTCTTTAGGTGCTGCTCTTCATTTATATCTGAGGCAGTTGCGTAACGGACGAATTTACCGGCCTGCTCACGGGGGAAATCGACACCGCTGTCATTGAAATATTTTTTTAATTGGTCGCCGCTTAATTTAAATCGTCCACTCTTGTAGCAAGTGAGCTGACCCACGAGGTAGCCTAATTCAAGGCCTTTGTCTGTTTCTATCACCACGCGGCTGGTTGTCTTAGAGATATTGGTTTCGTGGTGCTTGAAGAAGCCCAGATTATTCATCTGGCCATAGCGAACCAGCATATATTTTTTATTTTTTGTCCACTTGGTTTTTGTTACCGAGGTTTTTGTCATCTGAATACTTCACAGATAAATCCGCCACTGGCGGACTAAATACAAAATATGTTTAGCCCCACGCCTGCCCTGAGCAAGGTCGAAGGGTTCCACATGGGTCTTTTCTATTGCAAAAAATCAATTATATCAGAACCTACCAACTTTAACAATAGTTGTTCGAAAATAAGCTTCTCATTAACGCCGGCTTCAATCCAGCGCAATGTCTTATAACAATCAGCGATTTTTTCTGCAGCATATTCAGCATTGAAGCGACCAGCTAACTTTTTTATCTGCTCGGTTTGGTCGAAGTTAATATACGCTTGCCCTGGTGTAACATTAAGTTTCATTGCATCGTTCAAGGCGGATATTATTATTTGGATAAGAGTCTTTTGAGCTCTTCGATTGATATCGGTTTTACTGGTGGTTTTGTCAAGATTGCTCCAGGCAGTTGCTATTTTTTTACTATCATCCAAAAGCTCCTGGGCTAACTTCACCGCATCTGCAAACTCATAGCTGGCTAAAGAGCTTACCAGTTGCTTTTTAATCTGGTAGAGATTTGCGTCAGCCAGTTCAAGTTCTGCCCACTGACAAGCTGTCCCTAAACTGCCGACAGATAGTCGAGCGAAGTATTGAGCTTCTCTTTGCTCCAGGTCTGTCTCTCTTAGCTTTTCGATTATCCTGTTCTCGTCTACTGGTCCGAACCGAATGGTCTGGCACCTTGATTTGGTGGTCGGCAAAAGTTTTTCCAGCCGGGTGCACAGCAGAATGATACAGCAGTATGCAGGCGGCTCCTCTAAAACTTTCAAAAGTGCGTTCTGCGAAGCGGCGTTTAGCTTTTCTGCTTCGCTGACCACAAAGACCTTTCTTCGCGAAAGTGTCGGCTTGGTCGGCACTTTTTCTATCAAAAACTCTCGAATCACATCAATTGGCAAGTCAACAGGTGTTTTCCTGCCTTTATTATCTTTTGTGAATTCTACTAATTCCTTATAAACGTGATTGAAGTCGGGATGCGAGCCGGCTTCAAAGGATTGGCAAGACTGGCACGAGCCGCAGCTATCGGCAAAATTTGTTTTTTGCCACGAATTTTCACTAATTTGCACTAATTCATTGTTTTTTTTTCTATTCGTATCAATTCGTGTTAATTCGTGGTTAGTCCATCTCGGATTTTCGCAAAGAAGCAGCTTAGCCCATTCGCGAGCTGTTTTGAATCTGCCGACGCCTTGTGGCCCGGCAAAGATATACGCATGAGACCACTTGCCTGAGGCAAAGGCCCGTTGCAAAATAGCAATTGCTTTATCCTGACAAAAAATCTCTTTGA
>CAYNKI010000176.1:0-7986 GCA_964397675.1 uncultured Pirellulales bacterium
ATATTATACCCGAAAACGGCTAAAAGTCAAGCAAAAAAATCTAACCACGTATTGCGCGGATTAACACGAACGGACACGAATAAAAAAAGCCACAGAGGCCACAGAGAACTCAGAGAAAAAAATATTTCAAAGCCAGTCATTGCGAGGCCCAAAGGGCCGTGGCAATCTAATCATTACCTGCACTGCTTGCCCGCCGACATGTCCGTCGTAGCTTTAGCGAAGATGGAAGCCCCATCGTTTCGGGCGAAGCGGGGAGCGATGCCGAAGGAGTAAAGAATCTCACATTTATCGCCGCAGATTTATCTGGGTTTCCCTTTGTTGATATTTTCTTGCTTTTAATGACGTAATTTGCTATATTTGTGTTTGGAAACGCATTTGAGAGGAGCAAAAAATGAGAAAAGCAAGTCAATTCAGTTTTTTCGTCTTGTTGTTTATGGTCACTTCGGTGCTGGCGGCAGAGCAGCCACTTGAGAGTGGCTACTTCAAATGGCTGCTGCATCTGGGACAGACTCCTACTGACAGAATTCTCCACAGTGCCCAGGATCTCGACCAGCTTGGGCTTTTCGGCGGAGAGGCTATGATTAGGCCGAGGCCGGGAGATATCTACGATTTTAGTGATAACGGGCTGTACCCTGCCACGACGGACTTGATGATCTGGACCCCTCAGTACGATGCCGAGGGCTTCTTCGGCGATGAGCAGCCTCAGGACGATTTCATACAGTACTATCACATCTACATCTTCTCGCCCGAGGAGCGACAGGCCCGCTTGCGGTTCAGAGCCTATCATATGCTCCGGTTTTGGAATAATGGCGAATTGATACTCGACATCAGTGGTTGGGACAGGGGCAATGAGCGTTATGAGGACTTCCTCCTCCACGAAGGGGTCAACTCAATGACTTTCAAGCTCAAAGGTCCTGGCTGGCATGAGTATGACAACCTTCTCGCCATGAGGATTACAGATCGCAATGAAACCGAGTACACCGACCTGACGTACACCTTGAGCCCACCGCTGCCCGCGAAGGACGTTAGCGTGAGCAGGCTTCTGCCAGCAGATTACGATCCAGGCACAAACATCGAGGTTACACTTTCGCTCGAGCTTGCTCCTGAAGCAACAGCTAATGAGCTTACTATTATAGAGTATATCCCCGAAGGACTAACTATCGTCGATGCCGGCGGCGGGAGCGTCATCGGCAATAGCATTCAGTGGTCACTCGCTGGACCTAATCTCGAGACAATGGATATCAATTACTCCCTTGCCGTGCTGCCATCCCGCACGGGCCCCATAGCCTTTCTTGGTTACTTCTACCACGACAAGAAGCTTGAGAATATCTTCGGTGAAAGCGTTATGTTTGAGCAGGAGCCGCCTTCTGCATCCGACATGGTAGGAAGCATTGAGACAATCGATATCAACGCTGGGGATTACGCCAGGGCGGAAAACGTGACCGTGGCGCAAACATACCGCGTCAAGGATTACTCCGCCAGTCTGGAAAACTCTGGCACAGGCTTGGTTTCAGGTCTAAAACCTCACCAGACGGGAGGTTGGGCCGAATACGAGTTCTCCGTAACCAATCCAGGCAAATACCACATAGTTCTGGACTATGGAGAGCTCTGGACGATGTTCCATCATGCCGCTGAGGTTAGTATCAGCATTGATGGCAGCACTGCTTTCCAGACACAGCTTTTTCCCACCACACACTCCTATGGTGGCCCATATCCTCATGAAGAGTTGTCTCATCCATGGGAGGACCCAGAAAGAAAAGCCAAGTGGGTCGTTGATTCAGCCAACCTGTCAGCTGGGCCACACACACTACGGATGACTTTTCCTCCAATGTATGCTACGGATGTGGAATTGGACCGTTTCACCGATGGCCGGCCTGTCATAACGAAAATTATCATCACAAATTATCCGGGACTGACACTGCCCTACCTTGCCGAGCCGCATCACCTTGATTCCTATGAGCACGCTCCGGCACGAATTGTCCACGATAGGAACACTGTGGAGCTCTCTGATGACCGTGTGGAGATGACTTTTTATGGCACGTTCTACAGCCTGTCTCAAGGCAACGAGATCTACTTCGCAGACGGTCATATTCGACCACGCCCAGGCGAAACAAATACAAAGTTTGAGATTGTCTCCATAGAACCAGAAGTCTTCTACCTGCCGCCTGGGAGCGAGCAGGATTTTATGTTGGTGGTCCGTTCCCAAGAGCCGGTCCCTGAGAATTACTCCGAATTAGTGGTGGTCTGGCTGCAAGGTCCGCCCTCCAGTCCTTCAAGAAGGCCTTATTTATTTACTACCGCCCAAAGCTACATTACGCTTCCGGCTTACAAACGACGGGAGTTTGCCTGGAGCTCCAGCCCTCTTTTTTCGATTGTCCGGTCTTCTTCCCGCTATGTCAAGTTAGACGTTACAGATCCGGCAGTGATGTTCATCCCCGATAAAAACGACTTAGCCTTTAATAATGGCAGATATGAAAGAGGAGTAGTACAATATTTCAAAGACCAATTCGTCGCTGGTAATCTTCCTTCCGTACAGCAGGTCTTCCAGGACAACGGTTGGGACTATGAACATCATGGTTGGAGAAGCTGGGGCCAGGCTTGGTCCGCCATCCTGGGCTCTCTGTACTGGCGGGAAGACAGTGTGCCAACAGGGCCACCGGGAAGGGGGCAGGTATACACTACAAATTCAGAACAGGCCAAGGCATACGTTAAGCGTTTGTCTGAGAACATGGTCTTCTATCCTGTCACAAGACGCTGGGATTGGGCCAGACATTATTACCTTCCCAATGTCTGGTGTGATGTCGGGGGAATTTCAGCGTTGGCCGCTCATGTCAGAACTGCCCAGGAGGACATGATTGACGATAATGAGCAGTTCAAGATTCTTCATAATCTTGTGCTGCCGAACTTTAATTCCTATTGGGATGAGTTGAGAACGACAGCAATTTTAACCGAAGATGCAAATGGAGGGGATATAAACCTGCATATCGCTCGACCCCTCTATGGAGCCACAGGTAGCTCAACTAACGGATTTTTTAACTTCCCGCCGCGTTATATAAAAGTCGGCGGCGACCTGCATCGAATAAGATGGTATTATACTAAGACTATCACGCTGCGCGAACCCGTAACCAAGTCTTATCCGAAGGGCACCTCGGTGACTTCGTGGGGTTTTATCGAGGAGATTGAGTTGGAGGGCCGAGACATAATGTCACTGCTTGCTATCGGCGCGGCCAGCAGAGATCGGGCAGTCGTCGACGAGATAATGCACATTTTCTCGGAGATTCTCGAAAAGCAAAAGATTTTCATGGAGGACGGATCCTTCAAGAACGAGCCGGGCAGCTATGGTGGGTCCAGCAAGCGCTATCCTGAAGCACTGCTAAAAGCCCAACGGCTTTTCGGGCAGGACCCGCGGGGCGTGGTCTCCCAGGAGGTGATGGATAAACTTCACAGCTCTATGATCTACGCCTATGAGTTCCCGTTTTCAAATGGAATGGTCCCACAACTCAATGGCGGCGGCGCTATGAACCAGATGAACAGGGGATATCACGGTGATGTTCGAATGCTGGAGGAATTATTTCCTGAGGATATAGAAAACATCAGTCTGTATAAACGAATAGCCGAACAGGAGAAAAACCGTCTTCCAGGTGATATCATCGACAACCACAATTTCGTAATTGACGGCTGGGGCTACGCGATGTTGCGCAGCGAGAATGGTTCCTGGGACCGGGGCATGGAAACTCTGCTTTCCTCTAAGTACCTGCTTAGCGATCCCGGAGACCATGTTTCCCCTGATTGCTTAGGTATTGTTATTTATGGTCTGGGGGCAATTCTGACACCACGTTATGGATATAGTTGGGTCGGTTTTGTTCCTCCTTGCCTAAACCAGGTAATGGTGGATGATGACCGGGAGGGTAATCGCTATTATGGCTCGTTCTGGCATTTTGACGGCCGAAAAGAGTTGCCCTCCGCTGTTGCTCATACCGGCGATGGCAATGATTGCAGTGAGCTTGATTTTGACATGAGCCGCTGGTGTATTCAATTCCCTGAGTATCTCTTCGACGCATACTTTATTGAAGCCAAAGATGCCAACGAGCACAAGTACGACTGGTGTTTGATCAACATGGGTGATTTGGAAGTAGTCGAACCCGCGGATCTTTCCTGGCAGGATTACAGTGCGTTTCTTGACGGCTATTGGCCTCAGCCTGGTACCCGTGGAGAGGGAGAAAGGACTATCGCATCCAAGACCCCAGGGAACGTTGTGGCTGACTGGAAAATCAGCAACGGTCCCTGGATTCCATACGGAGATGAAACGCTTCTCAGGTTTACTCCTGAGCACGGTGGATGCCTCAGGTTGATCGTGGCGGATGACAGCCCCGGCCATCTCATCAACGCTCAAATCGGTTATTATGACAAACCGGATTTCTTCCAGGCCAACTCCCAGGATATTCTGGTGGTTCGGAAGAACGCCGTCTCCCACACGTTTGTCGATACGCTGGAAGCTATCGCTGATGATGAGGATGCTTATGTTAAGGATGTAGTGGTTGTTGAGAGGGGTAATTACAACCAGCAGCTTGTCGAAGTCACGACGATTGAAGGCCAAGACCGGGTCTATCTGTCGGGTAATTGGGGTTTGCGGCCTGATGGTGATCAGCCGCTTTCCAGTATCGCCACAGATGCTGATATAGTAGCCTGGAGAGTTATCAATAATGTTGTAAGGAGAGTTTACTTAGCCGGCGGTTCCTATGCTAACACGGCTTATAGCTCTTGGAATTTCGGTTCTGTGGGAAATCATTATGTAGCTGACGCTGATGGTGATGGCGTTTGGGATCAATAAAATAATTGCCTCTATGTTTGATAGACCTGTGGATAACCAGCACGAGTTGTTTTTCAACGAAATATTTTGCGGCTTTTGGGGCTACGGCTGGCTCACCCGCTACGGCACGCCCGTCTTGGCTCGGCCAAGCCGAGACAGGCTCCGCCGTGACGGGCGCCCAGACTAGTTAACGGCTCAAAATTCGTCTCTCGTCATTCATTTCTCATACCTCGTCTGTCCTCCGTAATCTGTCTTCTGTCTTCTGTCTTCCGTCTTCTTCTTTTTGTCAGGCGCGTCTAAATAGGCTGCGTATTTATCTGTCGGGCTAAATTAGATTGACCAAAAAAGGTTAATCTGCGATTATATCCTGTAGTTTAACCTCATTTTTATTTTTGTATCTGTTTAACGCCGAGAGCGCGGAGACCGCTGAAATGGAAGAAAAAGAGAGATTGAACCAGATCGCGGATAGCATTATCGGCGCTGCCATCGAGGTACATAGTGCTTCAGGGCCTGGTCTGTTAGAGTCAGCCTACGAGGCCTGCCTGGTTTTTGAGCTTGCCGAACGCGGCTTGAAGGTAGAGCAACAGAAGCCGTTGCCCGTAATTTATCGCCAAGTCAAACTGGATTGTGTCTACAGGTTAGACATGCTCGTCGAAAACATGGTCATTATCGAAGTCAAGGTCGTTGATCACCTCGCACCTATTCATAAGGCTCAGTTGCTTTCCTACCTTAGACTTTCTGGCTGCAAGGTGGGCTTGCTGATAAACTTCAATGTCAAAGTTCTGAGAGATGGTGTTGTCCGCGTGGTAAATAATTTTCCTGATTCTCCGCGTTCTCTGCGGTCTCAGCGGTAAAGGACACTTATTTTTATTGGAACCTTTTGAGCTAATATTGGTCTAATTAAGGAAAGAAAGCCGTGCAAACAGAAATGGCGAATATCGATATTGCCGATGCCATGCTGGTTGACAGGTGCAGGCAGGGCGATTCTGCAGCGATGGAAAGACTCATTCTAAAGTATCAGAATCGCATCTACAACGTAATATTGAAAATATGTGCAAATCCCCATGATGCTGCGGAACTTACACAAGATACATTTGTCAAAGTAATAGAGAATATAGATAGATTCGAGAGCAAAAGCAGTTTTTATACCTGGGCCTATAGAATTGCTGTTAATCTCACTTTGAACTACTGTCAACGGAATGCCAAGCTTAAGCTTAAGAGTCTGGATGCTGAAGACAACGAAGACAACGACAAAGCAGCACAGACGCTGAAGGATTTTCTCAGTGATGATAACTCACCCGATCCAGCGATGGTAGCTCAGAACAAGGAGCTTTGTGATATTGCCCATCAATCGTTGATGAGATTGGATGATGAGCAAAGAGCGGTAATTGTCTTACGGGATATTGAAGGTATGGATTATGCCCAGATTGCAAATGTTTTGGAGATCAAGTTAGGCACGGTTAGAAGCCGAATAAGTAGAGCCAGAAACAGGCTAAGACAGATTATGGAGGCCTTTTTGCGATGAACAGGTCAGATCCAAATGCCGATGTACATCGGGATGAATTGCTTAACAGTTTTATTGACGAAGAGCTAACGGACAAGCAGCAGGCCGAGCTTGAAAAGCTGATAGCACATGATAGGCAAATTGCACGGCGGTTACAACAGCTTCAAAAAACTAAAATGCTGATTAGCTCTTTACCTCGTGCCAAGGCTCCGGCTGATATGTCCGAGCAGGTGAAAGCTTCGTTAGAGGCAAGAAAAATATTGGCTCAGTCCCGAAGTACTTCGGGATTTTTCTCCGAGCGCAAAGGGTCGAGACACTTGCTGGTCCGCAGGGTTTTAGCCGCTGCTGCCATGATCGCACTGGTAGCTATTTTGTCAGGAGTAGTTTATACGATTATTGCCCCTGAAACTGTGCCTGACAAAACTGCTGAAATATTCGTGGCGGCAGAAACAACGCCATTTAGTGGCAGACTTGAATTGAAGACACATGCCTTGGTCGAAGTTGATGGATTTATTAATAGGTTCATTGATGAAACCGGCCTTTCAGATTTCGTTAGTGTAGAGCGCCAGGCCGGCCAAAGCCTATATTCACTTAGTTGCAGCCGGCAGAGCTTAAACTCATTATTAGCTGATTTGGCCGGCATTTGGCAGAGGTTTGATTCGTCAAAGTTATTTGTTGAGACTGAACAGTTTGGTGAACAGGTAGTGATTCATGCTATCACTGCTGAACAGACTGCTGAACTGGTCAATCAGGACAGCCCAGACAGGATTATCGAAGTGGCAAGGGATTTTGCCATCCTAAACAATATGGCTGATCTTATGCCCGGCAAGCAAATTTTCGCTGCTATTGATGATAGAAAGGTCGGCTCGATAACTCCGCCAAAGCCGTTTTTGACGGAGTACCCGAAAAAGGCTCAGAAAGCAGCCAGCCAGCCGAAGGAGGCGACTCTGACGCTGGTAGTTATAAGTAGCGAATGACGAATTGATGATTTTGGCCCCCGTGCTTTCTTGCGAAAGCAAGAACGGGGGCTAACGACTCCGCAATTCAAACAAATAGTCTCTTTGATAAGCTAATTTCCGCTTTACTTTATCATTCCCATTTTTATGCACTTTTGCGTCCAGAAGTAGGGAATAAAAAATTTTTAAAATTTTTCGTTTTTTTCTTGACAATTCGACATTTGTCGAATATATTCTAATTAAGTAGAATATGGAGGCAATAACAATGTCCAAAACGAGGAAACTAAAAAAGCCCGGCCGGGCAAAATCATCTGTCGAACTAACCGAAGCCGAGTGGGCAATAATTAAGGTGGTCTGGGAGAAGCAGCCCTGCGCAGCCGGTACAGTCCAGGAAACCTTAGCTAAAAGCAAAGGTTGGGCTTACAGCACCGTAAAGACCACTATGGACAGAATGGTGGAAAAGGGATTTTTGCAAATTGAAAAGATCCGCAACTTGCAGCTATTCCGCTCGCGCATAACCGAAGTTGATGCCAAGCGGGCTGAATTTCGCAAGATGCTAAAGCGGGCCTTTGATGGGGCACTAACTCCTATGATGCAGTTCTTGATAGAGCACGAGGGACTTTCAAAAGACCAGGCGTCACAGCTTCGCAAACTTGTAAAAAAGCAGAAGACAGAAATCAGAAGACAGAAGTCAGATGGAAAAGGTGCAAAATGAA
>CAYNKI010000177.1:0-7971 GCA_964397675.1 uncultured Pirellulales bacterium
GCTTTAGCCATATTTATAGGGATTGCAAAGCCAATTCCTATATTACCCATCGCACCGTAGATTGCGGTGTTAATTCCGACTACTTTGCCATCAAGGTTGAGTAGGGGACCTCCTGAGTTGCCGGGATTTATGGCAGCATCGGTTTGGATAAAGTCTTCATAGGTGGCCAGCCCAACATCGCTTCGGCCCTTGGCACTTACAATGCCAGCGGTTATTGTATGGCTCAGGCCAAACGGATTGCCGATTGCAAGAACCCATTCTCCGACCTCCAGAGCATCGGAGTCAGCTAATTCAAGGTAAGACAGGTTTTTGGCATCGATTTTTACCACCGCGACATCGGATTCGGGGTCTGCCCCGATAACTTTAGCAGCGAACTCGCGCCCATCAGCTAACTCAACCTCAACTTTTTCAGCCTCACCGACAAGGTGATTGTTTGTTAGGATATAGCCATCGGGAGAAATAATAAAGCCTGATGCCTGTCTAATTTGTGGGATCCGGTATTCGCGTTGTGGGGTGCGTTCACGAGGGGTCTCTTCACGTGGTGAGCGGCGGTAAAAGAAACGCTCAAACATGTTATCGTCGAATGGAAATGCGTCACCAAACGGCCATTCCTGTATTGGATATTCCCGCGTGATGGTCTTTTCAGCCTTGAGGCCAACTACGGCTGGTGAGGCCTTTTCCGCGATTGAAGCGAAGGCTTTACCCATCCGACGTAAGATATTAATGCTGTTTGCATCCTCCGCAAAAGCCGGCAGCGAAGACACAAAGAACGAAACAATAAAGAAAGTTGAGATTACAAGATAACGTGAGCTACTCTTTTGATGTTTAAAAGTGGAAATCTGCATTTTTAGCCTCCCGATTCCTTAGACAGTCACTACAGTTACCGACGCTAATAATAAAGCAATTTAGATAAATGTTATACGATTTTATAGTGATTAAGTTCACGGCGTCAAATGTTTTTTCACATAAACGCAATAAAAAGTCGGTATAGAATGGCCTGATTGGAGTCTCTTTGGTTTGCTCTTAGAATGAAAACACAAACTGAGTAGTTTAGAGCGGGGATGATGAGGTCTGAGGCATATTGTCAAGCTGGTGCATAAGTTTGCTAATGGCGTATTGAGCAGCCCGAAAATAGCTTGACTTTGGCATCCAAACACCAGAGCTAAGGTCCGGCCCCTTCGTATTTCCACCAATGCCATTAATGGCCATCTGCGCACTACCAAGAGAAGGACGGAAGACAATTCGAACTATTCTTCCACAACCACCAGACCATATGCTTCAAGTTTTGGAATGATTGCCTCCGTATACCCTGATCGAGAACGGCTTTCCAGGAGATCCGACTCTTCCCCAGGTGCATACCATTTGACCCGTTTTCCGGTCGTTCCTTGTAGACGGATGCGAATCGGACCTGCCGGGACGACGCGATCCAGCGGCGTTTTGCCGGTTCCGTTCACCAGGTGTACCGTGATTCCGGATTTTATCCTGTAGGCAGTGACGTTCACCGTTCCGGGCGCGTCAGTGGTTAAGGGTCGTCGTTCGGATGAGTCTGGGTAGACCATCTTTTCGAGGATCTGGCTGTAGTCCGGAAGATCGTTTTTCCACATCATCGTCCCGAGGCCTCCGGCAAAATAAATCACTTCACCTTCTTTTATCTTCGTAGAATACAGTACAGCGCTGTCGCCCTTTTCGAGGATTGGAAATAACTCCGGAATGTGGCTCCCTCCCGGCGTGGGGCTGGAATAGTACCAGACGCGGGAGCTTTCGGGAGGAAGCAAGTGGCGGATTCTTCCAGACAACATGATGGGACCCGGAAGCCCGGACTGTGATGATGGCTGCGGAATTGCATAAGCACTCTCAGTCGGTTTTCCGTTCCACCCGTCCCCAAGCAAGCGGGTCAATGCGGGAGGCATTGGCTTTTCAGAGACGGCGTCCATCAGAACAAGGCGGCCGCCGGTTTTTATGAACTCAATCAGCGATACGATATGAGATGCGTCAAGAACCGTCGCCGAAGGAAGCACGATCGTATGATATCGGCGCTCGAGGTTCTTCGGAATGCGATGGGGCAAAACGATTTCGAATAGAATGTGCCGGGAAACCATGGCTCGGTAAAGCCCCAGCATTTCATCTCTCCACGATCCTTCATCGCCAATGGCATCCTCTCCTCTTGGCCAAATCAGCGCAACGGGTGCAATGGGTTCGGCGGATGTCAAATAGGGCTCACATCGCTCCATAAATCGAAAGACGTCGGCGATCATGGAAAACGTACGTGGGTCGGGCATATTCCCTAACAGACCGTATGTGGGTGCCTTGATGCCGGCATTGTGGGCCAGCGCCTGGTAGCAATAGAAGGCGTACTCCTCAACGGGTTTCAGGGACAGTTTCCCTTTGTGATAGCCGACCTTGAGGTTGACGAGTGGCAAACCCGAAGTCTCTGATTTTGACGCGTGGCTCCAATCCGCTGTCAGCCCCACCCACCAGCGCAATCGGTAGAGATCCTCATCATCCGGCCTTCCGGCGGTCGAGAGCAGATTGGTATATCCATCAGCCAGAAGTTCGTGGTTGAAACCGCGACTCATCCCCCATCCCGGGCTTTCCGGACTGTTGATTTCGGCCATGAAAAGAGCCTCAGGATTGCCTTGCTGAATAATTTGCCTGTATTTCTTCATTTGGCGGGCTAACCTCTCCTCCCGCCACCGACGTTGGGCTTCCTTGCCGGTCGGTATGCTGTATTTCCGGATTGTCGCTTCGTCAAAGACCGTTCCCCCAAAACCGGGGGCGTTAAGATGAAAGCCGTCGACCTCATAACCGCTCAGAATTTCGCGCAGCGCCGGCATCGCAAATTCCTCGTTCTGGTAACCGCCAAGCACCGTCGTTTGATATAAACCATCTCGCCGCTGTTGTGGTTTTCCGTCCATCCCCAGATAGAACCATTCAGGGCGATGATCAAGTAGATTCTGGCGGGCTTTACTGAAATCGAACCGGGCAATGACCTTGATTCCATTGGCTCTGGCTTCTTCGATCACTTCTTTCAAGAGATCTCTGTCCTTCATGTGAGGACTTTTCACGTGATGCGGAACTTGCGTCTGGTAGAACGCGTATATCCCCCCGGTGCTGAAAACAACGGCCTCAGCATGGAGAGATTTGCAGTCGGCTATGAAACGCTTGACGTCAAAGTCATCGGCTTCTACCTCCCGCATGTTGGGATGGTATATCCTCAACGGCCGATTCTTCCACCATGCAGAGTCGTCAGTTTCCGCACCAAATCCGAAGGCGGGAAGAAGAGCACAATTGAGCACCAGGAACCAGGGCAGAAAGCGATATTCCGAATGATGCTCCATGATTATCTCCTCTTTTCAATCTTGGTAACTGTTCAATGTCCGGCCTATGCAGGATGAATCACCTTAGAACGGCACGTACCCGATTGTAGCCACGCGTCTATGGAAAACAAGCAAATTGTGCACACCAAGATATTCGAAATTCACAAAAACACACTAAGAAATCGGCATCATCGAGAAATATTCGGACAGGCCATCTTGTCGCCAACGGTCGTTCCTTGATGGGATAGACAAGAGCCGATTCTACATGCGTGTCCGTTGGCCCAATTCCAACCACTCCACCCCGACCAGCGGCTGCCGGGAGGCGGTTTGTTGAGAGGTCCGGAGTGGTAGCCCTGGATGGCTGATACTTGTTCCGTGTCGAGTACACTTCTATCGTGGCCCGCAACTGCCCAGTAATCAATTGGTAGCTTTCATTGCCACGGTTTAACACAAATAACATAGTGGAGATTAGCAGTCAAGTGAATTGCCGTGTTATATTTTTATCGGGATTGTGGGGAAAAATTCGTTGGCTGTTCGCCTTGGATAGCCCTTGTTCCTACATATCCGGATTAGCCAAACTCAGGATATCATCCTCGCTTAGTGGCCCGTTGTATATGCGTACGTCATCTATCTTGCCGTTGTAAAAGCGCGTGCTACCTTGGTGGGAACTAATCACCAGCCGATAGCCTTGGCGAGGGACTCTCTGGCTATAGTTAGTAGAACTATCCAGCCGGCCATTGATATAAATTGACGCTTCAGAGCCGTCCAGGCACACGGCTAAATGGGACCATTCCCGCAGGGGAGTAATTGCCTTTGACAGCACTGACACCGGACCCAAATCGAGCTGTGCTGCGACAAACTCTATCTCGCCTGTTAAGTCTCTGGTGATTGTATAGTCGATGTCATCGATATTTTCTTTTTTCGCACGTGATACTATATAACGCACACCTCCCATATGTCTTGGCTCAAGCCACATAGCAAGTGCCATTTGCTCTGGCCCTAACGCGACACTGTCACCACAATCCACATAGGCGTTGAATCCGTTTAACTGCACAGCCCCACCAATTTTGCCCTCGGCCCATTCTGTCCGATGTAGTGCCGCATGGTTATCCCCGGCTGAATCTTCTGCAACATCACCTGATGTTTCATCAAATCTCCAGTGTGCAACAAGTTCTGCCCTCGCCGGAACTTCTTGCCAGGCCAGCAATGGATAACCTTGGTAAGGCGGCATCTTCCATATATCATTAGGACCATTGATGGTCTCATCGACAAAGTCCCAGCCGGCGTCAAGGAATGTGCTGGCCATCTGCATCTCGGTTGTGGTCAGGCCGGTACCACCGGCACTCTGAGTCTGACCTGAAGTCTCCACGTTCCAAAAGCAATTTATCTCCGCGCTACCATGCCCTCTACCGGTTCCCATTGTCCGACCAACGAGACCACCGACATTTTCATCTCCGTCGACCGCTCCTGTGCTATAGCAGTTAGTGATAGTGTGGTTGTTATATCCCACGAGCCCGCCGACATCGAGGCGGCCGGTCACTGAGCTGGTGCTGTAACAATTGACTATGCGGCCGTAGTTGCCTCCTACCAAGCCGCCAACGTAGGAATCGCCTGCAACCGTGCCGGTGCTGTAGCAACCAACCATTCTGCCGCGGTTATCTCCCGCTAGTCCGCCGACATACCCATCACGGCCGGTGACGGTGCCGCCCTCGGCATAGCAATTTCTGAGGGTTCCGCAGAAGAAGCCCACCAGCGAGCCTGCGCAGAATAATCCCTCCGCATACACATGTGGATCGATCAAGCCCAGGTTCTTTATCTCGGCATTTGGATCAGCAACCCATCCGAAGAGTCCGACTTCCATTTCCATTTGATCGGTCGAATTGCAGGCCAGGTTTGCGATCGTGTGGCCGTTGCCGTTAAAAACGCCGCTGAAAGGTGTTCTCTGGAACCAGCCTTCCATGACGCCCGTGTTCGGTGCAATGACGGCCTTGTCGAAGACCTTGCGGCCGGGTAGATTGGGGTCCAGGTCGATGTCGTTGACCAAGATGAAGTGCTTGTCGTAAAGATTGGGATCCTCACCTAAGTCGATGAGCTGCTCAGCCGTGGCGATCTGGTATGGGTCGTTCGGCTCGCCAGTACCGCCGGCAAATTCAACAGCAAGAGAAGTAGAGCAGATTAGCGTTATGATTGCGATATGAGTACGCCATGCTTTAAACATCCCTAATACTTTCATTGATATGGCCCTCCAATTATTTTCCGCTTATATATGTATTGTAGCAGATGTATTGACAGAGAACAAGATAAGTTTAGAAAAATTATTGTTCAGGGGATTTTGGGAGAATTTTTGGTCGTTTTTTTAGCCGAAAAGGTATCAACTGAGCTATCAACAGAATCAACAATCCAACATAGACACTTAGTTCAATCCAGATAAGAATAGCAGCAATCATCAGTACCAGCCATGCCGAAAATTGCACAACTGGTGCAGGTACGTACAGTTTGTCACGGCGTTTATGCCAACGCCTCATTTTATAGATAGTGGCAATGAGTTCATAGGCTCCCAAACAAAACAGGAGAAGAATGCCAACATACACAGACCAAGGCAGGTTGCTTCGTTCGGCTACCTTTGCAGGATAGACAGGCACACGTGTGAGCGCAAATAACATAGCGGCTTCGCCAAGGTATGGCGCATTAGATAGATTTGATAACAGACGAGGTCCCAGCAGTGTCCCATTCGGCAGTGGCCACGAGCCGACCATAGCTTGCGAAGCAAGTACATAGGCGTGATCAAACCGTCCCATAGCCCTTGCAGCCCCGATGCCGAATGCACACGCTGCAGCCCCATAGCCGCTTACGACAGGTCCGGCATCCACGTCGGCGTATGCAAACCGTCCCACATGGATATCCTTTGGAAATTCCCTGAACCCGGCCAGCCATCGTCCTTGTTGCCAAAACTGCTGCTCATATTTAGCGTACCATTGGCGGGCGGTCTCCGGCCACAACTCAGGTGCCCAGATAAGCATGAATGATAGTCCTACGCCGCGAGCACTGTCTTTGGCACGTCCTGTCTTTGAGTCAGCGACGTAAGCGGGCAGGCCCGTGTCCTTGTCAAGGCGTGTCTCTTGAAATCCGCGAATTGCGCGGGCAACAAACTCAGCATGGTCGGTGCCTAAAATCACATCTGCCCGCCGGATTGCAGCGATCGCGGGCAGAATGTCAATAGGGTAGCATTGGCCGGGGTAATCGTCCAACAGACCATACGGAGATTGATCGAGCTCGCTCGCTAGTGACTGCACTTGCTTACGCAGCAGATCCTCATATTTTGTGTCACCACACAGCTTCTGATAGCTGGTCAGCCCACTGATGAGGAGCATCCTGTAAAATAGATTTTCCTTCTCAAGATAGGCATCACCCCAGTGCTCTCTGACCCAGCTTGCATGATTAGGATCAGCGACCAGAGCTGCAGCCGCTTCTATCGCGCCTCGAGCATAGTCCCTCGGCGCAGATCGCGCCAGCGTCGGATTCTCGTCGAACGCTTCCTGCAGTGCCTCAGTCGCCCACAGATAGAACACTGAACCAAACACCGGCCATTCAGTCCCGGATATGTTCTCAGTAGTCAGCTTCTTTGCAGTCCCGGATTCCACGCGCCGGCGGGCCCATTTCTCGTACTTAGGCGACAGGGCTCTATGCCAGCGAAACACAAAACGTGGCATATTGTCACTGTATAGGCCCGGATCCCGCAGATAGCAAATCAGCATCCCAGCCGGAATAAGAAAAGCGTACGCCGACAGGAAAATCATAATAGCGGCATTGATAATGACACAAAAGGTCAGTTTTTTCTTCATGGTTTACCTCTTCCTCTGTGTCCAAACACGCTCAAGGTTAACATGTGAACGGGTCAATGTCAATCAAATCCGATTCCTTGGACATCCCACCAATTTTTATATTAGCGATTGACACAGCGAATCTTCCTGGATAAAAACAATTAGGCACGAAATTTAACCAGATTATTTTGAGGGAAATTTAAGGAGGCATAAAATGCGAGTGATAGAATTTTTAGACAAGGAAGGCGTGAGATATGAGCTTACCGAACACAAGCAGACCTTTACAGCACAGCATATGGCAGCAGAAGAGCATGAGCCGGGCAGATACGTAGCTAAGCCGGTGATTGTCGAGGCCGATGGCAAGAATATGATGTGTGTTCTGGCAGCATGTTACAAGATTGACCTGGGTGCGTTAAAGAAACAATTGGGTGCGAAATCAGCCAAGCTGGTGAAGGAAGAGGAGATTGGCAAGATGTTTCCCGATTGTGAGGTGGGAGCCGAGCCGCCTTTCGGCAATTTATATGATTTGCCCACTATTGTGGACAAGGCTATGGAGCAGGATGACCACATTATGTTCCAGGCTGGCTCACATGAGAAATCAATAAGCATGAGCATGGCTGACTACAAAAAGCTGGTCGCACCTAAAATCCTTGAGTTCAGCTACCATGTAGCATCGTGACTTGTCACTCTGGTCACGAGCCACGAGTTACGATTTATTTGATTTCTTCGTCGATCCAGGCCAGAAGCTCTTTTAGCTCGTCGATAGTAATGTCACCCATATGAGCGATGCGGAAAGCCTTTTCTTTGAGTTTGCCGTAGCCGTTTCCAAAAAT
>CAYNKI010000178.1:0-7955 GCA_964397675.1 uncultured Pirellulales bacterium
TTCGACTTCGCTCAGGGCAGGCTTTGAGGCTGCCACCCAGGATTGAACCATGCCAGAAAAACAGGAGCATGAAGTAGGCTTGAGGATTGTAAAGAACTATATCAGCGGCAAATGGGCAGAAGCAGAGAATTCCGGCTACCTTGACATCGAAAATCCCAGTACCGGCGAGGTAATTAGCAAAGTGCCCTTGTCAAGACAGGCGGAGGCCGATCGTGCAGTCGATGCGGCCCGCGCGGCTTTTCCTGACTGGAGCAGCACGCCGGTAGCCAAACGTGCTAACTACATGTATTCTCTGCTGAACTTGCTGCGGGAAAATGAGGAGGAGATTAGCTGCGTTCTTGTGGCGGAAATGGGCAAATCACTTCCTGATGCGCGGGCCGAGATAAAACGCGCTTTCCAAAACATTGAGGCTGCCGCCAGTGTGCCGATATTGCAGCAGGGCGACAAGATGATCGGCTGTGCTAAGGCTATCGACGGCGAAGTGATTCATTTGCCAATAGGGGTCTTTGCTGCCATAACGCCTTTTAACTTTCCGGCTATGGCGCCTTTCTGGTTCATTCCCTATGCGCTAGCTACAGGCAACACCTTCGTTACCAAACCCTCTGAACTCGTGCCTTTGACTATGGAGTTGATTACTGAGTATATAGACCAGATCGACCTACCTGATGGGGTATTTAACCTGGTAAATGGCGACAAGGTGGCAGCTTTGGCACTTATTGATAATCCAAAAGTTGATGGTGTCTCGTTCGTTGGCAAGTCTTCGACCTGCCGGATTATAGCCCAAAA
Organism: uncultured Pirellulales bacterium; assembly: GCA_964397675.1. Taxonomy (GTDB): domain Bacteria; phylum Planctomycetota; class Phycisphaerae; order Sedimentisphaerales; family Anaerobacaceae; genus CAYNKI01. The sequence goes on from CAYNKI010000178.1 coordinate 787, forward strand.
ATGCGTTGCTGCTAACAAGCGATACCAGGTTATGGGAAGCGCCAAAAACCACCTGGTAGTAATGCCCGGCTATGCGAAAATGGATGAGCTTATCCGTAATATGAGCACTTCATGCTACGGCTGTGCTGGACAGAGGTGCATGGCTTCTTCTGCTATTATTGCCGTGGGCGATAAGATGTACGATACGATTTGTGAAAGGTTCGTCGAGGACTCGAAGAAATTTATAGTTGCTAATCCTCTTGACCCGAAAGTGGCCGATGAGTCGATGCTTATGGGGCCGGTCATTTCTGCCAATTCAAAGAAGTTCATCTTGGATATGATCGAAACAGGGGCAGCCGAAGGAGCTACGCTCGCATTGGATGGCCGAGATATTTCAATCCCGGGATGTGAGAAAGGCCACTTTGTCGGTCCTACCGTCTTTACCGATGTCAAGCCCGGAATGGAGATTCACAAGACCGAAATTTTTGGTCCGGTAGTGGTAATTCTTAAAGCAGACAGCCTTGACGAAGCGATTAAGATAATAAACGATCACCAATACGCCAACGCCTGTTCAATTTACACGCAGAACGGCTACTATGCCCGTAGATTCAAGCTTGAGGCCGAGTGTGGAATGATCGGTGTAAATGTAGGTATACCGGCACCAGTGCCGTTTCTACCTTTTGGCGGGATGGGCGATTCTATGATATGTGACATCAAAATGCAGGGCAAATCAGCGATAAATTTCTTTACTGAAGACAAGACCATTGTTGAACGATATTGGCCGGAGAAGTAACGGAAAAAAACCTGTGGTAATTGTTGGAGGCTATCCGCTGTGACAGGTGATGCAGGAGAACTGAAACAGACTTGTCGGTGTATCCGCAAGTCCATAATCAACACCATAGCCGATGTCGGCTCCGGTCATACGGGTGGGTCGCTTTCGGTAGTGGAGATACTGGTGGCGTTGTATTTCGGGATAATGAGAATCGACCCTCACCATCCGGATTGGCCCAAAAGGGACAGATTAGTTTTGAGTAAAGGTCACGCAAGTGCGGCCCTGTACTGTGTTCTGGCACACCGAGGCTATTTCAAGGAGGAGAAACTGGCGGAATTTGATGCGATAGACTCAATGCTGCAGGGCCATCCCTGCATGCTTAAGACGCCCGGTGTTGATATGTCGACCGGCTCGCTCGGCCAGGGACTGTCAGCCGGCATTGGAATGGTTCTCGGCAAAGATAAGCGTGGTATGAATTTTAACGTCTATGTCGTTATGGGTGATGGAGAGATACAGGAAGGTCAAATCTGGGAGGCGGCAATGTATGCCGGCGTTAAGAAACTGACCGGCCTGATTGGGATCGTTGACTGCAACGAGGTTCAATTAAGCGGGACGGTCAAGGACACGCTCGGCTTAGAACCATTGGCCGAGAAGTGGAAGGCATTTCGATGGCAGGCTCTCGAATGCGACGGTCATGATATCGCAGCGGTTATCAGGACTATTGACAAGGCAAAGGAGCTGAGTCAGACAGGGCCGGCTGTCGTTATTGCCCGCACCGTGAAAGGAAAGGGTGTATCCTTTATGGAGGGAAAGTATCAGTGGCATGCGATGAGCCCGGACGCCGACGAAAGGCGGCGGGCACTGGACGAAATTGACCATCGATCCTGACCGTGGTCATATTGTAACAGGTGCACGATTATGGAACTTGGTGAGATGATAGCCCCGCGTGTTGCGTTTGGCGACGCGTTGGTGGAAGTAGGCCGAACCAACCCTGAAGTGGTGGTTTTTGATGCCGACGTGTGCACGAGCACACAGACAGCGCGCTTCAGACAGGCATACCCCGACAGATTCTATCAGATGGGCGTTGCCGAACAGAACATGGTAGGTGCTGCTGCGGGAATGAGCACCCTCGGATATATTCCGTGGGTTTCCACATTTGCGGTCTTCATAGCCAAGAGAGCGGTTGACCAGGTTCGTATATCTGTTGCCTATCCTCAAATGAATGTAAAATTGAACGGTTCGTATGCCGGCATACCCACCGGCAAAGCAGGTGCGACCCATCAGTCTGTGGAAGACATAGCCATCATGCGTGCCATGCCCAATATGACGGTGGTGGCTACTGCCGATGCCGTGGAGACACGTCAGGCTGTTCTGGCCTCCGTCAAATATGTAGGCCCGTTTTATCTGCGAACCGTTCGCTGTCCGGTGCCGGTCATATTTGACGACAAGTACAAGTTTGAAGTCGGCAGAAGCTACACCCTTCGTGATGGAAGTGACATTGCAATCATCGCCACGGGCATGGTGACCACCAAGGCCCTGGCAGCGGCTGACGAGCTTAACAAAGAAGGCATCAAGGCCAGAGTAATCCATATGCCGACTATAAAGCCGATAGATGAGCAAGTGATTGTCAAAGCCGGTAGAGAAATTGGCAGGATTATAACTGTGGAAAACCACAGCAGAATTGCCGGTCTTGGCGGCGCGGTATCAGAAGTCTTGACTGACCAGGCACCATGCTACTTGAAACGGCTTGGCTTCCCGGATATATTCGGCGAATCCGGCGAAAATGAGGCGATATTCAGTAAATATGGAGTAAATGTTGAGAATATATTCGCTGCGGCTAACCAGATGTTAAGAAAGAGGAAAAAAAGGAGTAGAAAATGAAGGTGATAATTGCTGCTGAAGTATGCTCGTTTGAATTGATGAAAGTAGTTAAGCAGCACCTAATTGAACAGGCCCACGAGGTGATTGATCTTGGCATGCAAAGTCAAGACAAGCCGATGGTATTCTATGAAACTGCCCAGGCGGTAGCAGAATATATCCAACAAGGAAAAGCCGAGCGTGGCATCCTGATGTGCGGAACCGGCAACGGCGTATGCGGCATTGCCAATAAGTTCAAGGGCATCTATGCCGGCTTGGCGGAGTCCGCTACCGCCGCGAAGCTGCATTGGGTGATCAACCGCTGCAATGTTCTGTGTATGGGCGCCTGGATTGTCGGAGAGAAAGTAGCCTGTGATATGGCAGACGCCTGGCTGGGTGCCGAAATTGGAGAAGGATTTAACCAGACCCGCCGGAAGGTGCAGGCTGATGGCTTTGCGAAATTGCAGGAAATCGAGCGTAGAAACTTCAAATAAAAGTGACGCTTTGTGTGAAAGGAGACCAAATTATGGAGAAAGCTGTAGCTTTATTGTGCGTATTTGGCCTGGGTATGTGCTTCTCACTGCTGGGTTCGATCAGCGTCAAGCTGATGCCCCGGCTGAAGATTGATAAGGGAAAGTTCGGCACGCTCGTCTCGGCGTTTATGGTCATGTGTTTGGTTGCATCGCTGATTATGGGTGTAGTTGTAGATAAGATTGGCTATAAGCCCGTGGCGGTGTTCGGATTCGTTGTGATCGCACTGTGCATTTTAATGCTGGCGCGCGGCAAAACCTACGGCGTAGTGCTTCTGCCCTGTTTGCTGCTGGGATTCGGGGCGATGGCGGTGAACACGGTGGGCAATACGCTGATCCCAAAGATTCTGTTCGGCGGAGAGAATCCGGCCGCTGCCAGCAACCTGGGCAACGTTTTCTTCGGCTTGGGTCTTTTTATCACGCCGTTGATCGTTAGTTTCCTTTTTCGAAAGACTTCGTATGAGAATGCTATTTCGGTACTTGCTGTGATAGCGTTGGCACCTGTGGTTCTTGCGATCTTTGCAGAATATACTCCAATCAAAGCCGGTTTTGCAATTGGGGATGCCTTTGCGCTGCTTAAAGAGCCGGCCGTCTTGGTTGCTGCGCTGGCACTATTTTGCTACATCTCTCTGGAGATCTCATTCTGCAACTGGCTGGCTCCGTATGGCCAAGAGGTTATCACCAGGGACTTTTCCGAACTGGACGGCGCCGTAGTGGATGCTATGTCCCAGCAGATGCTATCGGTTTTTGCAATAGCGATGATGGCAGGCCGATTGGTTGTCAGCCAGATAGCGATAATTACCGAGCACGGCACTTGGTTCATTTCAGGTGCAGCGTTGGTTATCGCGCTGATTATCCTTGCGATGATCAGAAGCGGGGCGATCTGGACCAGTGCGCTGTCGCTTTGTGCCGGTCTGGCTTTCGCAAGCGTCTTCCCCACTATCGTAGGTGTTACGTACTCCAAGCATCCTGAGAACTTCGGCAGTGTTTTCGGCATCATTTTTGCCGTGGGTTTGCTCGGCGCCGTGATCGTTCCCAAGGCGATAGGTAATCTGGCCAGGGGTTCGTCGGTCCAGAAGAGTTTGAAACTGCTGGTTCCCGCTTCGGTAGTCCTGATCGTCCTGGCGCTCGTTTTGGGCAGGATATAAAAGGAACCGCAAGGGCTTCCAAGATTGTTACGAAAGTCTTTGGGAAGGCTTCGGCTTTCGTTAACCGGCAAATAACACGCATTATGTTAGGAGAAAAAGTCATGGCTTTGAAACTGATAGGAAAAAAGAGGAAATATCGCGTTTTTACAACCGGCAGCAAGATTACCGCAGGTGTATTAGCCTTCGTTTTGTTTCTGGTCACATCTTCCTGCACTGGCTCTGCACCAGAGGAGCTGGTCCAGGAGGCCAAAGAAGCGATAGAGACTGCCGATCGTTTCATGGGGGATTGGCAGGGGAATTTCAAAGCGAGTGATGCGACTAAATCTCCATTAGTAGCACAGGTGATAGCTCTGGGCGGGGGAAAATATCAGGCCAATTTGCTCACAGCCTTTGACAGAGACGTCGCGCCGACAGCCGTGCTCCAGGGCCAGCTTGAAGGTGCAACGGTGCGTTTTACAGAACCAACAGAACAGGGCAATAAATGGCAGGGAACTATTGAAGGCGGCGAATTCACAGGCAGCTCCCACGGGCCAAAGCCGGGCAGCTTTGTGATGCACAAGGTGTTTCGGCCTTCGTCGAGATTAGGGGCCAAGCCTCCGACCGGTGCTATAGTGCTGTTTGATGGGAAGAACCTCGACCAATGGGAGGCTGCTGTAGCGGACGAAGGTGTTTGGGTACATCGGCTATCCGTCCCTGTTGAGAGGCAATGGAAGCTTGTCAATGGTGCCATGGAGGTCACGCCGCGCGGTGGCTCGCTCATAACCAAAAGGAAGTTTAACGATGTGAAGCTGCATCTGGAATTTCGCACGCCATTTATGCCTGAAGCTCGCGGTCAAAGACGCAGCAACAGCGGTGTGTTCCTGCAGGGCCGATACGAAGTGCAGGTGCTCGACAGTTACGGTTTGAAACCCGCCCACGATGAATGCGGTGGAATCTACAGTATAGAGCCGCCCATTTTGAATATGTGTGCTCCGCCAATGCAATGGCAAAGCTACGATATAACCTTTCGCGCGCCGCGTTTCGATAGCACCGGCGAGAAGACCAAAGACGCCCGCCTGACCGTACTTCTCAATGGCGTCAAAGTGCAGGATAATACAAAGGTGCCGGAACCGGCGCCGGCGGCCTTGAATCGTAACGTAACCGAGCCGGGCGGCATAATGTTGCAGCATCACGGCAATCCCGCACAATTCCGCAACATATGGGTGGTTGAATTGCCATGACGGCCATCAAAATGGGCAAGCACGTGTACTGCGAAAAACCATTGCCTAAGTCAGAATCACTGTGTTGAGCGAAGAGAAACCACCTATCTGGCTGTTGTCCTATCTCTCGACAGATCAAAATCTCTTTGTACTTTGTAAGGACACGGCAGCGGAATGGAGTTATTATGAATGATGAGAAGTTCGGGATGTTATACGGAAACCATATAAGACGCCTGATAAGAAGGAACACTGGCCTAAGTAGTGTCCAAAGGATTACTTATGGACTTCGGCCAAAGGGGTGTTATACTGACACTCAGAGAGTTCTGGAGTTTTATGCGGAAACCATATATACATAGTTAGGTTCTAAGGAGGACATATGAAACTCTGTCCGATGAATAGGGATTTTATATTATTCTGCTGTCTTCACTGTGGACTACTCAGCCCTTCAAGCATCGAGGAAAAATGCAGCTTACCAAAGGGACAATCAAACCGAAATAAGAAATTGCTCGCCCGGCTAATTGACACTTATGGTTCGTGTGCCATGTTGGCGATGGAGGGTGATTCTGTTGTGGCTCACGCCAGATTTTATCCTCAGACAATTTACAATCAGTTCGAATTCTGTTGTCAGGATCCAAACCATGCCATAACTCAAGAGATGGTGGAGATGAAGCTCCCTCCACTGGCAAATCCAGCTGAACGAATACTCAGAATTACTTGTTTTTTTGTGCACAAGGATTATCAGGGACAGGGACTCAGCCATAAGCTCATCGATGCCATCCTAGAGTGGGCAAAGAATAATGCCTGGAAAAGCGTACGGTGTTTTGCTTATCCGGATAACTATTGGTTGTCTTCAGAGATGTGTACCCCGATGCTGCGCACATACAGCAAACATGGATTCAGAAAAATTGAGACTGTAATGATACCAGAAGCGAAAGATCTCCTACAGCAGATGAAAAATGGAGAATTAGGTGCTGAAAGAAAGAAAGAAATCGAAAAAATATGTGGCAACAAGGATCCATTGGAATTTGCGACTTTTTATGAAATGGAACGTCAACTGTGAATAGCCCCAAAAGATAAAAACCTAACCAGCCGTTGCAGCCGACGTGCTACCCGTATGATTGTTCGACCGTTACCGAAGATGGAAGAGTGTTCGATGGTTCAAGCCGCCATGGCTAAGCCCGCACGCGGCTGAACTCAGCGTTGGGCTGCCCAGTGCTCTCTCAGCCAGGTCTATCTAATGCTTATCTATCTCGACACAATGATTGTCCAATACTGTGCAGACTATGAAGACTTCATTTTTGCGGTCGATGAGAAGAATCCGGTCAGCGAGCCCAAGCTAGCAGGCGAGTTATTAGCACTCCAACGACTTGTTGAATTGGAGCAGTTTGGAAATTGGAGCTTTGCTGCACCAACTCACCTGATGAGCGAGCTATTGGCGGGCAGGCCGACCGCTACCCAACGGAGCGTTTATGCCCTTCTGTTGCAGGCTTGGCGAGAGTCGGGGTGGAAAGAGTTCTTTGAAGTGAGTGAAGAGAAAGTATTGTCGATTGACCACGCACTCATTTCGCTGGAGCTTCAGGACGCGGCGGACCGACGACATTTGGCAGAGGCGATTGCGTTAGAAGCGTCTTGGTTTCTCACAAACGACAAGAATATCCTCCACAGGACACGCAAGGAACGTCAG
>CAYNKI010000179.1:0-7929 GCA_964397675.1 uncultured Pirellulales bacterium
ATCTTGGTCATCTCTTCGACTACCGGCCTGAGAGACTCGTGTGCTGCTGCAAAGCCGAGCCGCCAGCCGGTCATCGCATAAGACTTGCTGAAACCTCGCAAAATAAGAGCTTTGTCATAATATTTAGCGATGCTGGTGCACTTGCCGTCATAGCAGAATTTCTCATAAATCTCGTCAGTTAGAATTAAGATATTTTTTTCTGCCGCGACCTCAGCCAGCTTCTTTACATAATCATCTGAATATACAACACCGGTCGGATTGCAGGGTGAATTCAGTATAATCATCTTGGTTTTGTTTGTTATGGCTTCAGCAATTCCATCGACCGGCAGGGTAAAATTTGGATAGCTATTTACAAAGACACACTTTCCGCCTAACATATTAATGACGTGCTTATAGATTACAAAATAGGGATCGGGTATTATTACTTCGTCGCCGGGATTGACCGTTGCTAAAAAAGCAAGCAAAAGCCCCCCACTCACGCCGCTGGTCACCAGTATCGCAGGCCTTTCCCATCCAATCTCTTTTTTTACTAATTCGTTAATCTTCTTCCTTAAAAGTGCATCGCCGGCGGTCTGTGAATATTTATTGAGTCTCTCGCGGATGGCCTTTATCGCTTCTTCTTTTAGAGCTTGCGGCACATCGAAGTCCGGCTGGCCTATCGAAAAGTTAATCGGGTCTTTAAGCTCCGCCGCCAGTGCAAAAACCTTGCGTATGCCACTGGAATCTATTTTACCTGTCCTATCTGCAATATATTTTCTCATTTGGCAAGTATGATACACCCAATCCTTAAGGAATGCAACCGAAAGCTGTACGTCCAAATCCTTGACAATCCGTAACAAATGCGATAGTAAGAAGCGATACGTCTAAGATTACCCGTTTACAAAGTCAGACTCTTGATGGAGTTAAAAAATGAACGTTGAAGCATTTCTCTTATGTGATTGCGCGACAGACCAACAAGGGAAATTGAATGTTTTGGGTGCGTTTGACGTGGTTTACGCCAGGCAAACGCCTGCCAAACACCCCGCGTGTGCTGTTGTAGCAAGAGTCAGGTTTTCCAAGATTGAGGAGGGAGAACACACGATAAGAATCAACGTGATCGATGAAGATGGCAATCCAGCAGGGCCTGAGTTACAGGACTCTATATCTATAAAGATTCCAGAAAACGAGAATTCTTGGATCCGCAACCTAATTCTGAATATCCACGGACTGCCACTGAAGAAATTCGGCGAATACAGGATTGATTTTGCAATCGACGGTCGGCAAGAGGCATCCTTACCTCTAAAAGTACGCCAAATCCCAGAGCAGTCATAGGCGAAGTGCAAAATTGTGGGGTATTTTGTCGCATTGCAGCATTGGCATGCGTGCTGCCCATACGCTTATCGTAACAATAGTTCGCCTTTGCGTACAGAAAAACAATCCCCTCCTGAAAAGAGCAGATAGCAGGTTTTGCCATCGCCGCTCATCCACTTGGTAGGAAAACAGCTTGTCTCGCCCGGGCCAACGTCCCAATTCTCCGTGTAAAAAACGGTCGTCCACGGCCCCCAGGGCTGCGCGGCATCGAAGATGCCGATTCCACCCTTGAAACGCATGTCATCCTCGCCGTAGAGCGTTTGACACCACAAATACCTCTTGAGTCCGGTATTATAGCTAATGCCAGAACGATAGCATCTGCCAGGATTAACGAACACCGCCCCCCTATCGCAAATGTCTTTCGTCCAAATCGGCTGGCGTGATTCGTCAAGTCCCTTGAAAAATTCATAAGCTTTGCGGTCCTTTAATCTGTCTTTCGACACCCGTGCCATAACAAACCGATCAGCAGGCTCATAAGCGCTATCTGAATCGTGTGAATAAATATAAACAAAATCGTCTCGTGCACCGGCGTAGTTTTTGCCGAAGTTCAAAAATGTTGGATATCCAAAGCTGGTGGTGAATTTCCAATCGCACCATTTCCACGTTTTGCCATGGTCGTTTGACAATGCAATCTGCGAATTGCCGACATTTCTAACCAGCATATAGAGCACGCCATCGACACAAAGCATCCCGCTGGCCTTTGTTCCCTTGGCCCCCTGCCCTACTCGCTCGCCGGTATTCGTGCGGATGTTGATCCCGCGAAAATCTGGCGGTGAGCAAATGACCTTTGCAATGCCGAGGCTCAACTTTTTCCCCGTCCGGGGGGAAAATCCCCAGCCATCGCCGTAAGCAGTATAGAGATTATCATCGTCGGTCCAAGTAATCGGCCAATTGTCACTTCCTTTTGCCTTGCGGGTAATCGTATCAGCAGGCGCCCACTTTATGTCCATCATAACGGGGCTGGCAGGATACGGCGCTACCGCCCCACCGCTTCTCGACTTGACAGACAGAGCGATTGGTTCAATGAAAGGTTCTATGGCTCTGTAGTTGCTATTGCGGACTTTATTGAGCGATTTACCTGCCCTTGCAGCCACAATATCAAGGCTCGGTATCACTACGATTAGGCTATCGTATAATCCCCACGACCAGTAGGCGTCACGCGGGACATTAGCCATCGTGCCATCGGCATTATTCCACCACAGCAAACCATAGTGTTCCGAGGCGTTAAAGTACGTTTCCGGTTTAACTACGACTAATCCACGCACACCATAAGGTACCGTGCGTGCTGCATCGACAAACCAGACGGGAATAATTTGTTTGCCCTGCCAGCGTCCGCGCCGCAGGTAAAGATACCCAATTCGCGCCATTGCATCGACATTAGCGCTGATACCTGAGCCGAACTCACGCCGTTTGATACCGTTGATTTCGTGCGGCCGATAGGCGTTTTTCCGCCAGGTCAAATCGGAAGGCTTAATCCCGATGGGACCAAAGACGCGCTCAAACATTATCGTGTTTAGGTCCTTCCCATAGACCAGCGTGACACATTCAGCTAACCAGTTTGGACCGCCATCACTGTACGACCATTTGGTACCCGGCTCGAACAACAATTCAGTGTATCCGCCGCTCTTTCCGAAGCCGGCTGTCTGTGTAGCCAGATGAAACAACGTAATCTTGTCGAGCCAGCCGGTCTTTACATTCGATTCCGGTGAAATGCCCAGACTGAACTGATATTTTTTAGCCAGGTCATTTAAGCTCTTGATTTTACCGTCTTTCAGGGCAAGTCCCAATGAAGTGACACCAATTGCCTTTGTTGTTGACTTCAAATCGTATCGTCGTTTCTGGTCGCCCCACTGTATAATCAGCCGACCGCGACGTGTAATACAGCCCGAGCCATCGCCGATAAGGGCAAATTCACGCGCCTTGCGCAAAAGTGCCGAATCCATTCCCTCCTGCTCTGGCTTTGCTCGCTCCCAGTTGTGGATCGGCCAAATTTCGCCAGCGCTACCTTGCACTGCTGCCGATGAAATCGCCAGCAGCATTACTATAATTAGTATTGCAGAATCAGCTTGTTTCATTTTCGCCTTCAAAAATTATTGATAAATGCAGCTCCAATCTCGCTGCATATAAAAAAACAGCCGCGATTTGGCGAGCGCTTAGCTATCCAAACAGCGGCTTCTAAAAGGCATCCTTAGCTTTTAACTTTTTTTTTCTTCGGCTTTCGGCGTCTCAACTCCGGCTGCAGGTTCAGTAGCAGCTTCTTTAGCTGTATCTGCTTTTTCTTTTCGGCCGGAGTGACTCTTGCGGTGAGCGACTTTTTGCAGCCCCAGCAGTGAATCGCCCTCTGACCATTGCTCTTCGTCTTTTAGCTGTTCAATTCGTTCAGCCCGTGTTAGAACATTTCGGTGCCTGCTCAAGGCTCCTTTGATTTTCAATGAACGATCGATAGACATCAATCTCTCCTGAAAAACTAATCTTCAAATTTCATGCCGTATGCATCTCGAAAAAAGTGTGGCGCAAAAGTTTCATAACCCGGCGGCGCTTGATATTTAGCCCCTACTTCGACTATTATCTGTTTTGCACGGTATCCATTTGTCCCTGGCCGATTAGGATTTTCATACTTATTGCTGGTAACTAAATAATACATGTTCCCTATTGCTCTTATTTCGGTTTCTATACCATTTTGAGCAAAAAAAAATTTTACCTGCTCCAACTGGGATCTGACCTGATAGGTTTGTATCACAATTCTATTATTGCCTGTGGGCTGAGCAGATTCGAGTTTTCCGATACTTGGCGATATATCCTCAGTTGACACACCTACCTGCATTATATTAGCCGTGTCACTCTCGTTTTGGTTTATCAGACTACTTTTTTGTATTTTAGTATATGAATTAGCTGCTTTTTGGTTAATTTGGCCGAGCCGAAAGGCTATTAAAATTAACAATATTAAGCCCAGAAGTATCGCAATTGCAAGCTGATATGGCATTGATAACTCGATTCTACCGGCGTTAAACTGAATTAATTTCGGCCTTTTCCACCACTGTGCTGTTTCTTTAGGCATTGCTGTATCTGCTTTTGCATTAGCTGGCTTAGCTTTGCCGATCTCTTGTGGGTGCAACTGCTCTAAGGTCTTGCCATAGCTTGATTTATGGCGAGTTTTGCTCATTACCTCATATAGAGCTTTTCTTTTTCGGTTCCGTGCCATAGTCAACTCGATCAATTTTACTAAATATTTTACTTTTGTATATTCTACTCAAACTTAGTTTAGCCAACAAGCTAAATTTAGTCAAAAATTTCATTGTTTTTCTATCATTTCTTAATCCTGATCTTAGTTTCTGCCTGATAAAGCAAAATACCTGTTTTTTTTTATTTGCAATCGTACAGGCATACTAAAGTTAAATTTGACTTGACAAAGAGTTTGTGTTTGACTATTTAGAACATCTAATATAAAGAAACAATGTCATTCCTTCGCATTGCTCAGGATGGTGTCTGAGCGGAACGAAGTGAAGCGAAGAATATGGCTACAAACGAGGTAGTTGACGATGTTACCGACAAAGAAGACCAGTAAGAGCAGAACACACACGAGACGCAGTCACCATCGGCTTAGAGCTGTAAACTATTCGCTGTGCAGCAAATGCGGCCAGGCTAAACTGCCACATGCAGCGTGTGAAAATTGTGGTTATGTTAATTCGAAAATCACGCTAAAACTGGGCAAGGAGGAAAGCAGCTAAAAATGCGAATCGCAATTGACGCAATGGGAGGTGACTATGCACCGGATGAAATTATCACTGGGGCGTTGGAGGCTATAGAGCTACTCGATAGAAGCGACCAGCTAATGCTTGTTGGGCCACAAAAAATCATAGAATCACAATTGTCCTGCTTGGAGTACCGTGAAGATGCTGTTAGTGTGGTTGACGCACCTGATGTCATTGGTATGGACGAAGCACCCATCGAGAGTTTACGTAGAAAACCAAAGAGTTCGATCGGAGTAATCTCCAAGTTAGGCAAGAGAGGTCAGGCTGATGCGGTCATTTCGGCAGGCAATACCGGAGCATGTGTGGCAGCTTTCCAGATGAGGATGAGAAATCTGTCCGGGGTTAATCGCCCTGGCATCGCGGTAGTATTTCCCACCTTCGAAGGCCCGGTGACAATATGTGATGTAGGTGCAAATATTGCTTGCAAGCCCGTTAATCTTTATCAATACGGAGTAATGGCCGGCGTGTATTCGGAACATCTGTTCGGAATAGAAAAGCCCAGGGTCGGGCTGATGAGCATTGGCCAAGAGGATGCTAAGGGCAATGAAGTGGTGAAAAAGGCACGCGAAACGATGAAGTCGGATCCGAATATGAATTTCGTGGGCAATATCGAAGGCAGGGATATCTTTAAAGGTGTCTGTGATGTTGCGATTTGTGACGGATTCGTCGGCAATGTTATTTTAAAAGTGACCGAGGGCTTGGTTGACGGCCTGTTTAAAGCGATAAAAGACGAGCTTTTCCAGGAAAAGGTTCAGTTGGCTATTGAGTTTAAGCCTGTTATTGCCACAATATACAGGAAATATGACTACAATGAATATGGTGGTGCATTAATGTTAGGCATTAACGGCACAGCGCTAATATGTCACGGTGCCAGCCGAAGTAGAACAATTAGAAATGCTATTTTGGCTTCTAAAAAATATCACACGAGGAAAATAAACGATAAGATTACAGAACGTCTTAATGAGTCTTGCGTAAGGACTGCTGATGCACAAGTCAATTGAGGATCGGACCTGCCCTTATCGCGCAGTTGTCATAGGTAGTGGCTCGTTTGTGCCCGCTAAGACGCTAACAAATGACGATTTAGCAAGGATGGTAGATACCTCAGACGAGTGGATTACATCGCGGACGGGTATCAAGGTTCGGCACATCACGACAGATAACGAAACTACTGCATTTTTAGCCACAGAGGCGGCGAAAAGGGCTCTGGCCCACGCACATCTTGATGCCGGTGAGCTCGATATTATTATTGTGGCTACTATTACGCCGGAAATGGTTTTCCCTTCGACTGCTTCTTTTGTGCAGCAGGCTCTACGGGCAAACAAAGCATGGGTGTTCGATTTATCTGCTGCTTGCAGCGGTTTTATCTATGGTCTGGCCATTGTGCAGCAGTTCTTAGAAAGTGGACGATATAAAAACGCCCTGGTAATAGGCGCGGAAACTTTAACTAAAATTACCGATTGGACCGAGAGAACAAGCTGTATTCTTTTCGGTGACGGCGCAGGCGCGGTGGTCGTGGAGTCCAAACCTGTGGACAAGAACGACCGGCGCAAAGGCATCATATATAGTACCATGTCTTCAGATGGGGATCGGTGGCAGGCACTGAATTGCCAGGCGTACGGTTCTCGCTATCCAGTGTCCAAAGAGTTGGACGATCCGAAGAAAATCTATATGGAAATTAAAGGTAGAGAAGTCTATCAACAGGCTGTTCGGCGGATTGTTGAAACTGTTAACGAGTGCCTGGACCATTGCAATTTGAGTGTGGATGACATTAGGATGATGATTTCACACCAGATGAATGGAAGGATTATCGAGTCTGCGGCGAAGCGGCTAAACTTACCTGACGAAAAGGTCTACATTAATATCAATGAGTATGGCAATACGTCGGCGGCCTCAGTGCCTCTTGCCTTTGATGAGTGCATCAAAGCTGCTAAAATCAAGCAAGGTGACATTGTTATTTTCGTATCTTTTGGAGCAGGATTAACCTGGGGCGCAAACGTAATTCAATTATGAAGACTGCTTTTTTATTTCCTGGACAGGGCGCTCAAGAAGTAGGAATGGGTGCCGAAATCGCACGGTCTTTCCCGGTGGCGGCGGGAATTTATGACAAGGCAAATAACATCATCGGATTTGATTTGAGCAGAATCTGTTTCGAGGATTCGGCTGAACAGTTAAATACCACCACCATATCACAGCCTGCGATTTTTGTAACCTCTGCTGCTATATTAGAGGTTCTGAGAACAAGCCCCTCTATCAACGGCATACATGCAGATGTAACAGCAGGCTTGAGTCTGGGTGAATATACCGCACTTTATGCGGCAGGCGTGTTGAGTTTTGAGGATGCGCTGATTTTGGTGCAGAAACGCGGCCAAGCTATGCAAGAAGCATCTGATGCCACCGAAGGCGCGATGGTTAGTATTATTGGCCTTGACGAAGAAAAAGTGAATCAGCTTTGCGTTGAGGCCGGCAACGGTGAACTTTTGCAGCCGGTTAATTTTAACTGCCCAGGGCAGATTGTTATAAGTGGTAGCAAAACGGCTTGCCAGCGAGCAGAAGAATTAGCTACAAAGTACGGCGCTATAAAAGTAATACGTCTTGAAGTAGCTGGTGCCTTTCATACAGAAATGATGGCCAGCGCTGCAGAAGCTCTTAAAGAAGCACTGTCGAATTGTAAAATTTCTGAGCCATCTGAAATTAAGATTATTGCCAATATTAACGCGGAGTATTACAAAACCGCCAAAGAAATCGCAGAAGGGCTAACAAAGCAGTTGATTAGCCCAATTTATTGGCAAAAATGTATGGAACGGCTGTTGGCTGATGGAGTACAGAA
>CAYNKI010000180.1:0-7865 GCA_964397675.1 uncultured Pirellulales bacterium
AGGAAACCTATCTTGAGGCCGACCCGGACACCAATTCTTTGCTCGTGCTGACCTCGTCGAAGAACTACGAGTTGCTCAAGCCCATCATTGATGAGCTGGATAAACCGATCGGTCAGGTTTTGATCAAAGTACTTTTTGCCGAGATCACGCACAGCGATAGCGTGGACTTGGGCACCGAGTTCTCTATGTGGAATTTACGAGGTTCCTCCGGCGATAGCAACAACGTAGAATTCTCAACAGGATTCCCCCCGTCGCCGATGAGCGGCCTGACGGCAACGGTGCTCGACAGGACACTGAACGTGACGCTGCGTGCATTGCAGGAGACCGGCAAGTTGAATATCCTGTCGCGACCCTACATCCTGACAAGCAATAACCAAACGGCCACGATCACCGTCGGGTCGCAGGTGCCATTCGCCACGGGCGAGACCACGTCGAATGTGGGGACACAAACCACCACCGAGTACCGGGATATCGGCATCATTCTGGAGGTAACTCCATCGGTCAATCCCGATGGCTTGGTCAACATGACGGTCAGGCCCGAGATATCAACCACGACAGACGAGAGCATAACGATCTCGGAAAACCTCACCCTGCCTGTCTTTGCCACTCGTACGTCCGAGTCGAAGGTCGCCATCCACGACGGCCAGACTATCGTTATCGGCGGTCTCATGCAAGATGAGATCAGAGATACAGTCAATAAGGTCCCGCTGTTGGGTGATATACCGCTCTTGGGCTACCTATTTAAGAGGACGGTCAAAGAAACAGACAAGACAGAATTGCTGATTTTCCTGACCCCGCACGTTGCCCAGGATGCCCTCGCGCTGACACCCATTTCCGACAAGGAGCGGGCGCGCAGCAACCTGCTCGAAGATGAGACAGTAAGTGATATCTTCAAGAAACACATGGAGGCCATGGAGAATATTGATGCGGATGTAAACGAGCCTTGAGGCAGGAAGAATGCGTGGAAGTAGTGTCGATAAATTCACGTCGGCTGGGGGGCACCATTCCCTTTAGAAGGCCACTTGACACCCGACCGGTTAGGTGTGAGCTACCGTTGAAGGCGGCACCACTTGGCCTATACATTTTCGCTTAATATCTGGGCACATTAATACTCCGGTTGCAAACGTTTTCTAAGGAATTTTCTTGCTTAGCATCGTCATTTGTCAATCTCATATTCTTGCCGTCCCATTTCAAATGCTTTCCGGTCCGAATAGCGATATTGCCCAAATAGCATGATCTCAGTCAAAGGGCCAGCCCTGTCGAACGCACAAGCAGCAGGCTCGCCGCCCCGCATAGCTTCGATCCACTCGGCCCACATGCCGCTACGATGATGGAGTCTCTCCGGCGGCAGCTTAGTGTTTATCTTTACATTGCAATGAATCCCGCCCCGTCTGCGACGGGCGGGATGAACTGCCTAACGTACTCTCTGCTTTGAATGAGAGATTTCTTGCGCATCGCCAGAGGGCCTTCATAGGCCCGATCTTCAACTTCAATGCAGGCACAGCCGTTGTATCCGATGTCTGTTAGAGCCGAAAAGAACTTACCCCAATTCACGTCACCCAGGCCCGGCAGCTTAGGTTGATGAAACTGTAGTGGAGCTGCTAATATCCCAACGTCATTTAACAGATCATATCTGACTTTGGCGTCCTTAATGTGCACGTGGAAGATGCGTTCCTTGAACTCGTAGATCGCCTTAATGTAGTCCATGAATTGCCAGACAAAATGGGACGGATCGAAGTTTAAGCCGAAATTCGGCGATGGGATCTCCGCAAACATCCTTCGCCAGATAGCAGGTGACGCTGCCAGGTTCTTACCGCCTGGCCATTCGTCATTGCTAAAGAGCATGGGGCAGTTCTCAATCCCGATCTTTACGCCTTTCTTCTCCGCGTACTTGACGATGGGAGGCCAAATCTTTTTGAACCGCTTGAAGTTGTCCTCCACACTGCTTTGATGGTCCCTTCCCACAAAGGTATTCACATTCTTCAGTCCCAACTTGCTGGCTGCGTCAATCACTTTCCTGATGTGAGTAACGTAGTACTTGGACTTGGCTGCATCTGCCTCCAGAGGATTTGGGTAGTAGCCGAGACCAGAGATGATTACCTTGTTGTCCGCCAAGACCTTGTGTATTCTGTCCACGTCTTTGGTGGTTAAGTTAGTCACGTCGATGTGTGTGACACCGGCGTAGCGCCTTTCGGCCTTTCCTGCCGGCCAACAACAGACCTCTACACATGCAAAACCGTTCATTGCTGCAAACGAAATGACTTCTTCAAAACTCAGATCAGGCACGATCGCACTTAAGAAACCGATCTTAATCATTTTTGACTCCTTTCAACTGCCTGACGAAGGCTGCCCCGTCACTGGCTCAATCTTTGGAGGGTGGCCAACGTTTCTCACTCGGAGATTTTTGCCGGTTTTTTTCCTTGACAGAAAGGTTGGCTTGCCCGCCGACGTCCCGCCGTTTTGCTTCGCCAAACGAAGCTGTGGGGGCAGACACGTCGGCAGGCTCGATGCCAAGGGCCTTTTCGAGTCTGGCTATTCTTGTGCAAAGCTGTGTTAACTTATCGTCAATCGAATCCATTTTTCTTATAACATCTCGGATATCCGTGCCAAGGCTGAATAAATTCCTTTCTGTCAAGCTCATATACCGTTCCATCAAACGCTCATAGGCATCTATAGCGCGGGCTGCATCGGTTCTGTATTGAAGATTGGTAATTTGGGGTTCAACCTCATAAGTTTTTTGGCTGCCCTCAATCGATGTAGAAAGCCATATCACAATTAAGCAGCATGCAATAGCAGCGACAATCCGCCAAAGGCGGACTAAATTTTTGCTCGTTCTCACTCGATTATCTCCTACAAAGCAAGTGTGTATCTTTATTTGCCTGAACCACGATAGTCAGGGACGGCTTGATTTTTTTTAGTAAATTCGCTCAGTTGAGCTGTAAGCTGCTGAAATTGCTCTTTGAGTTGTTCTAATGTCCCAGTATTTTGTTGTTGGATGGTTTCGAGACCTTGCCTGAGCTTAGTAATTTCATGTCGAAGACTTTCTATATCTTCTTGGACACTTTTTGCTCCTGCCTTTGTATTGTCCAGCTCGTTTTTTATCAATTCGATTTCTGCTGTAGATTCGATGAGAGAGCTTTGGAAGGAAGCAAGCTGTTGGCCAGTTTGAACGGAATCATCATACACATTTCGAATGCTTGCAGATGCTTGGTCCAGCCTGCTGCGATGGACTCTCTGATTCATATATAGCCAGAGAACAGTTAGGAAAGCTACACAAAAACATACTATCAAAGAAACTGCAAGGCCTTGCCAAGCATGTTTAGCCTGAGTTTGTTCAGTTTCATGTTTAGTTAATGTAGGTATAGTTTCGGCCTTTGGATGTTCAATTTTTGATCTTGCAGGCTGGCCTTCAATTTTGTGTGTAGCAGGAGCTGCTTTGCGAGTTCCAGCCTTCGCAGCCGCTACGGCGGAGTAGGCCAATCCAGATTTTTGGGCGATCCGAATAGTTTTGTTAATGGGCTGCCCCGAAGTACTTCGGGGTTTCGTGTGAGATTGGGTTGTCATTTTGTGACTTTCTTGCTTACCTCTGCGATTCTCGTCGCCTACGCCGGCGTCTACCGACGCAGCTTCGTTTGGCAAAGCAAAACGGCGGGGGGGCAGCGGGCAAGACGAAGCAGCAGGCACAACAGGAGTCCCTTCAGATGCAGGATAATATGGGCTTAAAGGTACATCAACAACGTATGTGTTGCCTTTGTATTTCCTTATCTGGACAATGCCTAACTGGCCACATTTCTCGACAAGCTTGGTGGAAAGTCCTTCGCGGGCTGCGTATTTGTCGATTTGCAAAAGCTGTCTTTCCAGTTGTAAAATCGGCTTGGCTTCTTCCAGTCCAGCCTTCGCAGCAGCTTCGGCCCCGATGTACATCGGGGTTTCGTTTGAGCCTTCTTTCATCTATAAATCCTGTTATGAATAGTGTTGATAACTGTAAGTATTTTCGGCTATTTAGAACCACTTTCTTGAATAATATTACCTCATCATGTGCTTGCTATTTGACAATACTTTTAGTATCTTTATGTTATGGATGCTGGGCGCTGGCAATCTGGGTCCGAAGTTGAAAAGCATTTGTCAACTCGCTGCGTGTACGGGCTTTTAGCTGCCCGCGCTTATACTGTTGTCGTATTGGGTGCGCTATTTTGTACGCTGGCAGTAAAATTCTTTCATTCTTGCCGTTACAGCCTATTCAATGAATACCTTGGCTGGATACTTGCCGATATCTCCGTGCTGCTTTCAATTGAGGTTATCCTATCGTTAGTTTGTTTTCGTTGGCCTTACAGATGGGTTATCCGAGCAGCGACAATATTTGCGGCTATTGTGTGCACTTGGTCGGTTATGAATGCCGGCTGGCTTATAAGAACGGGCACACAAATCCTGCCTGCAGAGCTTTTACCGCTAATCCGCGACCCTGTAAACATATCGTGGATTATCGCCGTCAATTTGATAAAAATGCCCAAGGCAGCTATTATCTTGCTGGGGCCCAGCGCTATTGCTCTTGTCTTTCTCTTTTCCGTTTTAGCAAAACCAATACCGCCGAATTACAATCGCAGGCTCTTTGTTAACCGAATCATTATTTCCCTCGTTGTTATTGTAATATCCATTTCAGCCCGTGGTGTGTTGGTCAGGCGCAGCTCACCACAGATAGCTTCTGTTGGGCTGCATTACAATTGCCAAGGAAGAGCAATAATGAGTTTGTTCTTGTCTGACTCCGGTCGTCTGGCCAAAGCTGACTTCGCCAAAGCAAAACGAAACATACCTGCCTTTGACCAAATAAAAATCCCGCTAAAACCACAACAGATAAACCATAATATAATAATAATTGTCCTTGAAGGAATTCAGTATGATTACACTTCACTTGATAAATCCTATCCCAAAGCACTTCGGGATAGGGAAAGCAACCTAACTCCTTATCTTGTTGCTTTAGCTGAGCAGGGTGTTGAATTTGCAAACGCTCGTTCGACAGTTACCCATACCACAAAGGCATTATTTGCGCTTCTTACTGGCCGATTCCCTTCGGTATCTCAAGATATAGCCGAGACTGTTCCTGCCGAGAAGCCCTATGTCAGCTTAGCCACAATAGTTAGCAACCAATTAAATTTTCGGACTGCATTTTTTCAATCAGCCAAGGGCAATTTCGAATCTCGTCCCGGACTGATTTATAATCTGGGCTTTGATAAGTTCTGGGCTAGAGACGACTTGAATGATCCTAACAGTTTTCTTGGCTATCTTGCCTGTGATGAGTTTTCAATGTTAGAACCGATTACTGAATGGATAAAGGCTGATGAGAAACCCTTTTTGTTGACGATTCTCTGCTCAGTTACGCACGATCCATACGAGGTTCCGCGGTGGTTTGCCAAGCCAGCCAAGGAACCTATAGAGCGTTATCGACAGGCGATTTTTTATACTGATAAATTTTTAGCTGCATTAGATGTGGCCCTTGCCAGGCTAAATCTTACCGACAAAACGATTCTTTGCGTTATCGGAGACCACAGCGAAGCATTCGGTGAACACGGGCTACTCGGCCATGAACGGATTGCTTTCGATGAGGTTTTACATATACCATGGGTGATGCGGGCTCCGTTTTTAGTAGAACCTGGCATTAAGGTTGCAGAACCGGTTTGTTCGGTTGATTTAACGCCGACATTACTGAGTTTGTTGGGATTTGATATTAACGACGTCTCATTTGATGGAGCCGATGCAATGTCAGATGTACCGCAGGGACGAAAGGTGTACTTCTCCGGCTGGATGCGACAAGGACCCGCAGGCTTTGTAAAAGGGACCCGTAAGTTTATATATGCTCCTGCGAATAAAAGTGTTTGCGTCTACGATCTGGGCACCGACCCACTTGAATCGGTCAGGATAGAGTTGCCTCAGCAGCAGGCTAAGGAAATTGCCGATGACATTATTGCGTGGCGGAAAAACACCATTTTTCGAATTAATCAGCAGCGAACTGGTAAAAAAACACTCTTCGATCTCTGGCTCTGCCGTTGGACCGAGCGGGTTTGCTCTGTCAAATATCAGAAGTCGAACTGAGTAGGCCTTTGTTCATAGCAATAAGGTGCAATTCGTTTTTATTTTCCCTTTATGGGCGATTTATCCGAATACTTGGTAAAAAATCGTAAAAAAAACTTGACTAAGTAACAGAAAAATGCTTTAATTAAGATTAAATGACATCTTGACCCTGTGAAAGGTTACCCCTTTTGCAGGAAGGAGGTAAAGTCGAGTCCTAAAAACCTTTGTTGATTAAGGGTTGATTTGCTGGGATGAACCGTTTTTATCGGTCGTTTTGTTGAAGTTGTTTGAGATGAAAAGCTAAAAACTCATAACTAAAAACTCAAAACTATAGAAAGAAAGGAGGATTATTATGTCTAAAAAATTGATTTATTTGGTTTCTTTTGTTTTGGTGTTGGGGCTGTTTCCGACGAGTTTAGCCAACGCTGCTGACCCCGATCTTCTTGTCTGGTGGAAGTTTGATGAGACATCCGGTACCACTGCAAGCGACTCAAGTGGCAATGGGCGCGATGGCACTCTCGATGGTGATCCGCAATGGGTGCCCGGGATATTAAACGGTGCACTGGAGTTCGATGGCCAAGGTGACCATGTGATTGACGACGATGGTGAAGTTTATCTCAATGGCTTGAGTGCTCTCACGGTTGCTATATGGATCAAGTCTGACGTGATCAACACGAATAGAGGTTTTATCATTGCGTACCCACCTGACGGCGGTGACAGATCAATAACGATGCGGTATGACTCGGCCGGTTCCAGTTTCGGTGGCGACGACGTGCTCAAGATGGGGATGAACACGAACGTTACACTCCCCACGGCCAGCAATGGACAGCAATTAGAAAGTTCCGCCAATCTGCAGACCACCGAATGGCAGCACGTTGCGATGACCTGGGAGAGCGGGGGATTAATAAGGTTCTACGTCAACGGTGTTGAGGACACCCCGACAGGTCGCGACAAAGCCAATGAAGGTGGCACCACAGCAGGCAATACGTACTTGGTTATCGGCGCGGGCGGCAAAGATGATAACTTCGCCGGTGAAGGATGGGATGGCTTAATTGACGACGTCCGCATCTACAGCCGAGTACTAACGGAGGAAGGGATTCAACAGGCCATGTTGGGTATTCCTCCAACCTTGGCCTCTAACCCCAGTCCAGCCAATAAGGCAACAGATGTGCCGCGGGATGTGTCCCTCAACTGGATGCCGGGAGAATTTGCCGAGACGCATGATGTTTACTTTGGCGCTGGTTTCGAGGACGTCAACGATGCCACGACCGATAGCGCTGCGTATCAGGGCCGTAAAAGCGAGAAAATCTATGCGCTCGATCGTCTGGAACTGGGCCAGACTTACTACTGGCGGATAGATGAAGTGAACGCGCCGCCCGATTCCACAATCTTCACAGGTGATGTTTGGAGTTTTACCGTTGAGCCGATTGCGTATCCGATTGCGGATGTGAACGCCACCGCTTCCAGCTCGAACGCTCTAAATGAGGGACCTGAAAATACCACCAATAGTTCCGGGCTAGATGCTGATGACCTGCACTCGACAGCAAATACAGATATGTGGCTGAGCAGTACAATTGGGCCACAGCCGACATGGATCCAGTATGAGTTTGACAGGGTGTACAAACTGAATCAGATGTTGGTATGGAACCATAATAGCTCCCTTGAGCTTGTTATCGGTTTCGGCGTCAAGGAAGC
Source organism: uncultured Pirellulales bacterium (assembly GCA_964397675.1). Taxonomy (GTDB): domain Bacteria; phylum Planctomycetota; class Phycisphaerae; order Sedimentisphaerales; family Anaerobacaceae; genus CAYNKI01. The sequence continues at coordinate 7,762 of CAYNKI010000180.1, forward strand.
GGTCATTGAGTATTCAATCGATGGGACAAACTGGACCACATTGGGTACCCACGAATTTAACCGGGCTATTGGCGCAGCTGGTTATGCAGCCAATACCACTGTTG
>CAYNKI010000181.1:0-7859 GCA_964397675.1 uncultured Pirellulales bacterium
TGAACTCAATCCCAGGCAGTTCATAATCTAAGGCAAGAATTGCTGCAAATTCTTCGTCCTTCATTGTGTATCAGCAAAATTATAGCATAGTGGGTTACGACTAGCATAACCTCAAGGGGTGTTAGCAAATTGCACATTATGACGTTTTGTTATCCATTACGATTATTGGAAATACAATATAAGAAATTTTCTCTTCTTGACTTAGTCAAGTAGCAGGGATATATTTGTAGCATAAAAAGAAATTGCCGGTTAAGGAATAATGAGCAGGGAAAACTTAAATCGAACAAAGAGTCGTATGATTCATGTCCGTTTGCCCGAGGAGCTTCACAAGAAATTGCGGATTCGTGCAGCCGAAACGGATATGACTATCCAGGATTGGGTAGTTGATGCAATTAAAACAGGACTGAAACTACAAAGCAAAGCGAAAACCCAAGATGAATAGTGATACAACATTCATAACCAATGAAGAGAGAAAAACCCTCCAGGATAGATTTCGGGTGCTTATTAAAGACACCCGGTTTTTTGATGTTTTAGTTGGATACTTTTTTACCAGTGGATTTTATGCTCTTCACAGTTCACTAGATAATACTGAAAAGATAAGGATTCTAATTGGCATAGGTACCGGTAGGCAAACATTTAGCCTTATAGAAGAAGCAAAAAAATCGCTACAGGGTATTCTCGAATTTTCTCATGCCGAAGCAAAAGAAGAGTTTGCTGACAATGTTGCTACTGAAATGGAAAATTCGGCAGATAGTAGAGATGTAGAACAGGGAGTATATAAATTTATTGAATGGCTTCGAAGTGGGAAACTCGAGATTAAAGCTTATCCTTCAGAGAATATTCATGCCAAACTCTATATTATGACCTTTGTTGAAGAGGACAAAGATACTGGTAGGGTAATTACGGGGTCTAGTAACTTTACGCAAGCTGGTTTGATGGATAATCTTGAGTTCAATGTTGAGCTCAAAGATAGAGCAGATTACGAATTTGCCCTGAACAAATTTAATGAGTTGTGGGCGAATGCCGTAGATGTAAAAGACAAATATATTGAGACTATTCAAGGTCGTACGTGGCTTAATGATACTATCAACCCTTATGAATTATATCTGAAATTCCTGTATGAGTATTTTAAAGAAAAAATAAATATTGACCAGAATGACTCAGAAAAGAAATATATCCCAGAAGGATTTCTGGACTTGGAATACCAGAATGAAGCTGTACGAGACGCTAAGAGCAAGCTGGAAGAGTATGGGGGTGTATTTATCTCAGACGTAGTGGGTTTGGGGAAAACCTACATATCCGCCATGCTGGCAGAACAACTTGACGGAAGATCGTTAGTCATTGCTCCTCCTGCTTTATTGGATAAAAATAACAGGGGCTCCTGGCCCAACGTGTTTGATGATTTTCGGGTCCCTGCGAAATTTGAGTCGCTAGGAAAACTTGATGACCTTATCAAACAAGGAACCGATAAATATAAAAATGTCTTTATCGATGAGGCACATCGTTTTCGCACCGAGATGAATATTACTTACGAAAAGCTAGCACAAATATGTCGCGGTAAACGGGTAATACTGGTTACGGCAACTCCTCTCAATAATTCCCCAAAGGATATTCTCAGTCAGGTTAAGCTATTCCAGAAAGCCAAACGTAGCACTATTCCGAATTTGCCCAATCTTGAACAATTCTTTAATAGCCTGGACAAGAGGCTTCAAAAACTTGATAGACAGAATGACTATGAAGAATACATAGAAACAGTAAGTAATAATGCAAAGGAGATTAGAGAAAAGGTACTTAAATATCTCATCATTAGAAGAACACGTTCCGAAATTGTGAAATACTTTACTGAAGACTTGAAGCAACAAAAGCTTAAATTCCCGGAAGTCGCTAACCCAGAGCCTGTATTTTACAAATTGGACCAAAATGAAGACTATGTCTTCACCAAGAGCATTGAATTAATTACAACTAAATTCATTTACTCAAGGTATACACCAATGCTGTATTACGAGGGAAAAATTACACAGCCTGAAGAGCTAGCTCAGAAGAACATGAGAAAATTTATGAAGATCTTGCTTGTGAAGCGGTTGGAAAGTAGTTTTTACGCTTTTAGAAACAGTCTTGCCCGGTTTATTAAGTCTTACGAACAATTCCTACGTGAATTCAGTGACGGAAACATATATGTGAGTAAAAAGCATGCCAGTAAAATTTTTGAACTACTAGAAGACGATAATGACGAAGCAATACAGCGTCTAATCGATGAGGATAAAGCTAGGAGATATAACTCATCAGACTTCAATGTCCAATTTCAGAAAGACTTGAAGAATGACCTTGCTGTACTAAGAGAGATCGAGAGCTTATGGCGAAGGATTGACCGTGATCCGAAGTTACTTACGTTCATTGAAACTCTAAAAACGAAAAAAGAGCTTAAAAATAATAAACTAATAATCTTTACGGAATCGAAGGAGACAGCTGATTATCTGGCAGATCATCTTGATAAGATTTATCCTGGTAAAATTATCTCTTTCTCTGGCAGTTCTAATGCCGCTACTCGTGAGAAAGTAACTTCGAATTTTGATGCTAGGGCTAAATTCCCTAGCGACGATTACCGTATCTTAATAACAACCGAGGTACTTTCGGAAGGTGTTAACTTACACCGTTCTAACGTAGTAATCAATTATGACATACCATGGAACCCCACACGCTTAATGCAACGATCGGGTCGTATCAATCGTGTTGATACCAAATTTGACTCTATTTATACTTACAATTTTTTCCCGACAGTACAATCTAATGACCAGATTAAGCTTAAGGAAGCGGCTGAATACAAAATACAGGCGTTTATTGAAATGCTAGGTGCTGATGCCAGGTTGTTAACCGAAGGCGAGGAAATAAAGTCACATGATCTCTTTAACCGTTTAACTTCGAAGAAAACTATAACCGGAGAGGATGAGGAGGAGGAAAGTGAACTTAAATATTTAAAAATTATTAGGGGCATTCGAGACAATGAACTCGACTTATTCGAGAAGATAAAACGCCTTCCAAAGAAAGCACGTACAGCTAGGCTGTATCAAGATAAACCAAATGCCCTAATCACCTATTTTCGAAAGGGAAAGCTACAAAAGTTTTACAGAGCAGGAGATACCTCAACCAAGGAACTGGATTTTCTATCCGCAGCGAAACAGCTTGAAGTCGAAAAGGATACGCCGCGTGAAACAATTGGTGATAACTACCATGAGTTGCTAAGTGCCAATAAAGAAGCTTTCTATCAAGCCACAACCGAGGAAATAGAAACACCACCAAAGATGAAAGGTGGAAGGGATAGTGCTACGTTTGTGCTTAGAATTCTTAAATCTAATCAAGTGAGATACTTCAAGGGCTATACCGAAGACGACGAGCTTTATGTGCAGAGAGTTGCAAAGCTTATTGAAGAAGGCGCTTTGCCGAGGCAGACTACTAAAACTTTGGTTCAAGAAATAGGCAAGGAAACAAATCCTTTAAAGATTCTAGCCAGACTAAGAATGAATATCGCTCCAGAGTTCTTCAAGGAAACCATATCAGAGAGTTCTGCCCAGATTGCTGGTCCACGGGAAGTCATATTATCCGAGTATTTTGTAGGGAAGTAATTGCGACATGATCGATAGAGAAACAGCGACAAGGATTATTCGTAATACTTTTGAAAAGACTTTTGATAAAACGCGGTTTATTAACTTCAGTAAAAACCTAGTTAATTACTTAGACACTTCGGGAAATTTCAGCTATCAGGGTAATTACATTCCGGATGCTTATAAGCCCTACATACAAACTCTGGAAAGAATCGGTCAATATCAGGATAGCGATAGCAAAACAATTGAAGTACTTATCGTGCAACTTAAGAAAGAGACTTCTCTTGAGCATGCCCGCACCATGCAAAGGAATTTTATTGCTTGGTACTTAGACGGCAGCCGGGGAGGAGACTTAAGAGACGCTGCCTTGGTGGCAGTAATATCTCCGGACAGTGAAGACTGGCGGTTTTCCCTTGTTAAAATGGAATACAGTCTGGGACTATCAGAGAAGACCGGGAGGCTAAAAACAGAGAAGCTTCTTACTCCTGCACGAAGGTATTCCTTTCTCGTTGGTTCGAATGAGAGCAGCCACACAGCGCAAATGCAATTGATACCGATTTTACAGGATGATAAAAATAATCCTACACTTACTGAATTAGAAAATGCATTCAGCATCGAGGTTGTTACTAAAGAATTCTTTGAGAAATACCGAGAACTATTTCATAAAGTCGAGGAATCCCTGCAAAAGGTTGTCAATCAAGATAAGAAGATAAGAGAGGATTTTGATGCTAAGGATGTAAATACAATTAGTTTTTCCAAGAAATTTCTGGGTCAGATAGTATTTTTGTATTTCCTACAGAAGAAAGGCTGGATGGGCGTTCCAGAAAACGAAAGATGGGGTAACGGAGATAGAAGGTTCCTACGCACGTTATTTATTGAGTGCAAAAAGAACAAATCTAGTTATTTCAATGATTATCTGGAGCACTTGTTTTATGATGCTCTTAATAACCAAAACCGGGGAGGGATTGATCCTAGTTACTATCCCAAGTTCGACTGCCGCATCCCCTTTCTAAATGGTGGCTTGTTTGACCCTATTAATAATTATGACTGGATGAATACTGATATCTGCCTGTCAAATGAGCTCTTCTCTAATAATGAAAAAACTAAAGAGGGTGATACGGGTACCGGTATTTTAGATATTTTTGACAGGTATAATTTCACTGTTAAAGAAGATGAGCCCCTAGACAAAGAGGTTGCTGTTGATCCGGAGATGCTGGGTAAGGTTTTTGAAAATCTGCTGGAAGTTAAGGACCGAAAATCTAAGGGTACATATTATACTCCCCGTGAGATTGTTCATTATATGTGCCAGGAAAGCCTAATAAATTATCTTGATACCGCTCTTAATACCGAAGATGTGGCACTGGTAGGTGAAAAACCAACTAATCTTAAACTATTCGGGGCACCTGCTTTTCAGCAACAGGCACTAAAAACACCAGGTAGTACAAACAAGATACCAAGAGAAGATATTGAAATTTTCATTCGTTCGGGTGATCTGGTAGCGGAAAATGATACCCAGGTTGAGAGTAATGGGAAAGAAACTGAGCGATATTCCTACAAACTTCCAGCAAGTATCCGACAGCATGCTGCTTTAATTGACGATAAACTAGCTGATATAAGAGTCTGTGACCCGGCGGTAGGTTCAGGAGCTTTTCCAGTAGGTTTGATGACTGAAATTGTGCGTGCTAGAAATACCCTCACGGCATATCTGCCGAATAAAACCGAAAGAAACTATTACAATTTTAAGAGGCATGCTATTCAGAATTGCCTTTATGGGGTGGATATTGATCCTGGTGCTGTGGAGATTGCTAAACTACGGCTCTGGCTCTCTCTGGTAGTGGATGAAGAAGATATTAAGTCTATTCGGCCTTTACCTAATTTGGATTATAAGATCGTCTGTGGCAATTCACTTTTGGGCATAGAACGTAACATGTTTAACAACGAATTGTTCCAGAAGCTGGAAGAGCTAAAACCGCTTTACTTTAATGAAACGAATGCTGGGAAGAAACAATCATATAGAAATGATATTGATGACTTGATTGGTGAGATTACTCATGATAAACAGAAGTTTGACTTAGAGGTATATTTCTCTGAGATATTTCACGAAAATCCGGGCTTTGATCTGATTATTGCAAACCCGCCATATATATTTTCTAGAGAGAAGCTCACAGCAAAAGATAAACTTATTTATAAAAGAAATTATTCATTGACTCAGTTTAAGATTAATCTATACATTCTTTTTACCGAAAGAGCCTACAATATTCTCAACAGTAGTGGCTGTCTTGCATTTATTATGCCAAATAATTGGCTTACTTTATCAACAAATTCCGACTTACGATATTTCTTGCTAGCAAAAACCTATGATATCCGCGTTGTTTTGAATTATGATAGAGTTTTTGAAAATGCAAGCGTAGACACGTGCATATTAATTTTTAGGAAAATTGGTGATTCTAAAATCAGTAGTTATCATTGGACAGAGCATGGAGTGGAACTAATGGGGATGAAACGACCCAATCACTACCTTGAGAGGAGCGGTCATATCCTTGGTGATTTAGCTGATAACGGAAGCGTAAAAGCTTCAACTATTTGTGACAAGATTGATTCTAAAGCTACGATATTATCAGTTTTAGCAGATGTAAAAAATGGTGTACAAGCTTATACCGTTGGGGAGGGTGACCCCATCCAAACAAAAGAGATGAAAATCAACAGAGTATATCATAGCGATGTACAGAAGAATAAAACTTGGATAAAATATCTTGATGGCGTTGATGTTTGTAGATATAAGGTTGGATGGAGTGGACAGTTTATAAAATACGGGAACAACCTAACCCGACCAAGGAAGCCGACGCTGTTTATTGGCGAGAGATTGTTGGTTAGGCAAATTCCGGGACATTTACCATATTGCATTCACGCTTGCCATACAGACGAACACACAATAAACGATAACAATAGCATGATAATCAAAATGACAAATGATGAAATTAATTTAAAGTATATATTAGGCATAATTAATTCGAAATTGATTTCATTTTGGTTCGCTCAATCTTTTGGGAAACTACAGCGGAAAATATTCCCTCAATTCAAAGTCAAAGAACTAAGAACTTTCCCAATTAAGGTAGTCTCACCTGATGACCAACTCCCTGTGATATCTAAAGTCGAGAAAATTCTCACCGCCAAACAAGCACAAACTGAAGCAGATACGTCAATAATAGAACAAGAGATAGACCGTTTAGTGTATGAGCTTTATGAGCTTACACCAGAGGAGATTGCAGTGGTAGAAGGTGTTAGTAAATAGGTAAAGCATTTCTATGAATTCCACAGCGGTCATTGGAATTGATTGTGCTACACAGGAAGTGAAAAGAGGGCTGGCTTACGGCATTCTTAAAGACGGCAAACTGACAATTACTGATGTGGTTTCCTGCAGCTCAGTAAATCCGTCTCAAGAGATTATTTCAAGTTGGCTCAGTAGAACCCGCTTCACTTTACTAGCTTTAGATGCTCCACTAGGCTGGCCTGCTGCTATGTCGGAAAAACTACCATCACACAAAGCAGGGAATCCATTGGAGCTAGAAGACAATAATAGAATGTTTTTGAGAGAAACCGACTTCGTAATATGGCGAGAATTCAAGAAACCCCTTGAAGTTGGTGCAAGTTTAATTGCTAGGACTGCAACAAGCGCATTGGAGCTTCTGGGAAACCTGAGAAAAAGCCAAAATCTGGATATACCTCTAGCCTGGGAAATGGACGACATATCCGAAACTTGTGCTATTGAAGTATATCCGGCAGCTACTCTTGCAGCAAGAGGTATCGCACTCTCTGGATATAGGAAAGGTGAAGCAGGAGAAACAAGAAGGTTACAGATTATTGAGAATTTGAATAGATCTTACGATCTTGAGATACAAAACTCACAAATTGCCCAAGCTGCAAATAGTCCTGATAGCTTAGATGCGGTTGTATGTGTTCTGGCAGGTGCCGATTTTCTAAGGGGAAAATGTATTCCTATTCCGGACAAATTACGGGGTATTGCACGTAAAGAAGGCTGGATTTGGGTAAAAAAATAGGTTGGGGAGATATCTCCCCAACCTATTTCCACTAACGCTAACTGCTTTAGCTCACCAGTACCGGTTGCCGGCCGTGACTTTCTGTTTTCCTATCCGCTTCTACCGCTCCGTCAGGCAACTCATTACGGACAGCATTGATAGAGTTTCTGATGTAGTCTATCCGCTCAATATCGATAATGAGACGGACAAGGCGCTGGTCAAG
>CAYNKI010000182.1:0-1617 GCA_964397675.1 uncultured Pirellulales bacterium
TATGAGGAGGCGATAGAAGTCTTTGAACAGGCTATTAAACTAAAACCAGATTATGCAGAGGCATACAGCAATCTTGGAATAGCCCATTTCATGTTAAAGCATTATAGTGAGTCAATCGAAAGCCAAAAACAAGCTTGCGAGTTGACCAACTACGAGAACGATGTTTTTGTTTCAACTCTGGCAGCAGCACATGCCGAATGTGGCGATTTTGAGAGAGCTGTTGAATACCAGAAAAAGGCCATTGATCTTGTCGGCGACAAGGAATTTACCGGCATCGGTATTGCTTTTAACAAAATCGACGGGCAGATAAAAATCATAAATGTTATGCAAGAGACACCAGCTTATATGTCCGGTCTTACTGTTGGTGATGTAATCGAAGCGGTGGACAGTCAGAATACCAAAGATATGTCAATCGAGAATATGGTTAGTAGAATCAGCGGTCCAATGGGCACGAAAGTTACGCTTACCGTGAAACGTGCTGGCAAAGATGTTAGTGAGGATATAACGCTTACCCGCGATAAAATAGCAAATCCCACGATAACCGAATATGAAAAACGCCTTGCTACATATAAGGCCAACAAACCTTGGCGGGAATAGTCTTGAAGACACACTCTTACTGCTCGGCTTGGCCGGGGTGATGGGGAGAAGGAAAGGGCCGAACTGCTTGCAAGAGAATCAACCTCTATTTTTGCCAAGAAATTTTTTTATGACATCCCTATTTTTTAACCCAAAAACGTACTATGTGCCTAAAAAATAGGTAGTTTCCTTAATTGACAGGCGTTATGGTTTTTGTATGGTGTGTACGTTGCGATTTAGGCAGTTTCGCCATAAAGGGCATATAGCCAATAAAGGAGAATCGCAACAGGGAGACGGGGTGATGATAAAATAATCGCAAAACACCTTAGTCTCCCCTTTTTATGTGTGTCGGATTTTCTGTAGCCAACCACGCTCTTACTGCTCAGCTTTGGTGCGGCGAGGATGGGGGCAAAACGCTAATAAAGAAAACATGCTGGTTTCCTTGCTATTTACAGCACCTTTTTTACCAAAAAGTGTATGAATATTCAACCTGTTATTTGCCTGTTTTACAGGATATAGTCACTTTTAGTTATCACCCCTCGCGCGCACGCGCGTGCGCGCGTTAAAGTGTCGGAAAACTCATTTTTCGCCCAAAATCGCTCTGCCTAAAAGTGCCATTGAAATATTTTAAGCTTGATTAAGTATACCGTTGATACACGGCTCATATACCGTTTTTCACCGTTACCAAAAGGTCTCTTGGCACTACCTTTCTCGTTATTTACCTGTATGTGTTTGTCTTTCATTTGCATCCTAACCGTTACTACCGTTAGTAGTCGGTGAATTTGCCCCAAAACCCAGAAGATTATGCCAAGTTTTTCCAAGTTCTCACAGCCTACAAAAAGCTAACATTTGCTTACATTTCTGGCTTTTTAAGTGGCGACATTTGCCGTCTTAACCGTATCCTCTGTATTGCCAGAACCTGCGTTTTTTTCGCCGTCTTCTGGCCCACTCAAAGACCCACGATGGACAGCGTCTAACGTATATTCCGTACTGCCTGCACCACCGCTGCAACGTCCTGCGTGGTATCCTCAATATCCTTGC
>CAYNKI010000182.1:1717-7842 GCA_964397675.1 uncultured Pirellulales bacterium
GTCTCCTGTCAACCACTCTACTAAATAAGAGATTGCTTTCTGACCACACCCAGTTATGCCCCTTAGAATTCTCTTTTGAATCCCAGAAATTGTATAGCACAGCTCCATCTCATACTTTAATCGAGGAATATCTTTAGCCTTTTTATAATAATCAATCTTATGTAGGGTATATAGATAAGCTATTGATTTTCCTATTGTGATACCAATAACAGCGGTGACTCCAAACACTCCTACTGCCAAAATCATACAACCTAATGTGCTATAAGTATGTCTTTGAATAAAGTCTGGCAAATTGGATTGGTCAATATATCCTAAATTGAAAACTAAACCAGAAAATACAAGCACGCCTGCAAGACTTCCTGGGACAAAACCTACATTTATAGCTACTCTCTTTAGCCTCTTATGACGTGAATATAGTACGGAAACGTATGCCGTGAAAAATGTTATTAAGCTGGCCAGACATGCTGCCCATGCCCAAAATAACCTGCCTAACCAATCGATGAAGGAATATATCGCATAAGCAGGCTCTACTGCCGAAAGGGCATCATACCTTGACAATAAGCCTGAACCTAATGTCCCTTTAGGATAAAGAGGGTCTTCTAAAGGCTTTGCTGTCTGTTTCAAGATAGTCTCAGGATCTATTTCTCTGCCTTTGGCAAAATGCAACATTCTGGCAATAGTGCCTGTTACTTTAGGTGTGGCAAGTGAGGTTCCTTTAAGTACAATCTCTCTGGTAATCGTTTCGTAACCTGTATCGGTAGGCAAAGTCAGCCGTTGATTAGACCTGAAAGTTCCACTGGCAATAATATCAATTTCCTTGCCATAATTAGTGTAAGGAGCAATTTTGTTACGGTATGAAGCACCGACTGCAATTACTCGCTCATAGGCTGCTGGATAACATACTTTTTCCATTCCCTCATTACCAGCAGCCGCTACAATGATGACTCCTTTATCCAGTAGCCGATTGATTAGTTTTTCTTCCTGAGCATCACGCTGGAAGCTGCCGAAACTAATATTTACCACCACTTTATCTTGAGAATGATGAGTCGCATATTCATCTATATTCGTCAAACTACCAATATATGCAGCTCGGTCAATTTTTCCTCCAGTGCTATCTACGCTGTTGAAGAATACCTGATCAGGATTGCTATATTGCTCAACGATGGAATGTACTACCTCACCGTGTGTCAAATCTTTGAGAAAGCTGAACGTTTGCCGGTGTTCCGGCATCATACCAGATAGAGAATCGATAACAAAAACAACAACTTTATTTTCTTTATTATTGCTACGACTACAACTGTTGAACGAGACTAATAGTGTCAATGCTAAAGCAACTGAAATGCTGAAAAGCGATCCTGTCTTTATGACTTTTTGCATATCACCTCATCTGAGTTCTTGAAAAACCATTCCATATTTTACCAGTTGTGTAGCCACGGGCAAAATCTATCTACCCCAGTGATTTGGACCATACCCCCCCTTCATCAATAGAGGATAATCTTTACTTGCTAAGCAATCAATCCCAGAATCCCACTTGAATCGTGGAGCTAAATATTTAGCCAGCGATTTCATCACCGGTTTGCATAGCGGGAATAAATAAAAAAAAGGCCGATCGGGTGAGTATCGGCCTTTTTCTTGAAGGAGGAAATTTATCGCGCAGCAAGATAAAAATACTTGCTACGCTAAGTAAGCTTTATTCTGGGCTTTCTATATATAAAGATACAACAGAATCCATAATGTTACAGGATTTCCCCAAAATTTTCCGAAAAATACCCAGAAACCCTATTGACTTCTGCCTTTGAAGGTATGCAATACAATTGGACATAATAGTTCTTCTGAGACCCTTGCTATGGTCTGAATCTGTCATCAGCAGGGGTTTCGTCTTTGCTCACCAACAGGCGAATCAGACGGTTCTTCACCTTCTGCAATATACAACAAACCGCTTCACTATTCCAGACAAGATTAGTCCACTTTTCAAAGTCGAGAAATTTTTCCACGCTACAACCATAAAAATAAAAACGCCACGCCGTCCTTCTGAGCGGGGTATGCCCCCCTTGATTTTGAAAAAGCATGCTTATTAGCTCAAAACAGCACCGTCGGGCGTGCCACTGATGGGCCTTGACCGCAGCGGCTTGACTGTCGGCGTGGCTTATCTTTCGTCCTGCTTTACGTTATCTTTTCTGGGCTTCTTTCACAGGATTCGGCAACTCCGGTTGTCTGTTCTCAAAGCCGAGGTAAAGTCCAGACAAAGTATAGGTAGAAGATACGCTGCGCTCACCACTGGGCAATCTGCACAGATAGTCACTTCCAAAATATGCGATGCTGCGCGCTGTGATCGCCTGCACTGTCGGCTTGACTGCGCTTGAAACTTAACAGGCAAGAGTTAAGACAAAGAAAAAATAAAATATATTTTATGTTATAAACATCTATTGTATATTGAGTTATGGCTCTAATCGAAAATAGTTCTTTAGAAACATTTGCATTTTGCCGATGTTCTGTTATAATAAAGACAGTGGCTTGACCGGCAAGCCACAACGTAAAGTGGCCGGGCGATGCGAGAACATCCCCGACCGTGGTCCTAAACTGTTAAGGAGTTTAGAACAATGGAAACACTAACAGAACAACCCAAAAGAATCAAGTCGAATCACTCAATTATCGAAGTCCTGGAGTTCTGCAAGGCCCGGAACCTGCCTGCCCGTGTTGTCGGCAGGTGGATTTGGATTCAATTCGACAGCAAGCCAAACGCAGAAATCAGGCAAACCCTCAAAGACTTTGGCTTTCGCTGGTCAAGACGGCGCGGGCAATGGAGCCACAACTGCGGACGACCGACAAAGCCAGCACACAACTATCGCCCGTGGGACAAGTATCAGACCATCAGTTTAGAAGAGGCTTACGTAAATGCCGGACTGGAGGTGGTACTATGAACCTCTATGAAAAGTACAGACCGAGAGACTTCAGCGAAGTCTTAGGCCAAGACAAGGCCGTCAAAAAAATTCAGATGCTATTAGCGCGGGACTGGGGTTCCCGCGCTTGGTGGATAGCAGGAGCTACCGGAACAGGCAAGACAACACTTGCTAAGATTATCGCAGCACAAGGTGCAGACGATTTCTTTGTTACGGAGTATGATAGCGCCGATGAAATGACAACAAAAGAAGTAGATCGAATCGAGCAAGAAATGCACTACTTGGCTCCAGGCAAAGGCGGTAGAGCTTTCATTATCAACGAAGCGCATGGCTTGAGAAAGCAAACCATAAGAAAATTGCTTGGCCTGTTGGAGAAACTACAGCGTCATGTATGCGTTATCTTCACCACCACTAAACAGGGCGAAGATAGGCTGTTCGAGGATCAGATTGACGCACACCCTTTGCTTTCACGCTGCGCCAAGATAGAACTAACTAATCAGGGCTTAGCGAACGTCTTTGCCGAACACTGCCAGTCGATAGCCAGAGCAGAGAACCTTAACGGAAAGCCTCTTCAAGCCTATGTCAAACTTGCCCAAAAGTGCAAGAATAACTGCCGTCAAATGCTCATGGCTATTGAATCAGGCGATATGTTGGAGTAAAGTGAGGTTAAACTATGGGAAAGAAAACAAGCAAAATTGCTGTTGGCTATTTGCGGGTATCGAGCAAAGGACAGATACGCGGGCATGGATTCGAGAGACAGCGCGACGCGATAAGAGCCTATGCAAAAAAGCACGGCTACAAGATCATCGAGTGGTACAAAGAAGCATACACGGGGACAGAACAAGACCGACCAGAGTTTTTACATATGGTCGAGGACATGCTGAGCAATGGCTGCCGGACAATCATTATCGAATGTATGGACAGGTTCGGCAGGCGCTCTATGGTGTCCGAACAATTGTTAGCGCTGTTGATACGCAAAGATATTGCCATGATCAGCGCAATGACCGGCCAAAACGTCACCGAAGACGTACAGGACGAAAATGACCCCTGGAAAAAGTTTATAGTCCAGATACAAAATAACATTGCCGAACTGGACAAACGGCTTCTCGTCCACAAGCTACGCAAAGCCAGAGAGGCTAAGAGGGCCAAAACAGGCCGATGCGAAGGCCGAAAACCTTACGGTTACTTTCCGGGCGAAGCTGAAATTATCAAGAGAATCAAACAGCTTTACCGAAAGCCCCACGGCGAAAAACGCATGGGATTCAGGACTATAGCGCAGAAACTAAACGAAGAAGGTGTCCTAACAAGGACAGGTGCCAGGTGGAGCGGTGTGCTTGTTAAGTCTATCCTTACCCGCAAGAAATAAGAATCTGCTATTTGATTGATTCAATCAGGGCGATTGCAATATGCTTTCGCCCTCTTTTTTTTCTCCGAACTTCCATACCCCCAACTTTGCTTAAGAAAGCCCACAGAACCTCACAGAATCCCCCTCACGGCCACTTTACGCTCGTAGGATGGACGAACTGGACTGGTCGACATTATGGTCTGTCCGCATACATGATGTCCATATATTTTTGATATTTGAATGTTCTATTTCTCCTCTTCTTGCTTGTTTCAACCAGGATACCGATACCCACAAGTTTTCTTATTACACTGTTCGCTGTTGCAGGAGAAACCCCAAGTAGTTTACTGACTTTGTTGGCTGAGACTAAGGGCAGGTGGTATAGTGTATCAAGCAAAGCCAGAGCATTATGGCTTGCTCCACCCAGTTTTAATTGGCGCAGATTGTTCAAATGCTCCGGATGATGCGAGGCGCTCAGTCGAGCCTGTTTCGTGAGCGAGGCCACTCGCTGCCGCGGTTCAATCGGCAGAGTTTCACCATGGAAGGTGAGCTCGATCGTGGTTAGAATTTTTCCGCGCTGCGCGTCGGGCACTTCCACGCGATAGCCATCGCTGTTCGCAACATATTTCACCTTTTTGCCGGAGAGCAACTGCGCTGACATCAGCTTCAGGTCGTCCAAAGCCGGAAACTGTAATCCACCTGCTGCCGGCCAGCGGAAGACATGCAGAAAGACGCGGCTGTCCTTGCAGGTAGACACGCCCCACGGTCCAGGAATATAAGGCCCGCCGCGCGTGCCACGAATGCTTGTTTCCCCATGCACGGACCACCACTCAGCCAGCTGCTCGAAACGCTCCTGCTCCACCGGATTTACAGCGCCGTCGCCCATCGGGCCAATGTTGAGCAGAACGTTGCCGTCGCTGCCCCAGACATAGAGCAGGATCTCCATCAACTGCTCCAGTTTCTTGGGCCCGACCTTGGGATTATAGCCCCACTGCCCAGTCGTGGTGTGACAGGCCTCCCAGCTCTGCCTGCGATTGAAGTAGCTGATGTTGTGCTCCGGTGTGTAATAGTCCGCCCCGGCACCGCCGCGGTCATTGACCATGCAGTCGGGGTGCAGACTACGGATCGTTTGCATGATTTCCACCGCTGTGTTGCCCCAATCGCCCGGCCCGAGACCGTCGAAAAAGACCGAATGGATCGGACCATAGTTGTTGAGCAGTTCATCCATCTGCACCTGGTAGAATTCTATGTAGCGCGGGTGGTGTTCATCGGAATCGCAGTCGGGGTGATACCAGTCGCGTGGCGAATAGTAGAAACCGAAATCCATGCCGTTGTTTCGGCAAGCTGTCGAAAGCATCTTGACGATATCCCTTTTGTAGGGCGTGCTCATCATGTCGTAATCGGTGACCGCTGAGTCGAACATAGAAAACCCGGCATGGTGCTTGGCCGTAAAGACGATGTACTCAACCCCGGCAGCCTTCGCCATTTTCATGATTTCATCAGGATCAAACCTCACCGGATTGAAGGTCTTGTACTGCACATCGTAGACCTCCGGCTCGAGCTGCGCCACCTTGTAGGGCTTGCCACCAGTACGGTGGCTCGGACTGTTGCGTGAATGTCCCAGCTGCTGCCCAAGCTGGCTGATCGGTCCCCAATGAATAAACATGCCGAATCGTTTGTCCTTCCATGCCTCATGCGCCGCCTTCGAAGCGCTTGACAAGTTGATGGTTTTATCCACCCGGTATTCCTGGATCTCAAAATTGTCGTCCACGGCCAACACGCTACCGAGCATGATTACTAGCAGCCCAAACAATACGAGTCTTTTAATCATAAAACTTGTAACCAATATTGACCTTTTATGTTTCACACGTAATACTCCTAGT
>CAYNKI010000183.1:0-7840 GCA_964397675.1 uncultured Pirellulales bacterium
TCCCAGTTTTATATTTTTAGCTTTGAATTTTTCGCTTAATTTGGGATAGGCCCCGATTGTTTTATTCCGGTAAAGTGACATTGACACAAGCACATTATCGCATACTATAAGGCGTGAATTATTATCATCCAAAGGACCGATAAATATGGACGCAATAGTACTGGAACAAGTATGTAAATCGTTCGGCGAAATTCGGGCGGTAAATGACCTAAGCGTACAGGTGCCAATCGGCAGTATCTACGGCTTCTTAGGGCCTAACGGAGCAGGCAAGACTACTACTATTCGCATGATTGTGAATATCATTCGGCCGGACAGTGGAAACATTAGCATTTTAGGTGATGGGGCAACCACACAAAATAAAGACCAAATCGGCTATATGCCCGAAGAACGCGGTCTTTATCGGAAGATGAAAGTAAGCAAGGTATTGGCCTACTTTGGCGCAATCAAAGGCCTATCAACAAGTGAATTAAATTCCCAGGTGCCACTGTTGTTGGAGCGGGTCGGGCTGGCCGACTGGACAGACAAAAAAGTGGAAGAACTTTCAAGAGGAATGCATCAAAAACTGCAGTTTGCAGTCACTACAATCAATGATCCGGACCTGGTGATTCTCGATGAGCCATTCTCCGGCCTTGACCCGGTAAACCAGGATCTGCTCAAAGATATCATTATTCAAATGCGCGACGATGGTAAGACCATCGTTTTCTCCACACATGTAATGCATGAAGCGGAGCGGCTTTGCGATTTTATTCTTCTGATAAACAAGGGAAAGGCCGTCCTGGATGGCAGACTAGACGAGATTCGCTTGCAACATAAATCGCACGACGTTTTTGTTGAGCTTGATGGTGACACCAGTTTTATCAGGACGTTGCCGATAGTGAAGGGGACAGAGTCTCAAGGCCGGCGTATGGTAATTAGCCTCGCAACCAATGCCGATCCTCAAGATTTGCTCAAAGTGCTGGTGGGCCGAGTGAAAGTGCAGGCTTTCGAAGTGAAAACCCCTTCGTTACATGAAATCTTTGTTAAGGTGGTTGGAGCAAGCGATGCAGAAAATTCTTAAGATCGCACAACGCGAATATATTGAGACCGTCAAGACCAAGACGTTTCTTATAGGCATCTTGATGACACCCGCTATTATAGGAATGATTCTGTTTGTTAACAGCAGAATCCACCGAAGTATAACTGGCCCGCGTCCGCCCAAAAAGGTTATTGTGGCTGACCTTTCCGGAGAACTTGCAACCGAGATTAAAGACTTGTTTAAAGAACATAATACGAGAAATAGTGAGCGAAAGATCCTGCTGAAGGAGCTCCAAACCGACGAAATCTCGGTCGAACATACTAAAAAGGAGGTTCGCAACGGTCAGCTCAATGCCTACTTTGTTCTTGAGAAGGAAAGCATAGAAGGCTCCGGCAAAATCCGCACTTATACACGTAGCACAAATGTGGCTGACCTTGATTTTCTTTCAAGTGTGGAGAATCTGTTAAATCGCGCTATTGTTAACAAGCGATGTGAATTAAAGAATGTCTCACAAGAACTATTGAATGAGCTTCGTCGACAAGTGCCACGCGATCGGGTGGAGCTTGGTTCGGCCTCCCAGGAAAAACGTATCAATCAAGGGGAGCAATTTGCCAAGATGATGATTCCTTTTTTCTTTATGTTCATGATGTTTATGGGCATATTTGGAATGGGCCAGCATATGCTTACCAGTGTTATCGAAGAGAAAAGTTCTCGAGTAATTGAAGTGCTGCTATCTGCAGTAAGCCCATTTGAGTTGATGGCGGGGAAAATCTTTGGCCTGGCAGGTATCAGCCTGACAGTACTGGCGCTTTGGGCTATTGCAGCATGGGGAACCACTTATTATGCAGGCTCCAAATGGTTGGGGGGTATAGAAATCGATGTTCCGGCGGAAATACTTCCGTATTTCGTAATTTATTTCATCCTGGGATTTCTGCTTTTTAGTTCGATTCTGGCTGGAATTGGTTCAGTTTGCAATACAATCAAAGAAGCCCAGAGTCTAATGATGCCGATTAACTTTATGTTCATCCTACCATTGGTGGGGTGGTTCCATTTTGCTCAACATCCGGAAGGAGTGCCTGCCAAAGCGTTATCATTCTTCCCGCCGTTAACACCAATGATTATGGTGCTGCGGCTGGCTTCAAGTCCGGATACACCGTTTCTCGATATCCTCGCTTCGATAATCCTTTTGGCGACGTTCGTGCCATTTGTTATATGGCTGGCAGCTAAAGTTTTTCGTGCCGGCATCTTGATGTACGGTAAAAGACCAGGACTGCTGGAAGTCCTACAATGGATGAAGCAGAGTTAGGGCCAGAACCAATCCTGTTGCATATCTTACAGTAATCTGATATAAGTATTCCGTAAGATTAATCTCAAATAATCGTAGGAACGAATAGATGGAAACAGCAGAAATAAAATCAGCGATAACAGGACTGTTGGCCCGGGTTGACGAAATCCGGGACTGGCTTTGACTTACCTGGCAAAAAATCACAGCTACAAAAACTCGAAAAGAAAATGGCCAAGGCGGGATTCTGGGACAATCCCGATACAGCCCAATCTGTAGTCTCCGAGTTCAGTGCACTTAAATCGGTAGTCGAGCCGGTAGAAGAATTGCAGCGCGAGATTAAGGACATTGGAGAGCTGTTCGAGTTAGCGGCGGCTGAGTCAGACCGGGATGAACTGACACAATTAGAAGACGATTTGGCTGAACTCTTCAAAAAGTGCGAGCATATCGAGTTAACAGGATTGCTTTCCAGGCCCGAAGATATGAAGAATTGCTTTTTCAGTATCCACGCAGGAGCTGGCGGAACAGAGAGTTGTGACTGGGCAAATATGCTGCTCAGGATGTATACGCGATATTTTGAAATAAACAAATACAAATTCAGGGAGCTTGATATTACGCCTGGCGAGGAGGTTGGCATAAGGTCGGTAACACTGGGAGTCAGCGGGCCTTTCGCGTACGGCAAACTGTCCTGTGAGCTTGGCGTGCATCGGCTGGTCAGGATAAGTCCGTTCGATTCGAATAAACGCCGGCATACGAGCTTCGCTGCAGTTGATTGCGTGCCGGAATTCGATGAGTCCCGATGTTCATCGGGAGACATTGAAATAAAAGAAGAAGACCTGCGAACTGATTTTTACCGGTCCAGCGGGGCAGGGGGACAGCACGTAAATAAGGTTAGCTCAGCAGTGCGGATTACACATGAGCCGACCGGCATCGTAGTACAGTGTCAAAACGAAAGAAGTCAGCATAAGAACCGGGCACAGGCGATGAAAATGCTCAAGGCAAGAATGTATATGCTCGAGCAGCAAAAACGCGATGCTGAACTGGCAAAACTATATGGCGCCAAGGGCGAGATCGCCTGGGGCAATCAGATACGAAGCTATGTAATGCAGCCTTACCAAATGGTAAAGGACCATCGAACCAAATTTGAAACAGGCAATGTGCAGGCAGTGCTGGATGGAGACCTCGACAAGTTTATCGAAGCCTATCTGCGACACAGAGCTAAGAAGAAAATCAAAAAGGGAAAAGGCCAGGAAAAATGAAAGAGATTATTGATGTCGAAGTAAAAACGCGGACGGTGGATCCCGATAAAATCGGGACAGACCTGCTTGCGGTGGGGCTGTTTTCTGATGTTAAAGAGTTGGATAAGCTGACAAAAGAGCTTAACAGCAAACTCGATGGTGCGATTGAGCAATTGATTAAATTAGGTGATTTCAAGGCAAAGGAGGGAACGAGCGCCGTAGTTTACGGCAACGGCAAGATTGGCGCAAAAAGGATTCTGCTGGTCGGCCTGGGTGAAAAGAAAAAAGCATCACTTGATACGGCTCGAAAGGCGGCAGCTAACGCGGCAAAGAAAGCAGTGGAAACAAAGATAGGAACCGTCAGTCTGGCACTGCACAAAGCCTTTGGCGGACGGCTTGATTTGTCTGCGATGGGGCGAGCTTGCGCTGAGGGGACATACTTCGGCAGCTACCGCTATGACGAGTTTGTCACTGACAGCGATGATGAGCGATTGGCCTCGCTTAGAGTTGAGGTGATCGATTCTGATTCGGCCAAAACAAGAAAGTTAAACACAGGCCTTGCCGCCGGGGCCATTATCGGCAAAGCGCACAGTTACGCTCGCACGTTAGCGAATCGGCCAGCCAACGTGATAAATCCAGCGAAATTGGCGGAGGCTGCAAAAGAATTAGCTCGTGGTTACGAAAGACTGAGCTGCACGGTTTTTGATGAAAAGCAATTGACGGCAAAGGGCATGGGTGGTGTGCTTGCAGTGGGTTCCGGCTCACAAAATAAGCCGAGATTTATAATTCTGAAGTATGACCCGGCCGGAAGAACCGCCAGCGGTCGGCCTACGATTGGGCTGGTGGGCAAAGCAATAACTTTCGATTCCGGCGGAATAAGCATTAAGCCGGCAGATAAAATGGATGAGATGAAACTTGACAAGACCGGCGGCATTACGGTTCTGGGCACCATGAAAGCGGTGGCAGAGTTAAAACTGCCGTTGAACGTATTCGGGATAATTCCATCGGCGGAGAACCTGCCGAGCGGCTCAAGCTATCGGCCCGGGGACATTATCACTACGTTCAGCGGCAAAACCGTAGAAGTGCTGAATACGGATGCAGAAGGCAGAATGATACTCTGCGATGGTCTTGCCTATGCGGCGAAGCAAAAGTGCGATGTTATCATTGATGTCGCGACATTGACAGGCGCCTGCAAGGTGGCTCTTGGCCAATATATGGCAGGGCTGTTCGGCAATGACGACAAACTCATAAAACAGTTGCAAAAAGCAGCTCAGGACAGCGGCGAGAAGGTCTGGCCTATGCCAAGCGGTGACGAGTATGCAGAACAGATGAAGAGCAAGATAGCAGATTTGAGAAATATTGGAAACAAGTGGGGCGGTGCCTGCACAGCAGCAGCGTTCCTGAAACAATTTGTGGGCGAGGCGAAATGGGCGCACCTCGATATAGCCGGAATAGATATATTCCCAAAACCGACAAAATTTTCAGCGGAAGGCTCCACCGGCTTCGGCGTGCGACTGCTTACCACCTATCTTATGAACCTTGTGAAAAGAGAAATATGAGTAAGAAAATCAAAACAATAGATACTGAAAGAATAAGTAAAGCGGTAAAGGAAATACTTTTAGCAGTCGGTGAGGACATCAACCGCGAAGGGCTGAGAAAAACACCAGAGCGCGTCGCAAGGATGTATACTGAGCTTTTGGCTGGCTCGGCCGAAGACCCTAAAGAGCATCTTCGTAGTATCTTTACCGAAAACTATGAAGAAATCGTATTGCTGCGTGACATCCCTTTTTACAGCATTTGTGAACATCACTTGCTGCCCTTTATTGGCTCTGCGCACGTTGCGTATTTACCAAAAGGCAAAATACTTGGAGTCAGCAAGCTGGCTCGTATCGTGGATTGTTTTGCCCGTCGATTGCAGGTTCAAGAAAGACTAACGTACCAAATAGCAGATTTTATAATGAATAGTCTAAAGCCGCAAGGTGTTGCGGTAGTGCTTGAGACTTCGCATAGCTGTATGACTATTAGGGGCATAAAAAAACCAGGCTCAGTAATGGTGACATCCGCACTTCGTGGGATATTTAAGAGAGACCCAAAAAGTCGAAGCGAGGTTTTGGGTCTAATGCATAAGTAAAAAATTGAAAGAGATACTTGATGCTCGATGCTGGATACTCGAAATTCAATGGTCGATTACGACTATCGAGGAACAAGCATCGAGATTCGAGGAAGGTTTATGCGTAAACTAGCGAGGCGGGTCCGGTTTTCGATTAATCCTTTCCTGTCTGAAGAAATTCAAGGAGCTAATTCATTCGCGTCTAAGCCGGCCGGTGAGGGATTATCAATATTCTTGGAATTATCTGTTGAATTGTCTGGTGATGTTGAGCCAACTACAGGATTTGTTGTAAATGTAACCGATATTGACAAAAACGTTCGTCAGCTCGTTGTGCCGATTTTTGCTGAGCGGGTAAGACAAGATTTTCAGCAAGGTAAACACATCGGCTTTTTCGCTATAGCTGAACTTTTAAGGTCGGCCTGGGACCAATTGGCTGATAAGTTCGCCACAGCAAGATTGAGCAAATTGAGCTTAAAACTAAACCCTTTTAGACAGGTAACGATTGATTCGCAGGAATCCAAAATGATCTATTTTAGCGAGAAGTTTGAATTTGCAGCCACACATAAGCTTTGGAACGATGAGTTTTCACAGCAGCGCAATTTTGAGGTTTTCGGCAAGTGCGCAAATCCTACAGGCCATGGGCACAACTATGTTGTTGAGGTTACAGTTAAGAAGCCGATAGGTGGAAGCGATTTTCGCATAGGAAATTTTCAAAAAATAGTGGACGATAAGTTTATAAAGCTGATAGACCATAAGAATTTAAATGCAGACATTACCGAGTTTAAAAAGGCCAATCCTACCGTCGAAAATATCACTGCTTTTGCATGGAACAGAATCGTTGGCAAATTCGGGGATGCAACACTTCACTGCGTTACGGTCTGGGAGACCGACAGGACATACTGCTCGTACTACGGATGATTGTTGATACTTTTATCCTCGTTTAGCCGTCGCCGGCACGGCGACGGTTAAGCTGCTCTAATATTGAATCCATACGGCAGGGCGTTTATAATAGAGAATATGGCAGCAAAATTAAAAAAGAGCAAGATGCAAAAAAACAAATCCCAGCAAATAGACCAAATACAGGCAGCAATCAACCACGGTATTGATATTTCTATGCTAATTCAGAATATCAGAAGAGGCTACACCGAGCGTATAGTACGTCATCAAATCGCACTTAATACCGTGGAGAAATTACGGAAGGCACGAAATCTGTGAGCAGCGATTTTCTAAACCTGCTTGACCGGCTTGTTAAGGCCAGCGTCGATTTTGTAATCGTTGGTGGTTTTGCAGGTGTTGTTCATGGATGCACATACGTAACACAGGATGTTGACATCTGCTGTGACTTTTCACCAACCAATTTGCTTTCACTGCAAAAAGCCATCTCTGACTTGCACCCCGTTCACCGGATGACACCGAAACGCAAAATCCTCAAACTTACAAAGAAAACCTGCAGGCAGTTCAAGAATCTGTATCTCGATACCGACATCGGCCAACTGGACTGCCTGAGCTTTATTAACGGCATTGGCGATTATCAGCAAGTCAAGCAGGTAAGTAAACCTATTGAGGTGGAAAATATGCAGATACACGTACTGAGTCTGGACGCCTTGATAAAAACAAAAAAGGTGATGAACCGCCCACGAGATAAGGAGACAATCTTGCAGCTCGAAGCGATAAAAAGATTGAAAAGTTCAAAACGCAACTGACTTTAGCCCGTGATCAACCGATCATAAGGCAAACATATGGTAAACAACCATCCCCAAGTAAACTTGCCGCTTCTTTCTGTTACGGCTCTGTTTTGAAGAAGCGCATATATTTTTTATGATATCTATCCGTCCGATAAGGACGGAGTTTTTGCCTCTGATAGGAAGTTGTATATTGCGAACTTATCTGGCTTTGGGAGCGTATTATTTTTTGGCTTGGAATTGGCTGTTCATCCCTGCCTAAAACCCACCCGTGTTAAAGCTATGTTCTTTATTTGCCGATACTTACAGAAATAAGAATAAAGAGGGCAGAGGACAGAGAACAAATTACCTATTCTCTGGCTTCTGATTGCGGGGATAGGTTGGATTTTTTGTGCAACCGAAGGGGACGAAGTCTATCCTAATTGACTATTGCTCACGCCGACAAAATGAATTAACTTACTCAAACTGACCGATTTCATTGTCATGGTGAGCCGAAAGGCGAAGCATCTGGCC
>CAYNKI010000184.1:0-7823 GCA_964397675.1 uncultured Pirellulales bacterium
AGCCAACAGCCGCTTCCTACGAGACTCGTTAGTAGCTTTGTCTGCACATTCCTTGCACCACCCCGCCAATCCATCTTTATGCCAGCATGTTTTGTAAAACTCACTCTCAGACTTCCACCTTTTGCATCTGCTGCATCGCTTTTGTTTCACCCCATCAACAATTCGATGATGCTCCTCATATCTCAGATATTTTTTCAAGCCCTTCCCCTTTTTCTTGTTACGCTCTCGCATATCTGCCCGCTTGCATTCTTTGCACCAAAAGTCCAGTCCGTCTCTCTGACTGGATTTTTTTACAAACTCGCTTTCTTTTTTCCACTTTTTACACTTGGTGCAGCGTTTTTGCTTTACGCCATTAACCGTGCGATGGCTTTCCTCATAACGATAGTAACTTCTTGTCATTGTCTCTTAGTTCCTCACAGCAAAATAGGTACGTAGCAATTTTACGTCTTTGCCTTTTGCTTTCTTTTCTTAAGGCCCAATCTGGCTATTCTCAATCTTGTCGCCTGTACCGTTCTTCCAATTTGCTCGGCTATTTCTTCTGCCATCCTATTCGGATATAGTCTCTTCAGCACATTCAGCTCTCTCTTCGACCAGATACGGCGTTTTTCGCTAAGCCCCAATTTGTGTAGTTTGATTCCCACTGCCGAGACACTCCGTCCAAGCTGGCTCGCAATATCTTGTAGTTTATTACCTGGGTATAGTTTCTTAAGCAGTGTTATCTCTTGGCTTGACCAACGGGTATACTTCTTGTTTTTGAGGCCGATTTTATGTGCTTTTTCTCTCACAGAACCCAGAGACCGACCAAGTTTATCGGCTATGCTTTGTGTGGTCTCATTTGGGTAAAGCTTTTTGAGTAGTCTTACTTCGTTGGTTGACCAGAGACGATTTTCTCTTGTTTTAATCCCCATGTTGTATGCTTTCTGCCTCACTGCTGTCAAAGGTCGTCCAGTTCGCTTAGCGATTTCCCTTGATTTTCCACGCGGAAAAAGTCTCTTGAGCAGCTTAACTTCTTCTTGCGACCATGAAACCCAACTGTTTTTCTTTGTCTTGGCTTTTTGCATAGCCCAATAGCTTAATGGAAAGTGGGGCAAAAAGCAATATTTAGCTGCAAATATCTTTGCTTGGCAGCAGAGCAAAACCTACAATCCAGGGCCACAGCAGGCCAGGAACGATTTTGGTGCTAACTTTTCCATTATACAAGCGTTTTAAATATGTGTATTGACAGTCATAGCTGGCTTTTGTGGTCCTTGGGTCGTTTACAAACTAATTGAGTGGCTTGTCCTCGGCTTTTATGTCAATAGCACCTGAAATCTGAAAAAAGAACGCGCTCTTACTACTCGGCTTGAGTGCTTTGATTCACAACCTTATGTAAAGGGGAAAAGACGAAGGCCCCTTTTTTATAAACTCCGAAAATTCTATTTTTCTCTACCTGGACAGGTTCCTTTTTGCGGTAAAGTCCCCACTCCTTCTGCTTTTTGTCAATCACCATTTAACCATATTAGAATTACACATTCAAGCCCGATACGACCGATTCAAATACCAATGTATTGTTAATGATCCCCTGGACGCTGCAACTGTACTTTCTTCTCTTAAATTTTGTTATATGGCCGAGCAAATATAATCTGTGTCCCGGTTCAACAACAGAGCGAAATTTTGCGGAATCTATGCCGGCAAAACCTATAAAGCCCTCCACTCCATAAACCTGCTTTACAAAGAAACTGGAAAGCTGAGCCGCTGCCTCGATCATTATTACGGCAGGCATTAACGGCCGCCCTGGGATATGCCCACGCACCCAGAATTCGTTCCCTGTTACATCCTTATAGCCTAAGATCAGAAATTTTTCTTTATCATACCAGAAGATGCCATCAAGCTGCTGCATCTCAAATCGTTGCGGATTTAATTTGCAAATTGCTTCTTTGTCGAAGAGAGGCTTGCCTGTAAGGTCTATCTGCGATAAATCAAACAATAACGGCGGCGGCATGGTGGCCTCTCGATAAAGAAACTCTGCGCATTTACGGTACTCATATCCAGCCGACCTCGGCAATTAGCCGGGGTGGATAGTCTTAACAGAGCCGAAGTATACAAAGCTAAACGGCTTTTGTGAGTATCTGTGTTAAGTTATGGGACCGTTCTTATCTCAAGAACGCGGTTGCGTACGCTCTGAGCAGATTGCTTTATTTTCTGCATTTGCTTGCGAACGCGGGTGCCTGCTGCTTTATTTCCGCCTTCAGCTTTGTTGATGTCGGCTTCAATCTCAGCCACCAATACTTTAAGATCTTCATACTCTTGCATTCAAGTAACCTCCACTTATTGGTTTAAAATTGCCAAGAACATAACCACCTAAAATATGTTTGTCAAAGAAAATTGCTTTTTTTTGCCAAAAAATCAATATTTTTTTGTTTTTTGCCACAAAGGCACCAAGACTCTAAGATTATAAAATAAAAACCTTTATCACAGTCCACCTTATTCATTTGTGCCTTAGTGCCTTAGTGCCTTTGTGGCAAGAACTTAGTGAAGTTTTTTGGTCAATTCTGCGATTCTTTGTCCCCGGCGCTGGCATTGTTGCTGAACTCTATCATCGGGCTTGCCGATGGAAACTGGGCCGTAATGGTCGCCCTGCGGGTCGCCCTGGACTATCATGCCGGCGATGAGCATTGCCTCTATTATGCCCATAATGGTGGTTTCATTGCCACCACCGATATTCGCAGCGCTGGAAAATGCCCCGCCTACTTTGTCGTTGAGGGCGCCATGCCTGCCTACCAGGCCGTCTACGAGGTTTTTTATAGGACCTGCCATTTGGCCGTAGTAGGTCGGCGAGCCGATAATTATCGCATCATAGTTGGGCAAATCGTCAGCCTTGACTTTATCCACCGATTTGCACTCGGTCTTCAGGCCCGTATCATTCATGGCCTTGGCTACAATCTCCGCCATTTCTTTCGTATTACCGCTTCTTGAATAATACACAACAATTCCCTTTGCCATTTTGTGTCCTTTCTATATTCTTTTCCTTGTCATTGCGAGGAGTCCCGATTTATCGGGTCGACGAAGCAATCTCTACTCTCATATTGGCGAGATTTAAGCAACGTAGTAGTAGCTGGAGACTCGGCAATGATGATACATATAATATTTTCATCGTCGCAAATACGCAAGTTTTTCTGGTAGAGGAATATTGTTGCCGAAGTTGTCTTCGCCGTAGCCGGATTCTGCAAGTAGTTTGATGTCTGCCAAGACGCGCTTGTCACCGATAAATGTCACTGCCAGGTCGGTGTCAATGTCGATTTTACCCAAAGCTAAAAGCTGAGAGACTTCAACGATGACCTTTTCCAGCAATGTCCCTTCCTTTCTGGCGGCTTCATCCGGAAGCTGTAAAGGTTGTTCATACATAATTAGTTTGCTCTTTTCGGCTAACATTAAAACAGCATCACGAACGACGGTTTTGATGTCCTTTCCAGTTGACCAGTTCTGGACGAGCTTTAATCGAACGATTTCAGAGGCCAGAAACTTTCGTTTTTGAGCATTTATCTTTTCGTTGGCACGGAATAGCTCAAGGGATGAACCGGCATCATAGACCTCGTCACCCAATCGCATTTGAACTTTACTTCCATAGTGCAAGACAAGCTTAGAAATCAGTGTGGCTGGGCGGACATGAAAACCACGGTACGGAGGCACAGACACTTCGATTTGGCCGATTTCAGCGTAGCGCTTAAGCATCTCCCGGCATAAATTCTCTGCACAGCCAATGTAGAGACTGATATGGGTGATAGAGTAGTCCATCAGCACTGCTAACAGAGCCTCGGGTTTCAACAAAGGCTTATGCCAGTATGGCAAATCGCAAGGCTGATTACTCAAATGACGCTCGTAGTAGTGAGCAAATGATGTAGCGGTTTTCAGCAGATGAAAGACAACGCTTATGTGGCCCCTCAGAACAGGTAAGTCTGTATCCAGTTCTTCAGCTTCCGTACCTGAGACATGCGTATCGTATAGTGACTGAAGGTTATGAAATCGAAGCTCCAGAGACCGCAAGCTCTCTTCACTAACCGCGTCCGAGACGTAGGATGCATATTCTTCGGGTTTAGCTTGGCCGGCAGCGCGAACGTCTTTGCTTTCAGCAGCCAGGTTCAAAAAGGCGGTGGCCAATAGAGTCACTGTTTCCGAGACTGTTTCGGTCCTGTCCCGAAGTACTTCGGGGCCACAGTCACGTTTTAGTCGGCCGGGTGGAAGCTCCTCGGAGTAAGATTTCTCATGAAGACTTTTTGACGGAACGGAAAGGCCAAGCCGACTGGCCCTGGCAAGTATTTCCTTCGCTGTTCGGACAAGCACATCAGAAGTAAACTCAAGCGCGCCCTGAGTTGCCTTGACAAAATCTTTCTCAATCGGCAAGAGCCGATAAGCTGGCAATGAATGTTGGATGTGGAGCAGCTCGTAACTTACGTCAGAAAAAAGCTTAGTTGCTGCTATTAGCGATCTGAACGAGCACCATTGGCAATTGTTGCGTGCATCGTAGGCGTCAAGAAGCTCTTCGAGCTGCACGGACTGCGAAAGGAACTCACCCAGAAACGGACGTGTCAGAATCCCGCTGACTGAGCGACATTGTGAAAGGTGGCTTGCCAGGCCCAGCAATGTATGAACACGTTTTGCAATTAACTGCTGAAAATCTTTTTCTGTGATTGTCCCCATCGGCTTACTTTACCCGTATAACAAATGAGATTTCCATCCCGCACCAATTAGGCGGAGGCCCAAGCTAAATTGGTGCGGGACTCCGCAGGCCTCGCAATGACAATTCATTTGCTTTTTTTCTTTAGTGGGATTTCCTCAACAGTGAAGTCCTCGGGCATCTTAAACTCAAAGACCCTTTTATCTATTTTTTTATTAACCTTCGGCTTGAGAAATCTTATTTCGTAAATATCCTCTTCGGTGGAGACAGCGACGACTTTCGTCGGTAGGAATAGCTTCTTATCGATCCAAAAATCAATAGTAGTATAATCATCCTTGTAAACCGAATCCGGCCTGGTTTTCAAATGTAGTTGAATAGAATCGTGGATTCCCGCTCCCCTATCGGAGTCGGGGACAGGTTCCGCGGGAATAACAGAGGGTCGCTTTTCTTTTTCCTTCCGAACTAATTTTATTTCAAACTGTTTTTTCAAATCTTCTATCTTGGTAAAGCCGATGATCGGTAAGTTTCTTCTTGCCAAATCGAAGGCCTCCACCGGCTCGTTTGGTTCGGTTAATTGATGACGTTTAACTGCCTTGATTTGGTAGTCGATATGCGTGAGCCAGATACCATCGAAGATAAAGTGCTCGAGATATTTCTGCTGTTTTTCATCGTCATGTTTGAGCGTTTGAAAATTTACCCGAAGCTTCGATTTTTTGTCAATTCTTTGATAATACAAAACACCCTTCCTAAGAGTTTCTGATTCGAGCAGTGGTTGGCTGAATTTATATTCAACCTGTACCTGGTAGGATATAAGCTTTGTCGTCTTTTCTTTTAATTGTTTTAGGATTGCCTCGACTGAATTAGCGTCGATCTGTTCGGATTGGCAGTTAGCCAAGCTTTCCGTACATCCGCAGGCCCAGCAGCAGCTCATCATTAACAACACACCTAATATGGTTTTAGTTATCACTTTCTTACCCTTCTATAATTTGAAGTACTTGGTTTATATTTTCAATAATAAAATCTGCATGCTTGGCAAATTCGTCAGCTTTATGATGATTGGCCAGCAGCACCGCAACCGCACCTGCAGCTTTTGCGGAAAGTAAATCGAAAATATAATCACCCACCATGAGTGTTTCCTCCGGCTTTACGCTGAATTGTTGACACATTCGCATTACGCCGAAGGCATCAGGCTTAATCGGCCCATCTTCTCTATCGACGATAGCATCGAATTCCAGATTGTGCCTGCGGGCAATTGCCAAGGCGTTGCTCCGCTTGTTACGCGTCAATACACCAATGGCTACACCGGCTTTACGGAGCATATCGAGGGTCTTTTTTGCGCCAGGATTGAGCCTGGATTCTGTCACCGCCTTTTGCTCGTGAAAATGCAATATTTTCTCGGCGTGTTGGCGCTGTTGAGGAGACATTTTCTGCATCTGTTCCAGGACCGGCCCGGAATTTCTGTCCAGCCCCATCTCTTCTCGAATGGCATCAAAGTCAAAATAGGGCTGAGTTATTGTCCCATCTAAATCAAATATTACCGCTTTGATTGACATCACATTAAAGTACTTAAAGTGAGCTAAAGGGCCTAAAGTGAACTAAAGTGACAAGAACAATCCGGTTCTTTCTACCAAATTCAAACTTTTTCTTGGGTTTGAGTCTTGCTGCATTTTAGGCACTTTAGTCACTTTACACTTTAGTCACTTTTCATGCTTCACGCTTTTTATGCAATAGCTCAATAAAATATCGGCCAGCTTGGCCCAAAATCTTACTCTTTCGAACTATTATTCCTGTCGGCCTAACAAAACTTTCATTCGAGAAGGGTATTGCCTTTATCGTTCCACTGCTAAGTTCTTGAAGTATTGCGGTCTGCGGCAGTATACTTATCCCTGAGTTTATTTCCACCGCTCGTTTGATAGTTTCAATATTATCAAACTCCATCACCGGCCGGACAACAATATTGTAACGCTCTAAAATATTGTCTATCCACCCGCGTGTAGGGACATTTTTCTCAAAAGCGATAAATCTTTCAAATTGTAATCTATGAATATCGACCTGCGATTCATGTGAGAAGGGATGTTGTGGGCTGCAGACTAACACCAGCGGTTCGTTCTCAAAGTCATATACCTCAAGCCTTTTGTCTCTTTTCGGAATCGCTACCAGCCCGATGTCAATATCTCCGCTTAGGACCATCTCATAGATTCTATCGACGCTGAAGTATTCTATGTGAACATTAACATTAGGATATTTAACCATAAATGTCTTAACATAGTCCGGAAGCGTGTGCATACCAATACTGAAAATTGCAGCTACATTTATTCTACCGCCTTCTTTTGATTTCAAAGCGTTTAATTCACTTCTCAATTGTTCATATCGGTCAAGCATATCTCTGCAAGCCTGATAAAGCAACTGGCCAGCTTTGGTAAGCTCAGCAGGCCTTTTCTTTCTGTCCAATAGTTGGCATTTTAGGTCAAGCTCCAGTTGCGCAAGCTGTTGAGAAACTGCAGATTGGCTTAGCAGGTGTTTTTCAGCAGTCTTGGAGAAGCTTCGCAAATCGGCTAAATCGCAGAATATCTTTAGCGTTTCTATGTGCATTATAAGCTGTCCTATAGACTCTATAATTATTAATGCCTTGTGCCATAGCCTCCAAAACGGTATAGTTTATTCTTTGTTATTTCCTTATTAGTTTAGCTTATTATAATGGTTGCTGACAACAAAAATTTTAATTATTAATGGAGGTTACTCAAGTGACAGCCGACATCGGCACCCAGGTGCAGGAGGATGTAGATTCGAAAGATATATCAAGGATTCTGAAGAAGCATAGCAAGGATAGGGGAGGACTTATCGCCATTCTCGAAGAAATCCAGGCTGAATATGGCTATCTTCCCGAAAAGTTTCTTAGAATAGTAAGCGACAAGACAGGCCGCTCCCTGGTTGATGTATATGGTGTTGCTACGTTCTATCGAACGTTTAGTTTGAAACCTCGAGGTAAGCATCTTGTCTGTGCGTGTCTTGGTACAGCCTGCCACGTACGAGGTGCGCCAAGGGTTGTCGAAGAGCTTGAGCGGCAGCTCGGTATCGATGCAGGCCAGACAACAGCGGACAAGGAGTTTACACTGGAGACGGTGAACTGCTTAGGTGCCTGTGCGCTTGGGCCGGTTGTTGTTATCGA
>CAYNKI010000185.1:0-7741 GCA_964397675.1 uncultured Pirellulales bacterium
TATGCTATTCGAGCTGGAAGCGGTGGCGATGATATTCTCACCGGCAATCGGATAACTAATGGGCTCGGTCGTAAATTGCCACACATCGCCTTTGAACACGACATGGCTGGTGGGCGGAGCATTGACCTCATCGACCCGCCAGTAATAAGTCTTGCCAAAATCAAGGCGTGGGGCTGGAGTATAGCTGGCAGCAGTCTGGGCGACACCGCCGGTGGCGTCGTTGACGTCATCGAAGCTCTCACCAAAATAGACTTTGTGCCCGTTTGTTGGCGCTGCAAATTCTCCCGGCTCCCAGCTAAGAACCACATCCCGTGGCACATCTATCTCCTTATCAGCAGGACTGGGGGCAAACGAAAATTCGGCTCCCCGTTGTTCCCACCCCTCCTCATTAACCACAATCCTATCCAGCACCAGCCCCATCTCATTACCACTATTTGCTCCTTGCGTCCACACCGAGGCGTACACCTCACTCAAATCGTTACTCACGCCGGCAGCGGCCCACGTACCACTGATAGCATCCGGCAGCACCGCCGTCCCGTCCGTCGAAGAGATGCTCAGCGAATAGCCGTCAGCATCTGAACTCAATACGAATGTCAGGTCCGAGGCGATCATGTCAACAGCAACACGGTCAGATCGGAAACCAGAGGCCGTATCGAATGTAAAAACAGAACTGTCCCATGCCCATTTGGCCAGTTCAGTCACCACCCCCCCGTTGACATACACCAGACCCCCATCGCCCGTACTCCAGGTGTTTATGCCCGTCAGATCGTAGCGGCTATGTATTACAATCCAGAGGCCATCTACCGAACCCGCGACTGGAGCCAGCAAGTTAGGTAGCGTGGAACAGAACCCGGCGTAGAACCGGGCCGTGCCGACATCAACCGAAGCGCTTCGGTACATGTCCGTCATCTTGAAAATCCCATAGACAGGTGAACCGTTCGCGCTGAACGCATCCTTTGATCCGATTTGACTACGGTGGCTCCCACCAGAACCACCGATTACTTTGATAAGACCTTCTTCTTCGACAACATTGGCTGTACCACTAAACGCGGCTTCAAACCCACTTCCAATACCGGAGGTGTTCATACCGACATCGTTGTCATCGAATTCATCGAAGATGAATGTGTCTGCAGACACGCTTCCTGCCATGCCCAACATCAACACAAAAGCAACCAAATAAATCAATCCAACACAGTGGATCTTCGATTTTTTAGACATGATATTCCTCCCTTCTTTACAAGAGTTTTGAGTTCTTAGTTATGAGTTTTTAGTTTACCGTCTCAAACAACTTCCAGAAAAACAACAGATAAAATCATCCTTCTTCAAGATTTTGCAACTATCTAATACAGGTTTTTATGATTTGATGTTATCTCCTTCTTTCAAAAGCCTAATATCAACTATCAATTGGGATGTATATGTTCTCAGCCTTGTTTGCAAATGCCAAAATCCGTAGATTCTTATTATTTCATTTATACCAAATTATTCGCCTCACTTCAAGTACGAATTCTTCTCAAACTTAGGGGTTTTTTCGCACTCCCTCGCCCTCAATCGATCGTTTCTTTGCAACTTCAATCCATTTAAGCAGTTATGGCAACCGCAATCTTGCTCTACAATCGGAGAAACTGGAGAAATGAAAGATTTCCGGCAGATTTCCTAATTCAAAGCCACAGATTTCCAGAAGAGCGGGAAATGAGTTTAGATAGTCAATCAATAAAGCAACGGATTTGATTCCTTCGAGGTGTTTGATGATGAAAGCCCGCAGAATGGCATGTTGTGAGTGGCCGGTTCTTCCGATGCGGTCGTTTCTGTCCGACAGTGCTGAAAGGTCGAGAGCTTTGAAGAGGTAGTAGTACTTTCGCAGGAGCGGAGAATTTCGAATGAGCTCCTGGAGGTCATAAAACAGCGATGTTTGAAAATGTTGCATGATAATTTCTCCTTTGTTTTGTGTGTAAGTTTTTTCTTTAACGTCACTTACATAATACCCAAAACGGAGGAGATTGCAAGATAATAATGATTATAAATCATTATTTAATATAGATTTATGTATTTTGCAGAAGTTTTTAGGTCTTATTGTAGGGGGGCAGGATCACACCTGGCTATGCCAGGATGTACAGTGTCAAGACCCGCTCTGCCTTGACACCCACTGTGCCTTAGATACAATCAACTCAGGAAAACCATATAATATCTTGTTCTGCTCAGGCAAGGAACAAACATGAAACAGTATCTCATCCTAATTATCCTTCTTGTAACACCCAGAGCATTTGCACTGGATAACCCTCCGAATATTCTACTCATCATGGCCGACGATCTTGGGGCGGAGGTATTGCCGTGTTACGGTAATACAGTTTATTCAACACCTCACTTGGATCGAATGGCCTCCGAAGGAGCGCTTTTTGAAAACGCCTATGCCACTCCGGTTTGTACTCCGACCCGGGCAATGATCCTGACCGGCTTGTACCCGAACCGAAGCGGGTTTCTCGAGCGTCTGGACAGTCCGCTTGATCCCAAAAGGAATAATCGTCTACCAGTTCATCTGAAGACCTTTGGGCACATGTTTCAATCCGCCGGCTACAAGACTGCCATTGCCGGGAAATGGCACTTGGGAGATTTTCAACGGTACCCGGATCAGCCGGCATCGCACGGTTTCGACGAACATTGTCTGTGGGTGCAGTACTGGGACGGCAGGCGTCACAGTCGTTACTTCGGCCCGCACAACTGGGAAAACGGTAAGTACAAGGTTCACGGGAAAGAAGTCTTTGGGCCTGACTACTGCTGCGACTTCCTTATTGACTTCATGAAACGCACTCAGGAACAGAATCTTCCGTTCTTCGCCTATTTCCCGATGAATCTGATTCACGCCCCGCTCATCACGCCTCCCGGTGATCAGATATCGGCACAGACACGCTTCCCCCCAGACCTCGGCGAGCGCGAGCGCAAGGCCGGACAGATGGTCCATTATATGGATGCTATTGTTGGTCGGCTGTTGAGCAAGCTGAAGGAACTAGGCCTCGAGGAAAACACTTTGGTCATCTTCACCGGAGACAACGGCACCGCAGGATACCTGGTCAGCAGGCTGGGAGATTTTCGCCTCCGAGGCGGTAAGCGCACGATGAACGAAGCCGGCACGCGCGTGCCGTTCATCGCTCGTTGGCCCGGCAGAATTCCATCAGGGCACCGAGATTCATTCATATCGGTGATGGATGTGTTGCCAACACTTGCGTCGATGGTGGGGATTCCCATTGAGCGCGAAGTGGACGGAATGGACCTGTCTCACAACTTGCTGGGTAAACCGGGCAAGGATCGCGAAACCTTTGCCATGGCGTTTGAAGGCGGCGTGTATTTTGTCCGAGACGAACGTTTTCGACTACATGAGGACGGTCGCTTCTACGATGTCTCGGTTTCCAGCAACCAAACACGGTACAACATGAATGTTGTCAGCGATGCAGGGCCACATGCGTTTGCCCGACGTCGGCTTCAGCAGCGGCTGGATGAGTTTATGGCGATCAAACAGACCGACCGTTCTTATACAGTCGTGCCGTTCGGCACGGGCGGGGACAACTTCAAGAACGCGCAGGACAAGGCACGGAACCAGAAACGAAAACTGAATGGGAGCAGATAGGTGAACATTGGCCACCCGATGACGCAAACGAGACAAACCAAAAGTGTCATGATTAGACTATTCATTTTACTGGCAACCTGCGCTGTGAATCTGCCTGCGCTGGTGTTGGCGAAGCATCCCAACGTGGTTATCCTGCTTACTGACGATCAGGGGACACTGGATGCAAATTGCTACGGATCAGCCGACCTCCACACGCCGCACATCGACAAGCTCGCGGCAACCGGTGTGCGTTTTACTCAAGCTTACGCTCACACCGTCTGTTGCCCGGCCCGTGCAATGCTTCTGACTGGCCGACATCCACAGCGGAGCGGCGTCCACTTCTGGACGCAGGGTGACATGAACGCCGCCAAAGGTATCAACATGGCTTTGGAAGAGGTGACGCTTGCCGAAGCGCTGCAGTCGGCGGGCTATCGAACGGCACTGTATGGGAAGTGGCACCTCGGCGCCCACCGCGACTACGGACCCAAGGAACAGGGCTTCGATGAGTTCTTTGGTATCCGTGACGGGTTCATCGACAATTACAACCACTATTTCCTGCACGGTGCCGGTTTCCACGATCTATATGAAGGAACCACGCCGGTCCGGGCTCCAGGTGAGTACTTCCCTGAGATGATGGTTCGTCGGGCGTTGCGGTTCATCGACCAAAACAAGGGCCGTCCGTTCTTCCTCTATGTGCCGTTCAACATCCCGCATTATCCCGAGCAGGCGCTCGAGCGCTTCGCGGCGATGTATAACGACACGAAAGACGAGGCCCGCCGATCCTATGGCGCGATCGTCTCCACCACGGACCACTACATCGGGCAGATCATTGACAAGATCGAAGCGCACGCGCTGCGCGACAATACGATCGTCATCTTTATGAGCGACAACGGACATTCCGAGGAGACCGGAAACAGGATTCGTGTCGATAACCACAAGAGCGGACTACCCAAGGGACACTTCTACGGAGCCAGTGGAGGCGGTAACCCCGGCAAATGGCTCGGCCAGAAAGGCTCTTTCCTGGAGGGCGGGATCCGGGTGCTGGCCATCATCAGTTGCCCCGCCAGACTTCCCCAGGGCGAGGTCCGCAATCAGGCCGTAACCGCAATGGATTGGATGCCTACTGTTCTTGCACTTTGCAACGTGCCTCTGCCCGATGTGCCACTCGACGGAAGCAGCCTCGTGTCAATCATCAAATCACCCACTGCTCAATCTCCCTATGAGGTTATGCACTGGCAATGGGGCGATCGTTGGGCAGTGCGTAGAAGCGAGTGGAAGCTGCTGGGCCGCGGCAGTGAAGCACGCTCGCTAGGCAAACTGAATGATCCTGAGCCGGAGAAGAAGAACTACCTCAAGGAAAAACCGGAATTGGCGGCTCATCTGCTGGCCCTGCACAACAAATGGGCCAAAGACGTGAAATCCAAGCACAGAGGAGAAGGCAAATGATGTCAGGTGTTGGAAAACTCGTGCTGGCAGTGCTTTGCATGGTTTCGGCTTTTGCCGACGACAGCACGGCCGACAGAGGCTAGTGCTGTGTAACACTCAACTTGATGGGTACTTCTTGTAGCAGCAGGCCATCTGCGGCGTCAGGAATCCTCGACCTACGACAGTAGGCCTTCGGTTCCTTCCTTGCATCTGACCTACTGGTACGGCGAATTGACCCATCAATTTTCCTATTGCAAAGGACTAGTAGCCTTCCCCCCCGCCCAATGTCCTGTATATATTGTTGTCCAGTTTGATATCGTCACGTCGATATTCCGACAACGGCCAGAATTGGGTAAACACCGACCCTTCGCGTGCCTCTTCCATGATTTCACGCATTCTCCTGACAACATCTGGATGGGCCGCAGCAACATTGTTCTTTTCGCCGATGTCCTTGCGCATGTCATACAGTTCGATCGGCTCTTTTGTACCGCCAAAACGAACGCCCTTCCACGGGCCCATTCTCACGGCCTGCTGTTTGCCGTGCTGATATTCCCAATACAGATATTCCCGGGGCGTCTGTTCCTTCGGTCGGCCCAGTAATGTGGGAACCACAGAGATCCCATCCGTGTGTGCCGGGGCCTGCACACCGGCCAGATCTGCAAAGGTGGCCATCAGATCCCATGCAGCCCATGGCAGGTCACTGGTTTGACGCGCCTTGATGTGTCCGGGCCAGCGCACGATCATGGGGACACGGATCCCCCCTTCGTACAAATATCGCTTCTTCCCGCGCAAGGGGCCTGTGGCATGAAATCGATCCGTGTATTTGTAATAGCTGTTTTCATCACCATTGTCACTGGTAAAGAAGATGACGGTGTTCTCATCAAGATCCAGTTCCTTCAGTAGGTCGATTATCCGGCCGACGTGATCGTCAAACCGCGTCATCATGGCCGCGTACAGTTTTTCCAGGTGGGTCCAGGGCCGATCTCCATATGGACCCATATCAGGGACCTGGATTTCATCTCCGTCCCGAGGAGACCTGCCGTGAGGTACCTGGGATGGAAAATATAGAAAGAAAGGTCCCTGTTGGTTTTCTCGTATGAACGTTGAGATATCCTCTATGAACAGGTCTGCCGAATAAACGCCTTTGTCACCGACAATGCCCGGGCGCCGCACGTCGTCAGGTTTGTTGGCCTCGAACGTCATCTTTTCGTCGTTTTTCCACAATACCGTGGGGTAATACTGAAACGCGGCCCCTGTACCGCGAAACCCCATCCAGGTATCCCAGCCGTGCTCGGTCATCTTTCCCGCCGGCATGGGAATCCCCGCTTCCAACTTGCCGAATTGAGCGGTCCGGTATCCTGCATCCTTGAGGACGCGTCCCAACGTCGTGACATTGGGAGGCCAGGCCCCTTCGGGATAATCGCGCATGTACCCGCCGCCGTTCTCGAGTTCAAGGTCCACATGCGGCGGGAAATTGTCACGGATCGTCGCATGCCCCGGATGCTGACCCGTAATCAGACCGCAGCGTGAGGGGACACACACCGTGTTCGCCGCGTAAAAATCCGTGAAACGCATCCCCTCTCGAGCCATTTGATTGATGCGAGGCGTTCGGATGAGTGTCTGCCCGTAACATCCCAGGCCTGCATACCCGAGATCGTCGGCCATAATCAGTATGATATTCGGTTTGGAGGACATGGATTGTTCAGACGGGCTTCTTTTGATCTTGGAACAACCGGCCCCTGCGGCCATGGAAAAAGAAGCGATACCAATTGTCTTCAAAAACTCTCGCCGGGTTTGTCTTTCAAGCATACGTGGTGCCTTTCGTTTCGCGACCGAATTCTCAAACGGTCGTGCCGACCTTTCTGCTTCCCTGTGGCGTTGGTGCATGAATCAACCGTAAAATGCATTGTGCTGTTCGGCAACCGTTTTAACAAACACTATATGATACTGACCTACCGATATCCAGCATCCTATTCAAAAATGAACAGCCAATCAAGACCTCCCGCCCTTGAGCTTCGCCATGCTTGGACCTCAGTCACCCTCCAAGGATTCTCTTGAAGCGATAGAAACCATAATCCAACCTTCCTTGTTTACACCGATATTGCGTTTTGTTTTTGGATGCCGTAACCGTTCACGCTGTTAAAATGGCGTTTGTTAATTATTATAGCCGATTTTGGCTGCAAAGCAGGAAATATTTTAAGTTTTTTTGACGAAATAGTCAATCAAATCGCCCATAACGGCTCAAAATCGGCGTATTTACCCTGTGAACGGTTACTTGGATGCCTATAGGCTACCTTATGCGGCTCGAACATGGTAGAATCTCCATTGAATTCAGCGTTTCACAAGCCTATAATGTGTTGAATGGGTTATTTGCTATCAAGATAGGAATTGATTCATGCACCAAAGCCGTTCAAAGAAATAAATAACCAACCTTATGAGATTTGGTTAATATGAGTTCAAGAAAAAGTTTGGTTCTTCCATCAATGGTACTTTCCATATTATTGCCTTCTTGTACCAGTATATCCAGGGAGGTAAAGCCTAACATCCTGTTTATCATGTCTGATGACCATACGACTCAGGCATTCGGCATATATGGATCAAGACTGGCATCCCTCAATCCCACTCCAAATCTTGATAAGATAGCTAATGAAGGGATGATCTTTGATAATGTATTTTGTAATAATTCTATTTGCACACCCAGTCGTGCATCCATTATTA
>CAYNKI010000186.1:0-7730 GCA_964397675.1 uncultured Pirellulales bacterium
AAGCCGAATTTTGTGTTCATCCTTGTCGACGACCTTGGCTGGTCAGACTTAGGTTGTTTTGGCAGCGATTTGCACGAGACGCCCAACATCGACCGGCTATCCCAGCAGGGCATGCTGTTCACCGATGCTTATGCAGCAAGTCCGGTCTGCACGCCGACGCGGGCCTCGATCATGACCGGCAAGTACCCAGCACGTCTCCATATGACTATCTGGTACGAAGCATCAGCGAGCCCACCTCGCAGGCGAAAGCTTATACCGCCTATCACGCAAGGCAATCTGCCACATAAGGAAGTGACCATCGCCGAGGTGCTTAAGCAAGCTGGCTACCTGACGGCTCACGTGGGCAAGTGGCACGTGGGTGATGCTGCGCACTACCCACAGACGCAGGGCTTCGACATCAACATCGGTGGAACCTTCTGGGGTGCTCCGACCACATTTTTCTATCCATACCGGGGAGCAGGCACATTCGGCAAGGAATTCCGATATGTGCCACATCTGGAGTTCGGCGATAAAGATGAATACCTTACTGACCGGCTGACCGATGAAGCGCTTCGGATCCTCGATAAGGCAAAAGACAAGCCATTCTTCCTAAACCTTTGTTATCACACCGTTCACACGCCGATCGAAGGCAAGCCGGAGCTGATTGCTCACTATCGTGAGAAGTTGAAACCACACATGCACCATCAGAACTGTGAATACGCAGCGATGGTCCACAGTCTCGATGAGAATGTTGGCCGTATCCTTGCCAAAATCGATGAGCTTGGCATCGGTGAGCGAACGGTCGTGTTTTTTTTCTCCGACAATGGCGGGTATATCAACCGGTACAAAGGAAAGACCGTCACCAACAACCATCCACTGCGGTCTGGTAAAGGCTCATTATACGAAGGAGGAGTTCGGGTGCCCCTGATCGTTCACTGGCCGGGCGTCACGAAAGCTGGCAGCCTGTGCCGTCAACCCGTTAGCTCAATCGATTTCTACTCGACAATTCTTGATTTGGTTGACCTAAGAGGCGATCCAGAGCACAATGCCGACATAGACGGGCTTAGCCTCGTCCCGTTGCTGAAAGACCCCAATTCAAAACTGAAACGCGATGCACTTTATTGGCACTATCCTCACTATTATGCTACGACCAGCCCAGCGAGTTCAATTCGCCAAAACGACTGGAAGCTGATAGAATACTTTGAAGACAGCCATATCGAGCTGTACAATCTCAAGCAGGATGTGGGCGAGAAGAACAATCTTGCGGAAAGAGCAAGCGATAGAGCTGCGGAACTTCGCCAGCGTCTTCACGCCTGGCGCAAGAGCGTAGATGCTCAGATGCCCACACCAAATCCGCAAAACCTAAAGATAAAAAGAAAGTAATTAGTTTATCTATTGGGAGACTTTCGGCAAGTGACTGCTGGCGGTAAAAAAGCACTGCTGGCAAGAAAGGAGTTTTTGTAATGGACAGAAATATTAATCGACGTGATTTTATGAAGGCTGTGAGCGTAGGGGCAGCAGGTGTGGGTGCAGTGGCACTATCGTCATGCCAAGTCACTGGCGCTTTTAGAAAGCCTATTGCAGGAATGGGGGCTTCGCATTGGCAAGGTTCTAAGAGTCAAGCCGACTCTTGTTTATAATCTGCCCAAAAGAAGAGAGGCCTGGAGCTGGCGGTCATGGGGAGGATTGCACAATCAGAACGATGTGGACACAGAAGCCACGAAAATCGAGAAAGAATTGAAGAATCTGAAATCGATGGCAGATTTCCCAATGGAATTTATGCCACTCGCGCGGGTCAATAGCGGTCAGCAGGCATCCGCTGTGAGAGACAGCAATTGCGATGTAATTCTTGTTTATGCTGCAGGTGGGCCACGTGGTTGGCTGGAAACCATCGCTGCTTCAGAAAAGCCAAAGGTGATGTTTATAATGCACAGGTCCGGCCCAGTGTATTTATGGTATGAAATCGTTCACCCGCGTCTGTTGAGAAAACAGAAAGATGAGTTTAAGGAGCCAGGCCTGGATGTCTGAGCCGTTGTAGTAGACGACTACGAGGAAATTCTGTGGCGGCTAAGAGCACTTTATGGATTGAAAAATGCTATGGGTACGAGAATCGTAGCTATTGGCGATGCGGGTGGATGGGGACAAGTCGGGCACAAATTTGGGCCCAAGACTGCAAGGGAAATCTGGAAGCTCGATATAAGGCCGGTTACTTACAAAGAGCTCGAGCCGATGATTAAGAGACTAAATGCGAACCAGGAAGCCGTAGAGCAAGCCGAACGCCAAACAGATGAATACCTCGCCCAAAAGGGTGTATCCCTGCACACCGACAAGAAATTCGTGGTAAACGCTTTTCTTTTAACACAGGTCTTCAAAGAGCTGATGGCCAGAGAAGACGCCCCTGCTATCACCGTCCATCATTGTATGGGGACGATTATTCCGATGGCCCAAACCACAGCCTGTATGCCTCTAAGCCTTATCAACGATGAAGGACTGATGGCGTTT
Source organism: uncultured Pirellulales bacterium (assembly GCA_964397675.1). Lineage (GTDB taxonomy): Bacteria > Planctomycetota > Phycisphaerae > Sedimentisphaerales > Anaerobacaceae > CAYNKI01. The sequence continues at coordinate 2,482 of CAYNKI010000186.1, forward strand.
TGCGAATCAGATTTCGTGGTCATTCCGTCCGGCATTTTGCTGCGATACATCTCGGGAAAGCCATCCTTTTTGAACGATCCCACTCATCCTCACGATGGTGTCACGACCTGCGCGCATTGTACTGCTCCAAGAAGAATGAACAGCAAAGACCTCGAGGCGGTCCAAATCCATACTCACTTTGAGTCGGATTACGGTGCCGCTCCAAAAGTACAGATGAGCAAGGGTCAGATAATCACAAATCTTGTGCCGGATTTCCATTCTAAGAGGTGGGTCGGCTGCCGAGGCAAAATCATCAGCCATCCCTTCTATGATATCTGCCGGTCGCAGATCGACCTGGAAATCGACGGAGATTGGCGGAAGCTCTTGGAGGATATGCGAGGATTCCATTGGATGACCTGCTACGGTGATTACCTGCGTGAAGTGGGCTACGCACTGAAGAAAGTCGGCGTAGAATGGGAGAACGTAAGCGAAAACAAAAGGGGCTAAAATGCCATGAGAAAGCACGGTCTAAAATCGAGGTTTTACCTGATTACTTGGGTGACATGGTCAATATTTTGTGTTCAACATACTGAGGCTGTCACCTTCTACGTTTCCCCAGTGGGCAACGACCGATGGTCAGGCCGATTTGCTCGGCCCAACAAAGAACGCACGGATGGGCCGCTGGCTTCACTAACTGGTGCTCGCGATGCAATTCGGCGATTGAAATCAAAAGGGCGCCTTACTGAGCCTGTACGGGTGACTGTGGCGAACGGCACTTACACGCTGAGCGAGCCGGTTGTATTCGAGGCTGAGGACAGCGGGACAAAAGAGTACCCGATCATCTACGAAGCGGCTTCGGGTGCCAGGCCGGTCTTTACCGGCGGGCGGATAATTACAGGCTTCAAGCGAGGCAAAGACGGCGTTTGGCAAGCCCACATACAAGATGTTGCCGCCGGCAAATGGTATTTCGAGCAGTTGTTCATCGATGGCCGTCGTGCCGTCCGGGCGCGCAGTCCCAACAAGTTCTACTACTATATGGTGGATGTTGAGCAAGATGTGCTTGAACAAGGACAAGGTAGAACAGCGAAACGTGCCCGTCAAACCGTGCTCGCACAATCGGAGGACATAGGCCTACTATTTGAGCTGGATGCGGACGAACTGCACGATGTCACTATGGTGGCATATCACAAATGGGACATAACACGCCGTTTTCTTGAAGCTGTGGATACTGAGAGATGTGCCATTATCACCAGTGGGCAAGGAATGAAGTCCTGGAATCCATGGAAGAAAAACACTCGCTACCATCTGGAGAATTTCAAAGCTGCCTTGGATGCACCTGGCGAATGGTTCCTGGCCCGTGATGGTATGCTGTATTACAAACCCTTGCCTGGCGAAGATATGTCACAAACAAGTGTTGTCGCGCCAGCGGTTGAGAAATTCATTGTTTTTCAAGGAAAACCTGATAAGCAACAATATATAGAGCATATAAAGCTGAAAGGTTTAGTCTTTCGCTACGGCCAGTATGTTTTGCCCCCGGAAGGCTTTGAGCCGAGCCAGGCGGCCTATCCTATCGATGCTGTTATAATGGCCGATGGCGCACGTGACATCACCATCGAAGACTGTGAAATCGCGCACGTCGGCAGGTATGGCGTGTGGTTTCGCAAGGGCTGTCGCAACTGTCGGCTTGAACATTGCTACTTGCACGATCTCGGTGCCGGTGGTGTGCGAATCGGTGAAACCAGGATAGCAACCAAGGGGTACGAACGCACCAGCCATAACACCATTCATAATAATATCATTCGCTCCGGGGGACATATCTTCCCGTGTGCGGTAGGTGTATGGATTGGACACAGCAGCGACAACAGTGTCACTCACAATGATATTGGCGATTTTTTCTACACCGGTATTTCTGTCGGCTGGCGCTGGGGCTACGCCGAAAGCTTAGCCAAACGCAATACCATCAGTTTCAACCACGTGCACCATATCGGCTGGGGTGTGCTCAGTGACATGGGCGGGATTTATACGTTGGGACCTTCGCAAGGAACGGTCGTCAGCAATAACATCTTCCATGATATCTACTCCTACTCCTACGGCGGCTGGGGACTCTATACCGACGAGGGCAGCTCCAATATCGTGATGGAGAATAATCTGGTCTACAATACAAAGACCGGTGGCTTTCATCAGCACTACGGCAAGGAAAATATCATTCGCAATAATATTCTTGCCTTCAGCAAGCTGCATCAGATCCAGGCCACGCGGGTTGAGAATCATCTGTCGTTTACCTTTGAGAAGAATATTGTTTACTATGATAGCGGCAGCCTTTTGTCGGGACGCTGGACGGAGGTTAAGGTCAACATGGACAATAATTGCTACTGGGATGCTACTGGCAGCGAGGTTACTTTCGTAGGAAAATCACTGGCTGACTGGAGGAATGAAACTGGACATGACGAACATTCGATCATCGCCGATCCGCTATTTGAGGACGCTGAGAATTTCGACTTTCGCCTGAAGGGCAACTGCCCTGCCATCAAGCTCGGCTTTATGCCGTTCGATTATACCAAGGCCGGTGTTTACGGTGACCCTTCCTGGATTATAAAAGCCAAGAGCGTGACATTTCCGCCGTTGGAAATCGCGCCTGACCCGCCACCAGCTTCCTGCTTCGGAGAAACGCTTCGCAGAGATGAGCAGCCGATACAAGCAAGTTCCACCCTATGGGACTGTTCCGGGTGGTACGAATAAAATAATCTATCGAAATTAGAGGAAAAACAAATGAAACACATTTTTATACAAATTGGAGTTGCGGATCTGCTTATACTTTTTGCAGTAACAAATTGTAATCAACAGAGTACAAGTAGTTCTGAGATGCTTACCCTGATCCGCAAAATTCAGGTTGATAAACAGGGAACAGCAGGTGCCGTAGATGGCTGCGCTTTCAGCACCAAGGGCGACCTGGTAGCGGCGAGCGATAACACGGGACTGACCAAAATTTACCGCGTCTCTGACGGCAAGTTTGTCATGCAAGTTAAACACAATGAAGAGGAGGTTTCCGGATCTGACGGCGAGACCAATGCGATTCATTTCTCCGTGGATGATCGATATTTCCTGACCGGCATGAACGATACCGGCTGCAAGATTTGGGAACTATCCACCGGGAAAATGCTCAAGAATCTCGGACACGGTAAAAACACCGATGGTGCTGCTTTTTCACCTGATGGGAAATGGGTTGCTGTTGCACATGATGATATCGCGGCGGTCTATCGCCTGTGGGATTTTGAAAAGGTCGCCGAAATCGGACATCCTAAAAGTGAATGCAATTCCATCGATTGGGCGTCTGATGGGTCGCTACTGGTCTCGGGAAGCGATGGAGCGTGCTGTAAAATCACCAGAACTGCCGACTGGCAGGCACTGCATGTCATCGATTTTGGTAAGAACCGGGTCAAATCAGTTCGCATTTCACCGAATAATCAACTCGTCGCCGTGGTGGGTCAGGCGGGACGCTGCCGCATCTACCGCGTTTCTGATGGCAAAATGGTTGCGGATCTGCCTCACGAGTCAAAGGCCAAGGTACTGCCCGGTGACGATGACGACGGCGATGAGCCGAATGTGGAAGCGGTTGAATGGTCGACGAACGGCCGATACTTGTTCTCCGGTGGCCTCTATGACGGCATCATCCGAATCTGGCGCGTTGCGGACTGGTCACTGATCGGATGGGTTCAGGGTCAGGAATATAACCGGCAAGTGGAGTACATGGCGGTCAATCCGGACAATATCTTAGCTGCCGGTGGAGACGAAGGATTTCTTTATCTGTTCCAGTTCGACCCGCTGGCAAACAAGGATCCCATCCAACAAGGAAACCAAGAAAACAGATATTGATGGTGGGGCAAGCCCCACTCTACAGCATTATTTGTTACCCAACCAGGTTGGGCCGTGGGTTATGTCAATCCTCAGCGGGACATCAAGCTTGATAGCATTGGTCATTTCCTTATCTATCCACTGAGCGTGCTTATCAGCCTCGGCAGTAGGCAATTCGAAAACAAGCTCATCGTGAACTTGAAGAATCATCTTTACCGGCAAATGCTCTACTTCAATTTTCCGCTGAATGTTTATCATAGCTATCTTTATTAAATCTGCAGCTGAACCCTGAATAACGGTGTTGATGGCCAGGCGCTCGGCCTGCCGACGCTTGTTACTATTTTTGCTGGTCAGATTCGGGATTTTTCGTCGGCGGTGCAAAATAGTTTCTGCGTAGCCGGTACTTTTAGCTTTCGCAATACAAACATCCATAAATTTACGGATGGACTTATAGCGGGCGAAATAATCCTCTATAAACTTTTTGGCTTCGGCCTGGCTTATTCCTATTGTGCGTGACAGACCGAAAGCTCCCTGGCCGTAGATGATGCCAAAATTGACCGCTTTGCAGCGTGAACGCATTTCACTTGTCACCTCTTCGAGTGGTACGTTGAAAATCTGCGATGCAACAAAACTGTGAATATCCTGGTCGGCGGCAAAAGCAGCAGTGAGAGTTTGGTCTTTTGAAAAATGTGCCAAAAGGCGTAACTCAATTTGTGAATAATCGGCACTCAAAATGCAGCAGCTTTTATCTTTGGGAACAAAGGCAGAGCGAACTTTGCTGCCGAGCTCAGTCCGTATAGGAATATTCTGTAAGTTAGGGTTACTTGAGCTCAATCGGCCGGTAGCAGTGACGGTCTGATTAAAGGAAGCGTGCACTCGGTCGGTCCGCGGATTGATTAGCGAGCTGAGCTTATCGACATAAGTATTCCTTAATTTGCTTAACATGCGATGTTGAAGAACCAACTCGATGATTGGATGCTGGTCGGCCAATTGTTCGAGTACCGCTGCATCGGTGCTTCGGCCAGCTTTGCCGACGCGGATGGATTTGAGTTTGAGTCTATCAAAAAGGATTTCAGAAAGCTGCTTTGGAGAATCGATATTAAATACATAGCCGGCCTGCTCGTAAATCTGGCCGGTAATTTTGTTCAATGCTTCATTAATTTCTCCGGACATCGTTCTTAGCAATTTGGTGTCGAGCGAGACGCCATTATATTCCAAAGCTGTCAGAACCGGCACCAAAGGCATCTCCACCTCATAAAATAGTTTTTTAAGCAAAGGCTCTTTTTCGAGACGATTTTTCAAATAAATGTAAAGCTGAAAGGTTATGTCGGCATCCTCAGCAGCATACTCGCAGGCAGCAGAGGTATCGACCATATCAAAGGTGAGCTGGTTTTTACCTTTGCCGATAAGAGCTGAGA
>CAYNKI010000187.1:0-7703 GCA_964397675.1 uncultured Pirellulales bacterium
GTCCCGGTCTGCCGCAGGTTCTAAAACCGTTACGTCCGGAGTATTACTGGTCTGCCGATGAGACTGAATGGGCAACTGACATCATGTTCAGAAGTGTTGAAGACCTTGATGCGTTATATCCATTTCTTCTACATCATGCAATGCGGGTTTCAGACTCTCCATCGGTAATGCGTTATTTCGGCAGGAAAGATAGTCGAGGCCCAGCTTCTGAAGTGGTCAGCGATTTACGTCGACGCTATGAGGGGCTTCGAGTTAAACACTGGAAAAACCATAATTCGGTTAAGATGTACAATAAGAGCGGTAGTATTCTAAGGATAGAGACGACGATTAACAAGACAAGGGATTTTAAGGTTTATCGTCATCCTGATGATGATACGAGACGTCCTGCGTCGTGGCAGAAAATGCGTAAGGGTGTCAGCGATTTACATCGACGTTGTCAGGTAAGCGATCAGTGTAATGAACGTTATGGCGATGCGTTGGCATCGGCACAGGTAGAAGAAAAGCTAAAGGAAGTGGTATCGCCGGCCTGCAACAGGATAAAGAAAGCCGGCAAGAGTTACCGAGGTCTGAATCCATGGCAGCAGCAGGATTACAAGCTTTTGACGTTTTTGGCCAAAGGAGAAAATGCGCTCAGCGGGTTCAGGAATAAAGACCTTAGAAAGTGGCTTTATCCGAAATCAGATAAGTTTGAAAAGCAAGAGCAGAAAAAGTATTCGAGCAGGACAACCCGATTGATAAAACTGCTTCGAGTGCATGGCTTGATAAAGAAAGTAGCCAAAGAAAACCGTTATATGCTGACAGCCAAAGGCCAAAAGTTCGCCTGTGCGTTAATGACTGCTTCTGCCGTTGATATAAAAGGGCTTACGAAAATTGCTGCATGAAAAACACGCATAAAAAACAAGAAGCTGACGGATAGTATTACAGTTTTTGACTTCGCAGTGGCATCCAAAGGACCCTTGTCATTAGCAGGTAATGTAGAGCTTGAAGGCGTCAATGTATCTGTTGAATCAAACGTCTATATTGAAAGCGAGAATTCAATTATAGCGCTATCAATAACAGGCAATTCACACATAGCAGGCGACGTGAGCATTGCCAACGTATACTTACAAGGTGCCAATGCTGGAATAGGTGGTGAAACAGGTCAGGACGCGATAGATAACCACGTTTCATTCGGCGTTCCGGAACAAGCCATGTACCTGCCGGCTTCGTGCCGGAGCTCACATTGCAATATGATCCCACTTCTTATTCGGAAACTCCACTGTAGTCCTCACTTTCAGTTCAGCTATTTTGCCTTTATGCTAAACATTTCTTATACTTTAATAGGCACATAGAAGTTTGGTAAACCGTATCTAAGTGGCTTTTTCGGCGGAGAAAATGAAGCCCATCAACAAAATAATCTGCCAAAAACGCCGCGGAGCTGCGCTTATCATATCCATGATATTCGTATTAATATTCTCTGCGCTCGCTGTATCAATGGCTTCGCTATCCGGCAACAACATTCAAATCGCCAGTAATCAGCATAAAGTCAACTCGGCCCTATCAGCCGCCCATTCGGGTCTTGAATGTGGCAAATATGTTGTTGCCACAGTTATCCTGGAGAGCACCGGATTCAACTATGTAACCGATCAGCAGGCTAACAAGGCATGGTTGGACCTATGTCAACACCTTCAGAACACCGCTATAGGTGGACAAATAGCACAATCAGCCACTCGTTTCACCGATTCGACCGACAGCGGCGACCAGATTATCACCGCACCCATTAATTTCTGTAGCACCGACCCAAATTTCACAATAAGGTTCTACCGATACGATAGTGACCTTCGCACAATAAAACTGCAATCGATAGGCACTGACCGCGAAGTCACGAAAAAAATAACCATGGATATGCAAGTTACTAAAGACAGCGAGGTCTTGAACTATAGCGTTGCTAGTAGAGGCAGAATGTGGCTTACAGGCAATACGACCATTCATGGGGATGTCTTTAGTTCGTGGAACCGTGCAGAAATATCACCGTATAATATGACCAACGATTCACGAGTCCAAGGCACTATAAATACGGTCTTAACCGGGCAACAAATTGATAGTCAAAGCTATCAATTAGAAACTCTCGATCCAAATGGCAATCCAATTGACGTAAATGGCGCTCCATTAGGTGACAACTATGAAGACAGGTATTACAACTCCGATGACGAAATCCAGGCTTATCACGAGAATATTAATTACGGCCAACCATACGAGGACATGCCTGGCATGGACATATCCCATTATAACACCGATTTTTATAACTCCGGCCTAACAGACATAGCTTCATGCCCGAGCGCCAACAAAGAAACGGAATATTTCCCCCACGTAGCAGGCAATTATAATCAGCCCAGTTCAAGCTCGAGTAGAAAATTAGTGCGTCACGTCTATGAGAACCAGACATTCACTGACACCAGACTGCCGGACAACCGCAATGCCTTATTCAGAAATTGCACTTTTGAAGAAGTCTTATATGTTGATTGCAGCAAAAGCGGCTCCTCGTATTATAATAATGTTCGTTTTGAAAACTGCACCTTTAACGGCGTGATTGTTACGGACACACCTCAGGTCTTAAAATGGAGGAACAACTGCCTTTACTTCACCGGCGAAGCAACCTTCGATAATACTTCAGAGATACAGGAAGCAACTATTCTCGCTCCCCATTTTAACGTGAATCTTGGCAATACGAATCCACAGCAAAATGATAACAATGTCCTAACCGGGGCAATAGTAGGAGGAATTGTTGATGTGCGAGGCAACGCCCAGATTTATGGAACGATTATTTCTATGTGTGATACGACCCAATGGAGCAGCGGATATGTAACCAATATTGGTGCGACCCTTAATGATGGCGGCTCTGAGACCACCGAGCCTGGGGATGTTGGCGTCATCGGTATCACCCCTGAAGAAGATAAAATGCTGCCCAGCGGCATTACCAGTCCTATCGTCATTGAGCCTTTGCAAAGCACCTATTCCGAAGGCTGAAGGCCGGTAACACAAGGAAATAGAAAAAAGCAAATTGAAAAAAAGTCCCAAATATCTTGAGACAAGAACAAAATGAAACAGTTAATCTTGAGTATGATCGTGCTTATATTAGGCCTTAGTGCATTATCTATAGTCGCTTTAACAGCCAGCCGACCAGACAAACTTGCTGACGAACCACTTACTAATCGAAGAGACGCCGCCGGTCTACCTGAATCCCACAGCACTCAGATATGGAATCGAACCAACTGCCTTGGTGACAATACCAACGAACTTGAGCCCGAAAGTGTATTTGTCGATACCCACATTAGTTCCCTCAGCCGCGACTCGGATAAGCCGGAGCCTGAAGCCGGATGTATGAATCATCGGATTAGTTACCTTGACCAAGAAACTGATAGCTATCACGATAATTACGATGAAAACTGTGATAATGCCGATGACGCAGAGGACAATGATGACGACGAGGATACCAAGGAAATCGTTGAATAGAATAATTCTATTGGCCAAACATAACTGTTAGCAATGATAATGTCGGCAAGCAGTTTTGCCGCCACATTGTTACTATTACCATTAGACTGTAGAAACAATCGGCGTATTTTGGACGTCATTTAGTTCATGTTGTTTGCCTTATCTAAGGGAGGCTTTTTAGAGGGGAATATGAAGACCATCAAAAAAATAACCTGCCAAAAGCGCTGCGGTGCTGCGCTTATCATATCCATGATATTTGTACTCATATTCTCTGCCCTGGCTGTCAGTATGGTAGCCATGTCCGGCACGAATGTGCAAATTGCCGATAACCAGCGCAAGGTCAACGGTGCATTTGTAAGCGCTGAATCCGGAATGCAGGTGATGCGATATTGGCTAAGTCACGTCCGAATACCGAGTTCGACAGCGCCATCTGACTATTTCAGTACAATAGTCGCTACTCTACAAACCGAGTTGACTGACAACGGAATCTCAAACCTGACCGTCAATCATGATGGCTCAATTCCGGTCGTAACGCTGGATTCCGAAAGTGGGCAGACCTTCGAGGGACAAATACTAATCGACCCCAATAATCCCAATATATTGCAAGTATATGCCACAGGTAATAGCAGGGAGGTTACGCGCACAATAAGAGTTTATTTCGACATCGAACCCTATGAGCATCCCATTTTCAATTACGGCCTGGCAACAAAAGGACCTCTTGACTTTCCTGGCAATCCAACTATCACCGCTGTAAACTCCGCTTGGGAAGCAGATATGTATGTTGAAAGCGCAGGCAGCGCTATCGGAGTGTCCGTGGGGGGCAACACGAACTTCGATGGCGATGTCAATATAGGCAATCCAGATGCCAACGTCACTTTTGGAGGTGATGTGCAAATCGCCGGAGATTACGGCCAGGAAGCTATCGACAATCATGTCTCTATTGGCGTGGACACCCCAGAGTTTCCTGAGCCTGACGTTGACCATTTTCTGCAATATGCCACGGGCGAGCTTGTTGACTCTTCGACTGACTTGAGCAAAGGTATCACTCTCGTCAACACAACAATAAAGGCTGGAACAAACCCAGTTTTTGGTGGCAGTGCCACAATACAGGGAATCTTGCTCATCGAATCGCCCAATAAGGTCACATTTAGCAAGAATGTGACCCTCCAGGGAATTATAGTTGCTGACGGGGATATACACAATCCAGAGCCCGGAACAAACAGAATTGATTTCTGTGGTAATTTTGACACCGGACCCTATCCGAATGACCCCCAGTTTGATGCTATCCGCAATGAGATCGGTTCTTCAGTAATTGGCCCAGGTTTCGCCACCGCGTTTGGCGGCAATTTCTCCACGTTGGAAGGAGTCATGGCAGTAAGCGGCGTACATTTCTATGGTAATGCAAGTGCGTTGATTAAAGGCACGATTATTAATTACTCGGATAGTGCTACGGTGGTCGAGGGCAATGTCACAATGAATTTTGACCGAGCAGGCACTACCAAGATCCCAGCCGGTTTCGACACCACAAGAGTTTTGGAATACGATCCTTCCTCTTACTCAGAAGTAACTCTCTGACAAATCCCACATTTCACGTGGGTTTTCCTTCCAAATTTTGTATATATAGTTATTTAGCCCCCAAATCCTTCGACCTTGCTCAGGACAAGTTTATTTGGGGGTTGCTTATCCACCTCAATCGTATATCATTTAAGTTTGAACAAGAAACAGTCGAGAAAGTATAATAGTTAATATGATAGAAGAAGACTCAACAAACATCGAGCACTATTTACCCGACGAGAAAGTGGAATTGCGCCCTAACAACCATGAATTAAAGATGCCTGATGTAATTGCAATTCTGCCGATTCGAAATGTCGTCGCCTATCCTGGCACGGTAACGCCATTAGCAATCGGCCGAGAAAGAAGTAAAGCTCTGCTTAACAACACTAAGCCTAATGAATCCGTCATAGGGCTTGTCACGCAACGCAATCCCGAAACTAATAGGCCAGATTTCGATGACCTCTACTCGGTTGGAACTACCGCGTCGGTTCTGAAAGTCATTAAAATGCCGCAGGGCTCAATTAACATTGTGGTCCATGGAATAGCCCGCTTCAAAATAGTAGAGCCCCTAACTACAGAACCATATTTAAAGGCCAGAGTTCAACCGCTTGAGGTCAAAGCAAGTATGACAAAAAAGCTTCAGGCACTTATCGTCAGCGTCCGCCAGACAGCCAACCGTGTCATCGCATTAAGTCCTAATGTTCCTGAAGAAGCATCGGTACTGTTGGAGAATATTGAAGATGCTTCGGCCCTGGCTGACTTTTTAGCTGCCAATCTTAGTCTTGATATTGCCAAGAAACAAGAGCTGCTCGAGGAGCTTGTCCCCGCCAAACGCCTTGAGGAGATATCTGTTGTTCTTGTACATCAATTGGAAGTTCTCGAGCTAAGCCATAAAATCCAGAGTCGGGTCAGAGAATCGATAGATAAAAGTCAGCGCGAGTATTTCCTACAGGAACAGTTAAAAGCCATTCAGACCGAACTTGGCCAGAAAGACCTAAGAACTGAAGAGCTAAAAGAAATCAAACAGAATATCGCAAAGGCCAAAATGCCCAAGAAAGTAAAGCAAGAGGCCCTTCGCGAATTGGACAGATTAAGTAAGATCCCCCCTGCTTCGCCGGAATATACTGTTATCCGCACTTATTTGGACTGGATCTGTGAGTTGCCCTGGTCCATCCAAACTAAAGACCGGCTCGACATCAATCAAGCTGAACGAATACTGAACCGCGACCACTATAACTTGACCAAAGTTAAAAAACGCATCCTTGAATTTCTCGCCGTTCGCAAATTAAATCCAACCGGCAAAAGCCCTATACTTTGTTTTGTTGGTCCACCAGGCGTAGGGAAAACCTCACTCGGCAAATCCATCGCCCGCGCTATGGGAAGAAAATTTATACGAATTTCGCTCGGCGGAATGAGGGACGAAGCTGATATTCGGGGACATCGCAGAACATACATTGGAGCTCTACCCGGAAGAATTATGCAGGAGCTAAGAAAGATTGGAAGCAGAAATCCCGTATTTATGCTCGATGAATTAGACAAAATCGGTGCAGATTTTAGAGGCGACCCAGCTGCCGCGCTGCTCGAGGTACTCGACCCCGAACAAAACTTCAGCTTCACCGACAATTACCTTGACCAGCCCTTCGATTTATCCAGCGTCATGTTCATTAGCACCGCAAATTACACTGAGCCGGTTCCGCCGGCCCTGCGTGACCGAATGGAAGTCATTGAACTGCCCGGCTACACCGAAACCGAAAAACTCAACATTGCAAAGAAGTATCTTGTCCCCCGCCAGCTTAAAGAGCACGGCCTGAAAAAAAACCGCCTGACTATAAAGGATGAGGCAATACTTCGTATAATTCAAAGCTATACACGCGAAGCAGGTGTGCGAAACCTGGAAAGAAACATAGCTGCCGTTTGCAGAGCTGTCGCTACCGAAATAGCAAAGGACAAAAAAAGCAGAGCAACAATTGCCAAAAAAGACCTTGCTAAAATCTTAGGGCCGACGCAGTTTGAGTCGGAGCTGGCCCTTCGGTCCGGAATACCCGGCGTGGCCACCGCATTAGCTTATACACCGTTTGGCGGAGAGCTGCTCTTTATTGAATCAGCAACCATGCCCGGCAAAGGCCAATTGCAATTGACAGGCCATATCGGCGACGTGATGAAGGAAAGCGCCCAAGCCGCCTTTTCCATTGTAAAGGCAAACGCCAAGAAGCTAAAAACTGAGCCTGATAGATTCAGCAAATTCGACTATCACATTCACGTCCCCGCAGGAGCAGTACCAAAGGATGGCCCCAGTGCCGGAGTGGCAATGTTCACCTCACTGGTTAGTCTACTCTTGCAAAAGCCGACTCGTCCGGATGTCGCTATGACCGGCGAAATAACTCTTCGCGGCCTGGTCTTACCTGTTGGCGGCCTGAAAGAAAAAATCCTCGCCGCCAAACAAGCTGGTATAAAGACCATCATTCTGCCTGCCAGAAACAAAAAAGACATCCCTGATGTTCCCAAGGAAGCCAAAAAAGGCCTGGAATTCAAATTCGTAAAGAATACTAGCGAAGCACTCAGACTCGCTCTGAATACAGATTGAATTTTTACTGACATTTCGCATTTAAACAGTTACAGAACATAATTTTCTCCGTATGACATCCCCAGCAAAAAGTTTGAAATTGGGTTTGTTTGGC
>CAYNKI010000188.1:0-7638 GCA_964397675.1 uncultured Pirellulales bacterium
GGTAGAGCACAGCTTTCGTAAAGCTGAGGTTGAAGGTTCGAATCCCTCCATCGGCTTTATGAATTTGAGTGAAAAATATGACTTGCTGCAAGAAATATTCAAGGATTTCGGCAAAGTAGTTGTCGCTTACTCCGGAGGCGTTGACAGCACCTTCCTCTTGAAAGCAGCGGTCGATACGCTTGGCACTGAGAATGTTCTTGCATGTATAAGTGCAGGTCCTTCCGAGCCAAGAAGTCAACTACAGAACGCTAAAAATCTGGCTGCACAAATCGGCGCCACTTTACAGACCATCGAAACCAATGAATTGGATGATCCACAATTTACTGCCAATAAGGCTGACCGGTGTTTCCACTGTAAGTCACACTTATGCCAGGTTCTTCTGGACATCGCTAAAGAGCACAGCTTTGAGAATGTAATATTTGGTACTAACTATGATGACCTTGACGATTTTCGCCCCGGCAACCGTGCAATGAAAGTCTTCGGCATCCGCTGCCCTTTAGCTGAAGCCAAGCTTACCAAAGATGATATTCGTCAATTAAGCAGGCGAATGAATTTGCCTACAGCCGATATGCCTGCCTCACCCTGCCTGGCATCGAGGATCAGCTACGGTTTGGAAGTTACAGAGAAAAGATTAAAGCAAATCGAGGAAGCGGAAGACTTTTTGAGGACGTTAGGCCTGGTTGAATTTCGCGTTCGCCATCATGATACTATCGCTCGAATCGAAGTCAATCCGCAAGATATCGAGAAAATAACAGCAGAACCGCTCCGCTGCCAAATCGTGGATAAAATGAAATCGCTCGGCTTCAAATTTGTAACTGTTGACCTGCAAGGCTTCCGCTCCGGCTCACTGAATGAGCCTTTGTCGGAGGAAGAAAAGCAAAAAAGTCTTTAGGCTGGCCGATTTATCATGCAAGCCAAAGCAAACAGGCACTATCGACGCCTCAGTCCCGACAAGGCCCAGGAAAGAATGCTGCTGGTGATAAGCTGTGGGCGGCCCTCGGCGTCGAGCAGATAGTGGATAGGCAAAACACCCTGGCCGATTTGCGCATACGTTTGCAGTGTCACTGTATTTCCATCTTTAATTGTCACAGGTGTTTGGCCATCATAAACGAGAGACTGATTGGCTTTGAAAAGTGATAAATCCTGCAGCAGGTCAAACGTTACGCTCAGTTGCGGGCTTGCTTTGCGGATGAGCATATCCAGCACTGTCCACTGGGTAACGACGGGATTCTCGGCTTCAAATTCATAGCTGTAATTGCTACTATCGACCTGTATCCGTCCGTCTTGGCAGGTGCCCTGCTCGGTCAGATAAGAGAGCCGGTCAGCTTTACCTTGAAGGCTCTGCTCATAGCTATGTAAATTCCAGTGGCTTAGTGAACCTAAAACATCCGCGTTGCACGTGATTTGGGCCTCAATAAAGTTGTTAACGCCTCCTATTATGGTTTGTTGGCTGATATCATACATAGCTTGATTATTCTGTCGCTCGCTTTTGATAAAAACCTGGCCGACTACTGTATTGGCGATTGTGTTGCGTTTGCCTGCTTTCCACTGCCAGTGGATTATGTCGTAGGTCAGGCTGTACTGCCCTCTGCGCAGGGGTGTCTCAACGTGCGAGAAACGCGACAGGTAGTCACGAATTGGTTTGACAGCGTACGGTCCTGTTGTTGCGTCAATATCTGAGTCAACGGTGGTTTCGGCGGACAATAACGGTAACTTACCGGCCGATACTAAGGCGGCGGCCATGAGACCACTTTGAAGAAACTGACGTCTGTCTATCGTTTTGGTGTTCACAGCTTCACCCTTCTGCTTTAACGCTTTCATACCAATTTACGTAGGCTTTATAGAGATTAACGAGCTGCTTATCGAGGTCAGGCGGGCCCGGATAGATTTCGATCTGCGAGAGATACTCTCTAAACTGCTCACGGTGTCGTTTCTTTATATCCGAATACGTTGGGTCATCTGCAAGGTCTATTGTCTCCAACGGATCGTTCTGGATGTCGTACAGCTTGGTTTTATCCTGGTAGATGATGCTCTTGAAGCGCGCATCCCGCACGCAGACCGATAGTTGCCCAATCGATGTCTCGCAAATGACATAATCGCGCCATGGAATGTCACTACCTTGCAGCAGGGGCCGCCAGCTTCGTGCAATGGTCATTTTCGGCAGCGGTGGTGCACCGGCGTAGTCACAGATAGTCGCTGCAATATCCACACCTGAAACTAAGTGTTGCGTGTCTTTATGGTTTTGTTTTACTTTACCCGGCCAGCAGACAATCGCAGGCACCCGGCTGGCCTCTTCTTCGAGATAACCCTTGCTCACCTTGGCATGAAATCCGAGCCCATCACCATGGTCGGACGTCAGGATGAACAAGGTGTTGTCGGCATCCCGATGTACATCGGGATTGCGGATAACATCATAGACCCGGCCGATTTCCGCATCGACCATTTCGGCCATGCGATAATAGCTATAGATGTAGTAACGCCAATCTTGTTGGCTCCAGTTGCGTATTTTTTGCATTCCGGTGTTTTTGTAGTCGTAGTCGAAGTTCTCCGGCAGAGGTGGTAGTTTGTCAAGAATCTTTGATGCAAAGGCGAATTTGCCGGGCCCCCCATCATTTGAAGCTGGAAAACAGCAATCATGAGGATTCAGAAATCCCACAGACAAAAAGAATGGCTTATCGCTGGTGCGGTTTCTCAGATATGCCACGGCTGAGCGTGCCACTGTTGAGTCGCCAAGCTCTCCGTGTCCTGAGCCGCGGTGCAGGACCTCGAAGCTGTCGGCAACATTGCGGCCGCTGACGTGCCATTTACCGGTGTAAACTGTTTCGTAGCCGACTTCGCGCAACCATTGACCCAGGTCTGGGATTTCGGGATCGATGGGATAGCTGTTGACCACCACGCCGTGTTCTTTGGACATTCGCCCGGTAAACCAGCTTGTTCGCGATGGGCAGCATTGCGGCATGGCGCAATAATTTTCCATAAAGGAATAACCCTCGCGTACTATCTTGTCTATATTGGGCGTGTGAACATATTTGTTGCCATAGGCCGAAATGGCCTTATGGTGCATCTGATCAACATGAACAAATACAATGTTGGGCTTTTGCTCACTCATTAATGTCATTTTATGATCTTATTGCCTATGTGTCAATCCAGTTAATCAATAATTACTGTCGCAAGGATCATCCTTGACCCAGCCAGGCGGTTTTGGTACTTTCTCCATATTCGATACTGGATGCTTATTAAACAAGATGCGATTATCAACCCGTCCTCTGTAGTCCGCAGCGGCGGACGGAGGATGGAAAACCGAGAATCAGTTTTTGAAAGGAAGGCAATTTATGGAACGGAGAACATTTCTTGCGTTAGGAGCTGGTACAGTCAGCGGACTGTGTCTTAATGGATGCACCAGCCTGGAGGCTATGATGGCTGGTCAAAAGGAGCCTTTTAAGATTTCCTTAGCTCAGTGGTCGCTGCACCGCCGGCTTCGCGGCCAACAAGAACCGAAATTAGACAACCTCGACTTTGCCAAGGAAACCAGCCACCTCGGCATCGAGTCTGTAGAGTACGTCAATCAGTTCTTCATGGACAAGGCTAAAGACACTAAATATTTAGCTGAAATGAAAAAACGGGCAAAGGATAACGGCGTAAAGTCTCTGCTTATTATGTGTGACCGCGAGGGCAATCTCGGCGAACCCGACTCGGAACGCCGCACTCAGGCCGTAGAGAACCATTATAAGTGGGTCGATGCTGCTAAGTTTTTAGGCTGTCACTCCATCCGTGTCAACGCGCGTTCGTCTGGTACTTATGAAGAACAGATGAAGTTAGCTGCCGATGGATTGAGCCGACTCAGCGAATTTGCCACTGATTATAAGATAAATGTTATTGTTGAAAACCATGGCGGCCTATCGTCTAACGGCAAATGGCTGGCCAGCGTGATAGAGAAGGTTAATCTGCCGAATTGTGGCACGCTGCCCGACTTTGGCAACTTTCCGCCGGAAATCGACCGTTACGAAGCGGTCAAGATGCTGATGCCCTACGCAAAAGCGGTCAGTGCCAAGAGCTATGACTTCGATGAAGAAGGCAACGAAACAAAAATAGATTATTACCGCATGATGGATATTGTTCTGGCTGCAGGCTATCATGGCTACGCGGGCATCGAGTACGAAGGCAAAAGACTCAGCGAAAATGACGGCATATTAGCCACGAAACGCCTGCTGGAGAAAATCCTTCGGCAATATTGGAAAGTATGATCTTTGTACCGGTAACAAGCAAAATTTTAAAAATTTTCAAAAAATACTTGAAACTCTCGGCAGATTTACCGTATAATATAAAAGGATCGGGGTGTCTCCCGGTCGGCGAAGGGTTTCGTCAAGAAACTCTTCGTTTTTTTATGGGAAGACTTTTAAGCCCCAGCCTATATATTTACCTTTATTATTATGGTAAATCTTTTGCTCTATAACTTTGAAAGGTATATACGGCTCTTTGGGATATAACAAATGCCGTGCTATAGGGTAAGCACATAAATCGGCAATTTGTAGGCCGGTTATATTATCATGCTTATTGCAGAGACTAAAGCCTGTTATTCTCTGTCTTAATCTATCTGGGCTTATGTAATATGTACCTCGATCCATTATAGAGTTAAAATGAGAAAGTAGCATTTGGTCTTCTTTCTTGCCTCTTTGCTCAGCAATAATTTTTACATGGGTCTTTTCAGGCAGACCGTCCAGATAGAAGATTAGCCTTTCGATGACAAATGATAATGAAAGCGTATAGGGGTCTTTTGCGCCCTTGCCATATTTCTTAATATGCTTTTCCTTATGAATTCCAGAACCTAACAAACAGTAATTCGATTCGCCCATAATTGCGTTAAGGTCTTTATAAAATTGTTCTTTCATTTGCAAGTCGAACAATATTTGAAACGCGCCCTCGCACTTGCGGATATCTCTTGAATGAAGTATAAGTTGCTTAGTTCCGAAATATTTTTGTTTAAAGCTATTTATTTTGTCTTCGATTTCTTCAAGGCACTTCTGTTCTATCACGCATCCACATAGTAAGAATAGCGGGAAATTTTTGTCTACGAAACCCAAACCATGATCACCTGTCTCATCTAAGAACAAAAAATGACTCATAATCCCTCTCTCATATTTCAAATTTCAAAATTTGATGTATTTTACTTCAGAGCTTATAATACCTCGAAATAAGAAGATGAAAAGAAAAATTAGCTGTGAAGGATGTATAATGATTGTTGGCCTGCTAACCGCTCATCTGTGTATGCAGGGCGTGACCTCGCTGAAGGAAAAAAGAAGCATCGTCAAGGGCCTTACCGGGAGGCTGAAGAGCAGGTTCAATGTCTCCGTGGCGGAGGTTGACCATCATAACAACAAAACCAGCGCCGTCATTGGCGTGGCTATCATCTCAAACGAAGCTCGTTTCATAGAGCAGCAGATTGAGGCCATTATTAGTTTTATGCAGAGGGACGGCCGATTCTACCTCGGCCGAGTAGAGCGAGAGACGTTTAACTCGTAGCTGGACACTCGATGCTCGATTCTCGTCATGCTGAGTCCACCGTAGGCGGGTGACCAACGGGATAAACCAAAACAAGAGTTGGCGGATGGCTCGGCGAAGGAGGCGCGGCGGTGGCTGGGAATGGGCTGGGCAGTAATTGTCAGGTCTGACCTTAGTATATCTATTTCCCTTTTGGTTTTAATGCCTCGATCTTCTTCTCCCACTCTGGATTTTTTCTGTATCCATCATCGTAATACCATAGTCCGTCAATAAGCTTTTTGTCACCATACTTACTATAGGAAGGCAATTTATAATCCTCAGGATATGCTTGTACACCAAAATGGCCCAAACCTCCGAGCATTTCCAGCATTACGCGCCCACTGTAGCCCTCGTCTATGTAAACATAATTTGGTGCAAGATCCAGAATCGGTTGAGGGAACCGTGATGCCTCTGGATCGAGATGGGTACGGATATAATATGTCCCGGGATTTAGGTCTTCTCTGGCAACCTGTCTTGAAAGCTCTCTGCAGGCCTCCAACAGGACCTGATGATCCGTCTCGTACAAAAGGCGCTCCCGCATTTCTTTCGTGTCGGGGCCGAAGTACACTATCCTTACGAAAATATACAGGTTTAATAGAATATACAACGCAAAGCAAATAGCGAAAGCGATCGCCAAGGCTATGAAAATCTTAAGAACTATCCTTTTGCCCTTCTTCATCTTCATATCCTTCCTTTACACAAATGGCACCTTCAAAAGAAGCCAAACGAATTATATTCTATCGGATTCTAACTGCTGTCACAAGGCAAACTCATGTCCGAAAGGACTCAGAATGATGACTGGCCCGGTTCTCGTTTCAAAAAACTCTATCGATGACAAATCTTGCGCTGAAGAATATATCGACCGCCATTGCTGAGCATAGCAAAATACGCCGCAGTAAAGTGACACGGAGCTTTGCACGGGTTAGAAAGAATATGATAGCAGCCGTAATTGTGCCGAGTATGTACATTTTCGCAGACTCGGTAAGAAGCCTGGCGGCAGAATTGCCCAAGCCTGCGAATACCTGAAAGTATTTTGTCGCCAGCAGCAATGTCACGATGGCCAGAGCACCTGAAACTACTGCCGCCAAAAGAACCCATTTTCTGTCAGCGTAACCAGCCGAGCAAAGTGCCTGCAATCCTACGCCAATCAACACTGAGCAGCATACAGCAGGGATGGTGAGCCAAATAATCGGGCTAATGCTAAAAAAATAATCGCAAAAAGCCAGTATTGTGCCAAGGCAAAGGATTATTATTACTCCAACTCGCCTCGCCGCTAATAGCATAGCAAAGCCCATCAGAAGCGCTATTATTGGTACATGATAGAAGCTAACTAAAGTTGTGCTTCGCTGCGCTATAGCTAATGGAGCTATCAGTCCAGCTAAATCGCCTAACTGCATTCTGGTTCCGATCGGTACCGAGAATAAACGATAGTGAATGCTGATCCGGAAGAAAATCACTATTGCTAAAAATGGTAGAGCTGAAATTGGCCAGCTTAGCCATCGCCATTTATTTCTACATACGAAAGCAGCGGGACAGAACATCCATGGTATGCTGGCAGCCAAGAGACCAGCGGTGGGATGGAATTTAGCCAAGCTGAGTGTAAACGGCCCAAAGCCATAGATAGCTCCGGCGATAAACGAGCCGGCAAATGAAGACACCCACCGCCGACTAAGCACGAAACAACCCAAAGCGGCCAAACAAACATTTACCACCAGAAGGTACTGTAATCCATCGAAGTTTTTGAAATATGGCTGATATAGATACACAGCAAAGGCGGCGTATATACATGCTGCCCCAATGAACTTGCCATATCTCATATCTTGCATGACACGCCGCGCGTCCCGTTCTTCAAATAATAAGTCACGAGTATCAAGTCACTTCTATGGTGTGGTCTTTATTTCTGTTGCTTTCCTTGCTGAGGGCTTTTTTATCTCCACGATCCCGATGTGCATCGGGACTGTTGACTTTGGGCATACTGGTTTCGGACATTCGCCGGTCCAGCAGTAAAGACAAAGTCTCTCTTTGGGCCGCCCTATGGCCTTAACCATATCATCTATGGTCTGATATCTAAGTGTTGTTACATCCAGGTCTTTGGCAATC
>CAYNKI010000189.1:0-7623 GCA_964397675.1 uncultured Pirellulales bacterium
AATCTGTGTCAATCCGTGAAATCTGTGTCTAATTTTTCTTTGTGTTTTTTCGTGCCTTTTCGTGGCTGCCTTTTCTCTGAGTTCTCTGTGTCCTCTGTGGCTAAACCAATTTATTATTTATTATTGTCTATTTACTATTACTTTTCTGTGTTCTCTGTGGCAAATCTTTTCCGGGTTAATCCGTTTCTAATAAGACAAGAACCCTGCCATAAATGGCAGGGCTAAACAATATAAATTTTTGTGGTCTCTGAGTCCTCTGTGGCAAATTATGGGAAATTAAGCACAGCGAAATCGCCATGATATTTTTTCGCTGCCTCATCGTAGGCCTTGGCGGCTTTGATTTCATCGTCGAAATATCCAACGTTTTTGTGTTTGCCATTATAGCATATCTGGACATTCCATTTCTTTAAGCGTTTGTGCCAGGTTACTCCCTTGTATTTTGAAGGTGAATTTTTTCTTTTATAGATGATGCATGGCCTGTTCAGGATGTTCTGTGCTCGTGTTACCGGGCGAAGGTTGGCTTTTCGATTATCCCATCCGTTGCGGTTTATATGGTCAACGTCAAGATGTTCGGGAGGGTTTATAACCTCTTCGATTTAAGGTTTTCGAGTAATCGCTGTAGAAGCTCCATCGGCAGGCCCATTACGTTTGTCAAGCTGCCCTCAATTCTTTCGATGAATTCGTCGCCGTTTTCCTTTATCGCATAGGCTCCTGCCTTATCCCGCCAGGTGCCGCTTTTAATATGCTTGTCGATTTGCTCAGCAGTTAATTTTTTAGGATAAACAGTCGTACTGTCACTGGCTACTAATTCGGTATTGTCACTTAATCTAACAATTGCAATAGCTGTTATCACCTTATGGGGTCTACTGAACAGCTTTTTTGTGATCTGCTGGGCTTGTTTTGCATCAGCGGGCTTACCAATAATTTGGCCATTAAAATCGACAACGGTATCGGCACCGATGACCAAACAGTCAGGATATTTCCCTGCGACGTTTTTTGCTTTGGCTAAAGCCAAACGCTTTGCATATTCGCTGGCAGTGACACCGGTGAGCGGGAAAGCCGATTCGTCGATATCTGGGATAACAGAATTGAATTTATAGCCTGCTTCAGATAACAACTGCTTTCGGCGGGGCGAAGCTGAAGCTAAAACGATGGACACAGAATGCTGTTTGGACATTGATTCGTATCGCGTTTTTGATTATTAGTTTTTGCTGTGCGTTTTCTGTTACCTCGGCTCAGATTTCTTTGAATGTCGCGCCGAATACGTCGGCGGTAAATAAATAAACTTCTGTTTCCGGGTCACGCCAGGCGTCGGAAGAAAGGCTCGCTTTGTGTGCACAGCAGTACGAGAGAAATTCCTCTTTGCTCCAGCCGGTCTCCGTGGCAACCTGAGGCAAAAAACAGCCTGAAGCACGTCCTTTTTTTATGTAGATACCGTCAACTCCGAGCCGTAGACCCAACGGCTCATCGGTTCGCTGTAACGGCGACAGAACCGATATCTCGATATCCAGCTCTTCTAATTCGCCGGGCGTTATCGGATTAGCAAAAAAACGTGGGTCATCGGTACATGACGCCTTTGCCATTTGGCCGACCAGCTCAATCAAAGGTCCCTCAGATGTGAATTGGCCAATACAGCCTCGCAATCTGCCTTTGTTTTTCAACGTCACGAAGCAGCCGCACTTGGCATTTAGTTCAGGGTCATCCGATTGAGGTTTCGGGGTTGGCCC
Organism: uncultured Pirellulales bacterium; assembly: GCA_964397675.1. GTDB lineage: Bacteria > Planctomycetota > Phycisphaerae > Sedimentisphaerales > Anaerobacaceae > CAYNKI01. Next base: position 1,728 of record CAYNKI010000189.1, read on the forward strand.
ACCGGTGATAACCGCCTCAACGGTGTCACGCGCGACTGACAAAAGCGTTTGTTTTTGTTTCTCGTTCATAATCCCCATCATCCTCAATCACCAATTACCAATAATTATCGCAGCCATTTTATTACAGCCAAACTAATGTGCCAAGTATTTTATAAGATAATTAAAAAACTACGGAATTTTAAATTGCTTGTGAGCAAACATTATGTTTAGAATACGAAAATGAGAAATAAGATTCTAATATTTCTAAAAGGTTTCTTAATGGGGATTTGTGATTTGATACCCGGCATTTCGGGCGGCACCATTGCTTTTATAACCGGAATTTATAGTCGATTAATAAATGCAGTGAAAGGTTTCTCGCCGAAACTGATTTATAATATTTTTACGTATCCAATTCATAGAAAGCGAGATAGTTTAAAAGAAGACATTAAAAAATTAGACTTAATTTTCCTGCTAATTCTGGTGCTGGGAATTATTAGCGCTTTTTTGGTCGGTTCCAGAATCATTAAGTTCCTGTTGAGGGATTATTTTGCATATACTATGTCATTTTTCATTGGGTTGATTTTAGCATCTTCTAAAATAATCTTTGAACACATTCAAAATCACAATATCAAGAACGTCTTATTTTGTTTTTTGGGACTTGTATTAGGCCTCATACTTTCAATACTTGTGCCCTTGGAGGTAACTCCCAGTTTAGGATATATTTTTCTCGGGGGCTTTTGTGCGGTCAGCGCTATGTTTCTGCCGGGCATTTCAGGCGCTTTTATATTATTGATTATGGGGCTGTACGAGTTTATGGTTAATGTCTTGAACGATATTGGAAATAATATAAGCTATTTCTTGGTGTTTATCGCAGGCGCTTTATTGGGTGCTTTTAGTATTTCAAGAATTATATCATTGCTTTTTAAGAAGAACAGATGCAGGACACTTTACGTCCTTCTCGGCCTTGTAATCGGTGCCCTAAGCACCCCTTTCAAGAAGATTATCGTAACTGCCTCTTTTCATTTATCTTCTGTTCTTATTATGGTTTTCTGGTTCCTGTTGGGTATATCGTTAGTGGTTCTTATGGGGAAATATCAAAAGGGCTACGATGCCGAAACGTGAATCAGCCCAGCGAACGACCCAGTTATATAAACGCCTGTGCCAGTGCCACCAAGTGGCTGTCCCGTTGCGATGGGTCCTCTGTGGCTTTTTCTTTTTTGTTTTTTACATCGATTTACGCTGTTTACTATTTTAGACACGGATTAACACTGATTTACACTGATTTATATTTTTTCATCTGTGTTAATCTGTGAAATTCATCCTTCGTAGCAGTGCTACTGCGGAGAATGGATCTGTGGTTAATTATTTTTTATCTCTGTGTCCTCTGTGCTCTCTGTGGCTTTTTCTTTTTTCTCATCGGCGAATTTTCCTGCCGGCCCGCCAGCCGTGAACAGAACCGCAAACCGCGTCACCAACGCACCCAAAAGAACATAGCCCAATATCACCTGCAAGCTCAGCAAAATATGTCCCCAAATACTTTGCGCATTAGCATACATATCACCAAAGCCAAGTGTTGTCATTGTAACAATTGAAAAATATAATGTACGTAAAGGCACCAACCACCAAGGTACCGCAATAATTTCTCCTGTTGCGCTTTCAACTTCAAACAAATTAGTAACAATCCCCGGTGGATCTATCCTACCCCAATGATAATAAATATTAGCAAAGACAAACGCTAATACAAAAAACGTAATTATGATTCTCTTGGTCGATATCCCATAATTACTTATCTCCCAAAATCGACCTATCGTGTTCTTAAGAAAAAACTGGCTTCGCTTGTTCCTTTCTTTTTCTGGTTTATATGCATACCAGTCTTTCCATCTATACCATTCCTCCCAATTCTTCCTCCTGATATTGTATTCAAAAAGCTGTTTTTCCTTAGGGTATATGCGCATGTTTCCCAAGGCAACACCCTCAAACTTAGTTTTTCTGTCAAATTTACATCGCCAAATCAATGTTTCGCCGTCAACAATAGCGCGCGAGAAATCCGCACCTTGGAGTTTGGCTCCTCCAAATTCAGCGCCTTGTAGATTAGATCTCATAAGTTTGGCTCCTTGCAGATAGCTTTCCCTAAGGTTAGCTTCTTGTAGTTTAGCTTCCCAAAGAACAGCATTTTGCAGCTTAGCTCCCTCAAGGTTTGCACCCTGCAGATTGGCCCTTTGGAGATTTGCGAACTCCAAATCAGCGTCTTTCAGATAGGCATGCCAAAGTGCTGCCCCTTCCAGGAGAACCTCCTTTTTGGCATTCTCTTTGCGCCATTGGTTCCACTTCGACATATCTTTTTCTGCCGAGCAGCGGTTGAGTATCTCGAATTGCTCAAGTTCGCACCGCAAGCCTTTTTTTAGAAGCTCTGGATCGAACATGCGTTTTTGACCATTACGGTTTTCCTTTTTGGATTTCGATTCGTCCATTTATTTTGCCTATTCAGCATTGTGGTGGGGCAAGGCCCACTACCGGCCGCTAATACCAAGAGATTGCTTCGCGGAGTTTACCCTTGAGTGAAACGAAGGGCTCGCAATGACAAAGAGCGCGTGGCAGCCTCAAAGCCTGCCCTGAGCGAAGTCGAATGGGCGCAACTTGGGGATGGCTGAACTCTGTAGTGATATTGCTTTGTAGAAAAGACATACCGTCATTTCGACCGGAGCGTCCCTTAGGGACGCGAAGCGGAGAAATCTGTTCAGAAATGGATTTCTCGACTCGCTCCCCTGCTTTCTTGCGAAAGCAAGAAGGGGAGCTCGCTCGAAATGACGTTGTGAATTGTTTTCTACGGAGCATAGTGATATATCAAACAGCCATCGCCAAGGCCTTTGGCCTTGACGTTGCCACCCAATCCTTCATTTTTTGGTTTTTGTTTTTTGTTTTCGATTCGTCCATTAAATTTTCTTTACATTTATATCCCGCATCAAGTGCGGAATGACATCCTTTATTCCAAGCTGCAATAACCGTCGCCGCTTCGTCGACGGCTAAACAGGGTCTCAATGTCCGCATGGGCAGAAAATCCTTCGGCCAGACTCATGACGGTGTATGTCCATCCTACGACTACATCATTCAAAATTCCTTTTCGATATTGGAGATTCTAAAATATTCTTTACATCAGAGCAAAATTGTTTTAGCATACTATCATAGTATGATTGAGAAAGTTGTACATAAATATTCTCTTCAAAAGTGGTCAAAGGCAAAGGATGACCTAAACTACTGGTTGAGTAAAACACCACAGCAGCGCATCGAGGCAGTAGAATATTTAAGAAGTCAATACTATGGAAGTTCAGCCAGACTTCAAAGAACTGCTCGAATTATTAAACGCTCATAAGGCCGAATTCATTATTGCCGGGGCATATGCCCTTGCGTTCCATGGAGCGCCTCGATTCACCGGTGACATCGATATTTACGTAAAACCGGACCCGGAAAACGCTGAGAAAATCCTGGCTGCTCTTAAGGAATTCGGTTTCGGTTCCCTGGATTTAACTAAAGCAGATCTTCAGAATCCCGATAAGGTGATTCAGCTTGGCGTTGCCCCTATTCGTGTAGATTTAATCACCTCAATTACGGGTGTTCCATGGCAGGAGGCTTCTGCAGGAAAAGTTCAAGGGACCTACGGTGATGTGCCTGTGTATTACCTTGGGCGAAAGGAGTTTCTTTCCAACAAAAAGGCTTTAGGCAGAAAAAAAGACCTGGCAGACATAGAAGCACTTGGCGAAGATTGATGCAGCAGCTTTCCGTGCTATAATTTGATTTAACAACGATGTTTGATAAAGAACAATTCGAGAATATCAACGATGGATTGTTAGTTCGAGCTCCTGCCAAAATAAACTTATCTCTGCTTATAGCCGGCAAACGCCCTGATGGTTTTCACGAAATAGAAACTGTCATGGCTAAGGTGACCTTCTACGATGAAATTCTCATCGAGCCAGGACCAAAAGCCGGCATTGAAATTCTCTGCAAAGGTCCACACTGGGCACCGGCGGGAGAGGAAAATCTTGTCTACCAGGCTGCTAAACTTCTGCTCAACAGTTGCAGATTGCAGGCCGACATTAAAATCACACTAACCAAAAACATCCCTGCTGGATCCGGACTTGGCTCAGCCAGCAGCGACGCGGCAGCTACTCTTATCGGGCTGAATAAGTATCTGGATTTAGGGCTGTCCGAAAACAGACTTGCTGAATTAGCAGTGCAATTGGGAAGCGATATACCTTTCTTTTTGGATGGGCCGTTAGCATTATGCAGCGGAAAAGGAGAAAAAATTAAAAAAATACACAAAAAATTTAACTTTTTAGCTCTGTTAATACTCCCAAACGTAAGTGTTTCTACAAAAAAGGCTTACGATAATTATCGGCACGATCCGGCCCTCTACGAAAAGCTCAGCACTCAGATAAATAGCTATATCCAGAAAAACAGGATTGATTTAACAGCTAAATTGTGCGCAAATATGTTGCTTAAAAGTTGTTTCAGCCTGGTAGAAAACTTGGCCGAACTGAAAGCAAAGGTCGAATCGTTTGGTATCAGGCCTATATGTCTGAGCGGTAGCGGTGCAGCGATGTTTAATATAATGGGAAATGGGGATTTAGAAAAAGCGAAAGCACACAAAAACAAGCTCGAAGAACAAATCGGCTGCAAAAACATTATCGTGAGTAATAATAGATGGTGAAGGGCTCCCGCTTCGTGGGAGCCCGACTTTTAAACGAGGCAAAGAAAATGGAAATCAATGAGGTAAGAGTCAAATTAGTGAGCAACAAAGATGACAGATTAAAAGCTTTTTGTTCAGTAACGATGGATAATGAGTTTGTGGTTCGTGATATCAAAGTTATCGAAGGTACCACTGGTCTTTTCGTGGCTATGCCTTCGAGAAAAATGAGCGACCATTGTGAGAAATGTGGAGGGAAAAATCATCTCAGAGCAAGATTCTGCAATAATTGTGGCGCGGCACTATCTGAAAACCGTGCGAAGAAGGATTTCAAAGGCAGAATGAAGCTGCACGCTGACATTGCCCATCCGATTAATTCAGAATGCCGCAGGAAAATTCAGGAAAAAGTTATAGTCGCATTCAAGGAAGAGGTGGAAAGATCAAAGCAGCCTGGTTATAAGCCGGTCGAGATGGATGAGCCGCCGGATGATGAAATTCCTGAAGTAGTTTAATAGCTAAAGGCTGGTATAAATCCACTGTCAAGCAGTTAGCCTTTAAGTGGTGAGTTCCTCCAGAATCTTATCCAGAGCGATGTCTAATCGCTCGTTGAGGTTGTATTTACCTTCGGTAAGCTTTCGGCGGACGCGAAGGATTTTTTCTTTGCGAATTTCCGGTAGTGAAGCAATCTTTTTCAATACCTGCCCAATGGGCGTATTATTTATATTCTCAAGGATCTGCTCCATAGTTAAATCCTCATCTGGAGTTACGTCCTCGTCGAAAGGGTCTATCTTCCGTTCTTGGCCATTGAAACGGCTGTTAGAATCAAAATCTGGCATCCCAACTACCTTGCTGAAGCAGCTACAAACGAAAGCATCCATATTTTCGTCTGAGGCCTTATAACCACTATATATTGTATGCCCCACAAATCCTTTTGGAGACCCTATTAAATTTTGCAGTATTGATATCGGCAGTAACGCCTGGAAAACTTTAGAAAAGTTTGGCTTTTACTTAGCCACTCGCAAGAGCTTAAATTGACCTAACTTGTGGCAAAATACCGCTTATCAGTATTAAGAAATGGGTTCCTGGACAAATCTATCTATTGTTAAAAAACAGTGCTGGGTCGGCTGAGAAAAACTGTCTGGGCAAGTTAGGCAATATACTATATGTAGTGATAGTTAAAATTCGGCATGGTTCAATCCTGGGTGGCAGCCTCAAGCGCAGCTTGGGGATGGCAAA
>CAYNKI010000190.1:0-7504 GCA_964397675.1 uncultured Pirellulales bacterium
CTCTGTGGCTATACAATACCCAAACCCACAATTCCCGCCAAAAATAATCTGAAATCAGAAATTTGAAATCCACTGACTAATAATCAATTAAAATACCGCCGTCGTCTGGCCAATCTGTCTACTGCAGGTTTCCCCCAGAAGAGTTTGTTTTCTGAATCTGTTGGACTTTATTCCTGTGGCAGTTTTGCCAGGTTGGCGTCGGAGCCGGCGACCATCAGAATGTCGTCCTTGTAAATAACGGTGCTGGGCATAGGAACGTTTATAATGGAGCCTTTTTCGCTTTTTTTGGTTTTGTTGCCTTCGCCCCGCTTAATCAAAACCAGATTCACGCTGTATTTCTGCCGTAGCTGCAAATCCATAACCGTCCTGCCATCGAAGCTGGCTGGCGCTTTTATTCGAGCAAGACTATATCCTGGCGCAAAATCTATCTTTTCTCCGATCTGTGGCGCGATAAGTTTATACGCCCACCGTTGAGCAGACTCAATCTCCGGATAGATAACATCCGTAGCACCGACCTTGGATAAAACCTCGCCGGTAATCAAGCTTTCCGCTCTTGCATATATTTGCTTTACCCCCATTTGTCGCAGGTTCACAACCGTCAGTATCGCTGCCTCAAAGTTTTCTTGTCCCATACCTATGATAGCGACATCCGCCTTGTCAACACCTTGTGCCTTTAGCGCTTCTTCATCGGTGCTGTCAAGTCGAACAGCATGACTTACCTGATCACGAATCAGCTCAATCTCGTTTCTGTCTCTATCAATAGCTATAACTTCGGCTCCGCTCATTGCAAGAGCGATAGCCAGTTTCTGTCCGAACCGCCCTAATCCTATTACCGCAAATCGCCTCATAGTTCGTCCCTCGTATTTCGTATTGCGTATATCGTATCGCGTATTGCGTGATACGCATAGATTTATTTTTTAAACGATACGCAATACGCACGACGCAGAACGACATTATCCTACAATTATTGGCTCTTCCGGATAACTATATTGAGCCGGTTTCAGATTGAAAGTCAGCGCTGCAAGCAATGTCAACGGCCCTAACCTGCCGATAAGCATCGCTGCAATAATAATTAATTTACCAGCCGTTGTCAAAAAAGGTGTTATGCCGGTAGTCAAGCCAACAGTGCCCAGCGCAGAGCCTGCCTCGAAAATAATGTCCGACATAGCAAAGCCGCTATCATTCTCGGTGATACTCAGCATGAATACAGCGCCAAACAAAACAAAAACGAAAAGCAGTGTAACCGTGATTGCCCTTCCCACCACAACTATACGTATCGAGCGTTTAAATATTTCAACTTCTTCGCGTTTTCTCAGAGCTGCAATAACGCTCATTATTATTACTGCCAATGTTACTGTCTTGATTCCACCTGCGGTAGAACCTGGTGAGCCTCCAACGAACATAAGCAAAACTAAGATGAATTTACTTGAAGCCGACAGTGCCGAGACATCAACTGTGTTGAATCCTGCTGTCCTGGCAGTGATTGACTGAAACAGCGCGCCTAAAACGCCTGGATTTTCAGCCCCCGCTCTTGCTTCGCAAGAAGCTGCGGGGGCATAACGCTCAAATAAAATGATGGCCAGCATACCCAAAACTATCAAACAGGCACTTACACTGAGAACAATCTTGGTCTGCAAACGCATCCTCTTCGGTGCTTCCATCGAGATTCTATATTGCTTATTGAACAATTTTTTTAAGAAACGCTTTACTCTGTCAGAAATAATAGTGGCCAGGTTGTACAGCACACCAAAACCGAGTCCGCCTAAGATTATTAGCGGACAAACCACAGCATAAACGCCCCAGCTTCGGTTATAACGGGTGAAACTATCGCTAAACAAACTAAAGCCTGCATTGCAAAAAGAGCTGATAGAGTGAAAAATACTACAGAACCACTGCTGCCGTGCGTCACCGGTCCAATCAGGCACATTGTCCCACATCCCGAACATGCTGACTGCACCAACAGCTTCGATAAGTAGCGTACCGACAAAGATAAAGGCCATCATATTGCCTATTCGACTGAGTGTCTGTGCACTTAATAAATCCTGCATGGCCACCGAACCGCGTAAGCTAAGCGCCTGACCCAATAGCACGGCAAATACTGCACCAAACACCACTATGCCCAACCCCCCAAGCTGAATCAATGCGAGGATTATCACCTGCCCCATCAAACTAAAATCGCTTCCGGTATCCTTAACTACAAGCCCCGTAACACAAGTAGCACTGGTGGCCGTAAACAAGGCATCAACAAAACTAATGCTCTTTCCGACAGAGGCCGCAGGCAATACCAGAAGTGCTGTGCCGGTAATTATTAGAACCAGGAAAGTTGCAATTAAAGTCCGAGCCGGACTTCTGCCTGAGGCAATGAGCCGTACGCCGATTCTGCAAACCTTGATGACCACCTGCAGAACAAGGTAAATACCCACTGCGAAGTGCCGGACTGCCGCCGGCTCAGCTTTACCAAACCAGCGCCCTGCTTCAACAAGGACTACTATAAGTACGGCCAAAAACGGTATTTCAAACCAGTTGGCAAACAAATACTCTTTTGGCGATTCAGCATTTACAAGACGAACAATCTTGCCGGCAATAAAAATGCAGAGCAGGCCGATCTGGACCTTGAAAAGCACCCACGCCGGAAGCAACGGTTTATCAAAGCCAAACATTATAACAAAGGACGCCACTACCATCGCTGAGGTTACAGCTTTGACACCGATTAAGGCCTTCTCGAATCGTTCGTTTTTGTAGGCTATCTTCATAACAGTAGCGTAAAACGTAAAGCGAAAAATGTAAAACCAAAATCCAAAATTTAAAAATAAGTTTTGAGCTTAAAAATTGTGATTTTTCGCTTTTAACTTTAAGCTTTTAGTTTTTCAAGCAACATCGGCCAAGCCTAACGTATCGCCGAACTTGACTAACAGCGCCTGACGAATATTTTTGTGCTCAGCCTTCGTTAACATCGGGTCCTGGCAGGCCAGCTCGAAAGCATTTTTCCTGGCCATAACCAGCAAATCAAAGTCGTCAACGATATTTGCAATTTTCAAATCCGGCAGTCCATGCTGCCGAGTGCTGAACAGTTCCCCCGGCCCGCGCAGCCGCAAATCATGCTCCGCTATCTCAAACCCGTCATTGCTTCTGGTCATTATTTCGAGTCTGCTTTTAGCTACTTCACTCTCGGTCTGGGCAAACAAAAAGCAATATGATTTATCTGCTCCTCTTCCAATCCGCCCTCTCAACTGATGCAATTGTGCCAGGCCGAATCTATCCGCACCTTCGATAACCATTATTGTTGCGTTTGGGACATCCACGCCTACCTCTATCACTACGGTAGAAACCAAAACATCAATTTTGCCTTTCCTGAACTCAGCCATAATTTGATGCTTTTTAGCAGAGGGCATCTGGCCGTGCAAAAGCTCAACCGTAAATTCTGGAAAAACGTGTTTGGAAAGACTCTTCCATCCCTCAGTAGCTGCCTTTACATCACCATCATCTTCTTCTATTGGGGCAATTCGTGGATAAACAAAATATGTTTGTTTTTTCGTCCTTAGGCGCTCACGAATAAACTGGTATGCCTTCTCTCGATTGTCCCGATCGACCCAGCGTGTAATCACGGCACCTCTACCGGGTGGCGAATGTTTGATAACAGAAACATCCAAGTCGCCGAAGGCGGTCATCGCCAGCGTTCGGGGAATAGGCGTGGCCGTCATAACAAGGCAATGCGGCGTAAGTTCTTTGTTCACCGCCGAGTTCGCAGAGACCGCTGAGAATTTTAATTTCAATTCTTTCTCTGCGCTCTCGGCGTTCTCTGCGATTAATACTTTTTGCTTGCCGCGAAGCTGTGCTCGCTGGTGGACGCCAAATTTATGCTGTTCATCAACTACTACTAAGCCGAGCTTTGCAAATTCCACATCTTTCTGCAGCAATGCCACCGTCCCTACGACGATATCAATGTCTCCACGTTTTATCTGGCCCAGAAGCTGCGTCCTTTTTTTGCCGGTCAAACCACCCGTCAATAGGACTCTTTTAAGTCTACTGTTTTTTAAATATCTCTCGATACTTAGAAAGTGCTGACCAGCTAAAATCTCGGTAGGCGCCATAATCGCCACCTGTGTCTTGTTAGCCACCGCCAATAAAGCAGCATAAAGTGCCACTACCGTTTTGCCGGAACCCACGTCGCCTTGCATGAGTCGATTCATCGGTTTTGAATTGCTCATATCAGCAACAATCTCTGCGATGCAAATATTTTGGTCTTCAGTAAGTAAAAATGGGAAACGCTTTCTGATCCGCCTGTCGATTTCATCATTACAAACACAGGGAGTTGCACATGAAAAATGCTGCTTCCTGTACCGCCGAAGTGCCAGTCCTAACTGCATCAAAAATAATTCATCGTATTTCAGCCTGCGCTTTGCCTTAATCAGTTTCTCCTTGTTAGGGGGCATATGTATCCAAGCTGAGGCGTCACATCTTTTAACCAGATTTGCTTCTTTGAGAAATTTTCGGTCGTAAAATTCAGGGACAAGCTCAGCCAGGTTATCCAGTAAGGGTGCGATTATTCTTTTAATCTGCCTGCTGCCCAATTGGCTGCTTGCAGGATATACACCACCGCTAAAATACTCAGATGGTGTCAAGTCTTTACTATCAAGTATTAAAAATTTCGGATTGGTCATCTGTAACTGATGCTTATATAAGGCAACTTTGCCGGATGCTGTTATTAGCTGACCAGGTTTGAGCTTGTTACGAAGATATCCACCGTGAAACCAAACGATCCTGCAAACCCCGGTTTCGTCGCTAAGTATAGCCTCGAATATCGGTAGCTGACGATAACTCTGGTAGTCTACCGACTCGACCAGAGCGATGATAGTAGCAGTCTCGCCGGGCTTAACTTGACCTATCTTTAGCGCTGAAGGAGCAAAATTCCAGTCCCGCGGGAAATACTCTAATAAGTCTCCTACTGTATGCACGCCTAATTGTGCAAAGGCTATGGCTCTGGCCGGCCCCACACCCTTTAGATATTGAACCGGCATCGAAAGGCTAAATTCACTCTGTGTTTCTTCACCTACTAACGTCATTGCATTGGATCCTTCATTCCCGCAAAAGCTGCATATTGCTTGACGAAAGCTCCAACATCCTATACACACTATAGCAATTTTAATCTTATCAAAACATTTTGCTGGTGGCAATCGGGACACCAGTCAGCTAACTGGCTCATTGAGATGAGCCTCATTAAAATAACAGTTTTATGGCAGCACAGGCTGCTAAAATCTGCACAATGGTATTAAATGCCTTTTGCGGGATTCGCTTCAGAACCAAAATTCCCGTAATCGCCCCCATTGCAATAAACGGCAACATCATCAAGTCAAGTTTCAAAGACTCCGCTGTCATCAATTCCAAGCTCGCGCTGAATGGCACCTTTAGCCAGTTAACGACAAAAAAGAACCACGCACTTGTCCCCACAAATTCGATTTTAGGCAACCTCATAGCCAACAGATAAATAATCATTATGGGCCCAGCAGCGTTGGCCATCATCGTTGTAACTCCTGCTAAAAAACCAAGCCCTACTGCAAACCACCATTGTGGTGGGATAGGCGCATCCTGGCCCTTAACCTTCGAACGCCAGTAACTAAAGCCCAACATTGCCAGAACTATCACACCGATTATCGGCTTAAGCTGCTCGTCACTAACCGCTCTTAGGCTAAAGTATCCAGCCACAATGCCAACAAAAGCAATAGGAAGCATGCGAAATAGATGCCACCATTTAGCGTTACGTCGATAATAGCCGGCAGCAAACAAATCCGCCAGTATCAAAATGCCTAACAGAACACCTACCGAACTGCGGACAGGTAGAACGCTGGCCATTAAAGGCACCACCAGAATTCCGACACCTGGAATCCCGGTCTTGGCAATGCCCACCATAACCGCACATAATGCAATAACAATCCATCCGATCAGGTCCAAATCAAACATATATTATCCTCTAAGTTTGTTCGTTGTCAGCTTTAGTACTCAGTTTTCGCAATGTATCCGTTTTGTAGGCTGTTCGCAACCAGGCATCTGCCAAAGCTTCCAAAAATTGACTCATTGCTCAGACCTGTTATAATACTGCGGACAAATAATCTTCAAGAAATTTTAAGGAGACCGAAGATGAGAACTAAAAAGTTTCTTTTCTATTTGTTAGCTGCTCTTTTAGGCGGCTGTGTGCCTGTTATGTCGCTCCACCCACTCTTTACAGAAAAGGACCTTGTATTCGAAGAGAAACTGCTCGGCACCTGGGTCGACGATCCTAACAGTCCTAAATCCACGTGGGAATTTATGCGGATTGTAGAAAGTTCCAAAAAAGAATGGGAGTTCGATCTTCCCCAAAAACCGGAAAAAGCCTACAAGCTTATTCTTCTTGATAATAAAGAAGGCACGAAAGGCTCATTTTTCGCACATCTGGTAAAGCTCAAAGATCGATTCTTTCTGGACGTCTATCCAAGTCAGCTTCCCTCTGCAAAAATGGATCCAAACGAAGATTGGGTATTCAATACGCTCTTTTTAATACCTGGCCATTCTTTTGCAATAATAGACTCCATTGAACCTCAATTGAAAATACGATGGACTACCCAGAATGAAATGGAAAAACTATTCAAAGAAGAGCCTAAAGCGATCAAGCATGAATTGGTCGAAGACAGTATCATTTTAACCGCTTCGACCCGAAAACTCCAGGCATTTGTACTAAAATATGCCGACGATAACAGAGTATTTCCTGCAAAAGAAGTCTTGACTCGCAAGAAAGCTCAAGACATAAATGGTCCTTCAAGCAAGTCCCTGTAAATAAAGGGCTGCGCCTGTAGCTCAATTGGATAGAGCATCGGTCTACGGAACCGAAGGTTAGGGGTTCGAATCCTCTCAGGCGCGTTTATACAAGTTATTGCTAACCGACCGGCCTGGGCAGCATGACTGATACTTTTGTCGATTTCGTCTGTATTACGAACTTTAATGTGTTATAAATTGAGTTGAATATTTAAGAATTAGATATATTTTTAACTAACAATCTTCTTTACGTCTTGTCTGCCTCATCTTCCCAAACTGCCTATCTTAACATTGTTTTTTCTCCATCTTGGCAAAGGAACAAACAATATAAAAATCACGCGTTCCATGCGTGCCATTAGAAACCTGGTGGCTCTGTTAAGCCTAATTCTGCAACCTCTGAGTCCTCTCGAACAGCTATGCCAGCATAAATCCTAACACTTAGTCCGTTTCGATATAGCTGGATAGTCTCAACGTCGGGCAGGATTCTTTTGACCTCTTTTCCGAAGTTGGTATTGTTTAGAGGCCGCTGGATAACCAGCTTACATTTAGCCGACATGATGAATCAGCCTTCTTCAGCCAGCATCTTTATTCCATCGTAAGCTCAGTTGAAGGTTTCAGGTCTTTCCGCAACGTTTCACGTGAAACAATTTTTTATCAAAAAAAGGCATGGTTCAATCCTGGGTGGCAGCCTCAAAGCCTGCCCTGAGCGAAGTCGAAT
>CAYNKI010000191.1:0-7498 GCA_964397675.1 uncultured Pirellulales bacterium
TTACTTTTGAGCCGGTGCGGGAGATTCGTTTTTATCCGGAAAAGGAAGAGATGCGCCGCAAGTGGAAATTCATAGAAAAGACAAAATATGACGAAAAGACAGCAAAGGCAGATTATTCACCGGCTGCAAAGGCTTATTCTGGCAAGCCTTATCCGGTGAGGTATCTTGCTGCGACTGTAATTTTTAACAGTGATGAATCTCTAAAGGGGCATCTTTACACTGTTACAGTATATCTTGAGACCGAAGAGAAAACGCAAAAGCTAATTTTGCGGAGCAAGCAGCGGGGCAAAGAGGGTGAGACACTGGATGATATTGTTTATGTCAGAATGATAAAACTATTGGACGAAGGTAAACACATTGCTTCCGAAACAGAAGTAAAGTTTACTGATATGCGTTTCGGGCCGAAGGACGCGGTGCAGGCTGTGACACGAGAATCTTTGACGCCGATACCAACTAAAATAACCGGCAATGATACTTGCGTAGTGGAGTCTGCATTTGGCGAGGAGTTTTATTTAGCGGCAAGAAAGGATGGAAGATATATCGTTGGTTGGACCAGTGAGCAAAACAAAGAGCTGTTCGCATTAGCCCAAGATCACCTGAAAAGACACAGAGATTTTTACAATGACAAGCAATTATTGGGAGTACTGCAAAGTAAAAATGGTAGTGAGGTACTAACATTGGTGAATCTGCGGCGAAAGGTAGCTCCTACTCACTTCGGCAAGATTGGTGGGGAGTGGGACAAAGAATTGAAGACTGTTGTTGAGCCCTGGCGATTGAGCATCTGGCGGTGGAAATATGATAAGCTAAACAAGGAGCTGGTTTTGTCTTCGCGTGGAACGTTTTTCCGTGTTATTTTTCTGCCAAAGGACCCGACACCAGAAGTTATTATTTCAGAAAAACTTTGGCAATTACAGCAGAAGAATGACACCGTCATTGTAGGACAAAGCCAACCGAAACCTGAGGAACAAAGCCGTGAACAGAATAAATAATCGACAAAGCGCTTCGGTTCAAGAGCTAATAGAGGGCGGTCGGCGGATAGTGATTGTAAGCCGGCTGATTTTAGGCCTGCTGGTGTGGGGGACAATTAGTTCAGGTGTATGGCTCGTACTATTTCTTTTAGACAATATTTTGCATCTTCCGCCGGGATTACGTCTGGCGATTATCTTAGGCGTTGGAGGTTCGATGATATTCGAACTTTACAAGAATATACTATCGCCAATTTTACAGCTTGGCGGGCTTGAGCCCACAGCGTTGCTTCTGGAACGCAAATACGATGTGTCGGAAAACATGCTGGTTAATGCCCTGTATTTTGAACCGCGCCGGTTTAGTTCAACCGAGTTACCGTTTGCCCAGCAAACAATAAAGACGGCCGTTTCCTTGATGGCAAAGGCAGATCTGAAAGAATTATGGCAGTCACGAAAAATGACGAGGTGGTCAGCAATTGCGCTGGTTGTGATGCTGTTGTGGGGGATTTATGGTGTGAGTAATGGCCGCTATGTGATTAATGCGCTGGCGAGGTTTGTAATGCCATTAGCGGATGTGCCGCCGGCTGGTTCGCTTGTGCTGAAAGTCACGCCGGATAGTGACGTGACCATCGCAGAAGCTGATGATTTGCACATATTGGTGGAAGTCAAGGCCAACGAGAGTACATTATTAAATTATCCTGAAATTTTATGGTTGGATGATACAGACTATATAAGTTCCGAAAAGGCAAATAATAAATGTGTGACAATGCAGCCTGTCGAGGATAATCGGAAGGTATTTAGCTATACCTTTACATCAGTGCAACGGCCATTTGCTTTTCGGGTAATCGCAGCAGATACTTACAGTCCGAGCATCAAAGTGACCGTCAATACAGTGCCGAGAATTAAAGAATCTCAGTTTCATATCTCGCCGCCAGCATATACCGGTGTAAGTCCAGTTAGTAGCATGGGCCCGCCTGAGGCCGTATCGGGACTGGCCGATTCGAAGATAGCAGTGGACGTCAAGCTGAATAAGCCAGCCGAAGGACTATGGTGGAGGATTCCCGCAAATCGGGGTCCCAAAGCCATTGATGAAACGATTGAATTCAAAAACACTGAAGGCTTATGGCGTGCAGAAACCCAGTTGCAAAGGGCTGGCTCCTACCAAATCGAAGTCAAGGGGCGTGGAGTGGACAAACGCATAGCTATTGCTTCCGGGGCTATCTTGCTGCAGCAGGACAGTGTACCGGAAATTGAATTTATAAACACTGATAGTAACCGCACGGTGAATCCAGGGGAAAGATTGAAGCTTGACATACAAGCTTTCGACGATTTTGGAGTTGGCCAGATATACGTGACACTTCAATCCCGATATACATCGGGACAGGCGAACAGTGCAGCAGAAATAATAAAAAATTGGAGTTATGAAGGGCCGCCGGGAAGAAAGGGACAGGTGGACGAAACTCTGCTTTTGTCAATCGATGCCAGTGAGTTTAAACCAGGCAGCACCTACATTCTACAAGCATTCTGCCAAGATTTCAGCCCAATGAATAACATAGGTAAATCACAGCCGATGACTCTTCAAGTTAGGTCTCTGGATGAACTGACGATCGCGGACGATGACCCGGATAGTGCTGCATTTGCAGCATTGGACAAGGCGATTGAAGCTCAGCAGATCGCGCTGGGTGTAACGAACAATCTGATAACCAATCTCGATGACGTAATTATTGAAGACAGGCCGGAAACAGATAACGTCAGGTCTCTGCAGAGGCACCAAAGTGAGTTAAACAAAAGGCAAAAGCGTGTTGGCATTCACATGGCTGAAGCTTGGGACGTATCATCACCGCCACGGCCAAGCTTTGTTAATAAACTCATTGCTCTTCGGGACGGCGAACATGCCAGGGTTATGGAAAAAATAAAAACGATTGGCGAGCCGCCCCTGGGCGATGTTTCGCGTTCATTGCAATCTGTTGAAAAACTGCAAACTTTTCTGCTCGACCAGCTTATCGCGCTCAAAGGTGTAATTGCCAGGCAAAGCCAGGTTGAAGCGGAAAAGGCAGTAGCGGAAATTCTGGGCCAAAGTGAGGATTTGCTCGATACGAGCGCCGATGTTGCACTTAAAGAAGTGGTCAAGGAATTAGATGAGTTCATCACACAACAGAAACAAATAATGCAACAAAGACAAATGATTATGGATAAACCGCCGGAAGACTTTAGTTCCGATGATGAGGATACACTGGAAGAGCTTGCGCTGGATCAATCAAAGCTGGCACAAATTCTATCGAACGTGGTGAACGATTTTACCAATCTTGACCTGCTGGACTTTGGTGACGACGCACTGGTTGAATCTATGAAAAGTATCTACGAGCAGGCGGATGAGCTTGATGATGCAGCTACAGAAGCTGCCCAGATGCGTCAGGCCCGGGTCGATGCCCATCGGCTGGAAACTGAAACCGTGGAAATGGCTGAAGAATTAATGATAAACTGCGAAGCCACACTGGGGTTCTATGACAATATACAATTTATTGCGGAGATCGCTGAAGATGAGCAACTGGTTGCACCATTGGCGGAATTGCCATCGGAACTCGAAGATTTAGTGGGTGACCTGATTACGTCAGAAGAAGAAATGCAGCCTGAAGTGGAAGACATCGGCAGCTACCTAACTTCTTTAGACCACACCGCTGGACCAGTTTCTGACGGAACCATAAGTAGCACCAGCGCCAAAGGCAAAACCGGTGACCAGAAGCCAGAGGATAATGTTATCCAGGGACGCAGTGGAGCCGGACGTAGTGGTATGTCGGACGGCCAGTTAGTTGAGCCGGTGGCTAAGGCGCTGCCTGACAATGAGTACGGTTTGCGAGAACGAGTCTCCAGTACACCCTTGGAAAGTGGCCAGGTCAAAGATGAAGATAATAAGGCTCAAACAGGCGGTACAGGACTTGGTAAAACCACCGACCATGATAGTATGTTTGGTGTAGGTGGCAGGCTGCCCCCGAGAGTGCTGGATATGATGAGAGCTACAGCAGCAAAACAGCTTAACATCCGCCAATCCGCACGAGAGTTGGTGCCCAAGCTTAGACGTCACAATTTGCCGGCTGCGGAATTGGAAAGGTCTATACAAGCGATGAAAGGTGTAGAGCAAGCGATAAAAAGCACCGGTGGAATTGACATCCGAAGAGCTTACAACGAGGCGGTTAATACGCTGAAGAAATCGCACCAGGCGGTGGGTAATCAAGTTGCAATACAATACACGCGGGACAAAGCTCTGGCAGAGAAGCTGCAAGATATGCTTTCGGCAAAACAACAGTACCGTTTCAAGGGCTATGAGCATATGATCAGCGCCTATTTCGAGGCGCTGGCGCAGGAAAAAGATCGGGGTGGCGAACCATCCCCAATCCCGGAGCGCCGGGATTGAGGCTGCCACTCAGTTATTTTGTTGTGGTATGCAATGGGTGCCAGCCTCAAAGCCTGTCCCTTCGGCAAGCTCAGGGCAGGCTCTGAGCGAAGCCGAAGGGCGGAGATTGGGGATGGACTATAAAGATGATGTGTATGGTCGATAACAAATCCAGATTAGTTCTGCACCGGGTATTGAGAGCTGTCACTGCGGCTTTACTTATGGCCAGTTACTGCCCGGCCGATGTCTCCGACAAATCTGATGTGTGGCACTTTGAAGATGCGACGTTACGGTTTCGTATTGAAAAGGACGACACATACCCACAGATACCCGATATTTGTCTATCCGATCTGCAGGCTGTCAAGGGACCATCAGATTTGAAAAAACCGAAGGCTGAGGGACGGTGGGATGGTAGATACTACAGGCTAAACAAAAAAGTTTACAAAAAAGGCATCGCTATCTCGGCTCCTGCAACGGTCGTTTACAAATCACAGAAAGAATATGGACGCTTTGTGGCGTTAGTTGGTGTTAGTGATAGAGCCGACCCTAATGCAACTGCAGGCTTTGAGATATGGGCAGATAGAAGAAGATTGTTTAAGTCCGAGTTATTGACCAAGCAAATGCAGCCGATTGAAATTAATGTTAGGATACCATCTGGAAGCAAGGAGATCAAATTAGAAACAAATAGTCCCAACATGAAAGGCCGGCGGTTGGTAAATTGTGCCGGTGCAGGTTTCTTGCTGCGAGGGGAAAATCCGGATGTTAGCGCTGTGGCGCTATATACTCCTGGTTATGATCCAACAGATTTTAGAGCCTTGGTTTTTAGCTCCATGGGCGACCGAATCAATAGCCGGCTCCTTTGGACCTGGCATGGCGAGCCTATGGAAATTCTCTTCGATAGCTCCGACGGTGGGCTTGTCTACTTCGTTTATCTGGTGCAAAAAGATGACTATAAATCTACATCCTCATCGTGGGAGCCGAAGGCGGGGTTGACCCTGGAGACAAGATGTGCAGACAGAATCTACCCCGAGTGTTGTAATAAAGTATCTGGACTGTTGCAGGTATGGGATGAAGCTGCTGAGGTGGTGGGTAAGAGTTTGGTTGATAGTATTCATCATGGTTTTCCAATCCATAGTCTACCGGAATTTGGTTTTAATAAAGCGGCTAAAAAAGCCGTTCTGGCGCTGTATCGCTACGAGGCTTTCTTTCGAACCGAAAAAGCCGGCGAGCATATTTTTGCCACATCATCGAATTGGGCCTCGTATCTTCTTGTCGACGGTAAACTGGTGGTAAGCTGGTCAGGCAAACATGATTACAGGGGCGGAATCAGAGGACAGAAAAAAGGCAAGATACATCTGGCACAGGGTGTGCATAAGCTGGAATATCTTAACTGCAGCCCGTGGGGAAAGATGCTTACGTTGGCTGCCTGGCAAAGGCCGAAAGGAAAACTAAGCCTTATGACCAGGGGCGATTTCTTGCCTACGAGACGCTATGTGTCTACTGAGATTGGATATAATGGACTAACCCAAAACGGCGATAGCTTTGAATGGCAGGTAGTTGATGATTGGCGGACAGATCAGAAAGAAGCAGTTTTAGTGCAGATGCAATTCGATGTAATTAAAGCAAATCGTACCAGCAATTACTTGTATAGCTGGAAATTCGACGATGGAGGAATCGCGACAGGTGAAAGTGTTGAACATGTTTTTTTGCAGCCTGGTATGCGCACGGTGACACTTGAAGTGTTGAAAGGCCGTGAAGTGCTTGCAGAAGTGACACACATAGTTCACGCTCATCTATTAGGAGATAAGGTCCATTTTGAGCCGAGCAATATACAGACTTTCGAAAAAGCCATAACCGAAAGCGATTTTAACAAGTTGCCTATAGGCGATCTTGTCAACCTTTATACTTTTGCTCCTGCTGCTTCGCTTTTGCGAAGCAAAACGGCGGGGGCTTTAATGAATAGAGTAGATGAGCTTGTGGCAGAATCCCAACATCAGCGATTTTGCTTAAAGCTGGGCCAGTACCTCAGTTCGGCTCCGGTGCAGAAGTATGAGCAAGCCTTGGAGCTTTTCACACGTCTACGAGAAGAATCCACTACAGCAGCGTTAGTTCGGCAATTGGCGATAGCTTATGAAGCTGAATTATTGATACAGTGTTTTGGAAAGGCTAAAGAGGCGTTAGAGATTCTAAAGCAAATCGAAGATGAAAAGAATCTTAACAAAGAGCTAACTTATCGGCTTGGAAGGGCTAAAGCGGAAGCGCTTGTAGCGCTGGGCGAGGCCGAAAAAGCGAGAGAAATACTCACCCGATGGACATCGGGACTGGACAGCTCTGAAGAGCAGCATCCCGAAGTACTTCGGGAAGAGATCAAGGATGTGGGGATGCTGCGTCACGCGAGGTTGTTAGCTGAAAACAGCGATGATCCGGAACAGTTAGATTATGCTATGGAGAGGATTGAGGCGGTCCTCGCAAATGATCCTATGAAGGTGTTAATGCCGAGCTTGAACCTGGTAAGACTTGACATCCACCTGGCAAGGAAGGAACACAAAAGAGCTTTTCATTTAGCTGAGCGGTTAAATAAGCTTAAACTAAGTAATTATTATTGGTTGGAGGTGCTCGTCCGTCAGGTAAAAGCACTCTGTGGTATCAAGGCTATGGAGCAGGCCAAGGCGATTTATGAGGACATGGCGAAAGACTACCCCTACAGCCCGGCGGTGGCTGAGGCCAAGAAGGCCATTGTTGAGGCAGTTATGGCAAATCAAAAAAAATAATCTTTATGACGAGTTGAGCTTGATCATATTCTTGGCAACTTCTATGACTTTTTTTCGCAGGACTTTCGGTGCAAGCACCTGAACCTGGTCTCCGTAGCCGAGGATCCACCAAGTTATTTCTCCAAGTCCATCAATGCGAAACTCGACAGAGGCTGAGCCATCGCTATTGTGGGTGACTTTTTGTGTACTGTGCCATTGTACCTCGGTGACGTTATTAGCTACTTTGGGCAGGAACCTCAGCTTGATGTTATAGAGTCGGCCTTCCGGTATCATTGACCAGGCCCGGCCAAAAAAGTCTGTCACATCAAATTTCTCACCGCCCAGAAAGCACTTATCTGCAATTTGTAATTGCTTAATGCGGTTGAGCTTAA
>CAYNKI010000192.1:0-7492 GCA_964397675.1 uncultured Pirellulales bacterium
ATCTTATAGTTGCAAATTCGCAGCAGGTTAGACGACGAATCTGGAAGTATTATCGCAGAGAAGCCGAGGTTATTTATCCACCAGTAGATGTTGACGGGATTGAGCCACTCCCAGCGCAAGCAAGGGATGGTTATTACGTGACTATGTCGCGAATGGTACCCTATAAGAAGATGGATTTGATTATCGAAACATTTGCCCAGACCTCGAATCTACCATTGATCGTGGCTGGCGATGGTCCCGAGATGGCTCGGTTGAAAAAGCTTGCTAAAAATGCCCCGAACATAAATTTCTTCGGTTTCATAAACAGTGACCGTAAAACTGAACTATTACGTAAGGCAAAAGCTTTTATCTTTGCCGCCTGTGAAGATTTTGGGATAGCCCCGATAGAAGCCCAGGCTTGTGGAACCCCTGTCATTGCCTATGGTAGAGGTGGAGCTCTTGAATCGGTGGTCGATGAAAAAACGGGAGTGTTTTTTGCAGAGCAAAACATTGGCGGGCTAAAAAAGGCGATAGATAAGTTTTTGACATTGAAAGATTCCTTCGACCCCGTTATTATCCACGAACATGCTAAAAAATTCGATAAAGAAATATTTAAGCGAAAGTTCAAGCGGAGAGTCCAAGAAAAAGCAGCTGATTTTCGAAAGTGCTGCAGACCGAAATTGACAGATCCTCATCCGGAGAGAGATTTTTCGTTTCAGCGATAAAGGTCTTTCATAATCTGAACGAATCTGCGTTCATCGGTAGTGTGCTGGTATAGCTTCTACGATTACAGTGAGGGCAAAACACTCTTAATGACGTTGTAGGATGGCCGTAATCCTGACGATTCCCACATTCGAATACAAACATATCGCGTACACAGTATCACGGCCTCTACGTTAGAATTGAAAGCGTGGATGTTTCTATCATTATAGTCAACTGGAACACGAGACAGATTCTATGCGACTGTCTCAGATACGTTTATCTACAGGGTCAGAAAGTCGAGTTTGAGGTAATTGTTGTGGATAATGCCTCAACCGATGGTTCTGTGGAAATGATAAAGAGCCAATTTCCACGAGCGCACCTTATAGAAAATGAAAGCAACCGTGGTTTTGCTGCTGCCATTAATCAGGGTTTGGCTATAGCCAAAGGCCGTTATGCCCTTTTGCTTAACAGTGACACCTTGGTACTTGACGACGCTATTGCCAAAACCGTTGAGTTTGCTGATGGACGTTCAGAAGCAGCGGTGGTCGGTTGCCGCGTTCTAAATACCGACAAAACCTTGCAATCCACATGTTTTATGTTTCCGTCGATACTAAATATGCTGCTATCAGCTAGTTACTTCTATAAGCTCTTTCCGAAGAGCAAGTTCTTTGGCCGCGAGCGAATGACCTGGTGGGACAGGCATACTACAAAAGAAGTTGACGTGGCAACCGGCTGCTTCATGTTGGTTCGAAGGGAGGCGATAGACCAAGTTGGAACGATGGATGAGCAATTCTTTATGTACGGCGAGGAAACTGATTGGTGTTACCGCTTCAAGAAAACTGGTTGGAAAATACTGTTCACACCGAACGCGGAAGTTATCCATCTTGGCGGTGAAAGCAGCAGGAAGATGTCACCAGAAATGACTCTGCAGCTCAGAGCAAGCATATTGCAGTTTGTTTGCAAACACTATTCCCGGTTTGAATACATATTGGCATGTATCCTGGTATGGTTTTTCTTGGCACTTAGGGTGCCAAGATGGTTTCTAAAATCCCTTGGAGGCAGAACTGAGCGGAGCCAGAGCCGGACGCAATTGGTCATTTACTTGCTCGGGATGAAGAGACTCATGTTTAATGGCCCAAAAGGTCTCGGGATTCAGCAAAGTGATAGAAAGTCCTAACGTTTGTTTTGCTACCATGAATACTTACGGATTTGATAGTGTGATCTGCTTCGGCGGCGAAGATTGGTGGTACCATAATCGTGGTCATGTTGATATGCAGTTGATGCGGCGGTTTGCTCGAATAGCAGCAACTCTATATGTTAACTCCATCGTGATGCAAAAACCGACACTAAGTGAAGGCAAAAAACTTGTCCAAAAATTGACTCGTAAAACAAAAAGTATTTTTAGAGGGTTGCAGAAGAGTAACGCTGGTTTCTGGGTGTACAGTCCCTTCTCGCTACCTTTACATCACATCACCTGTTTAAGACTGTTAAACAAGAAGATTTTGTACGGGCAGCTAAGCCTGGTGCGCCAAAGGTTTGGAATGCACCATCCGGTAATTTGGGTAGCTTGCCCCGCAGCTTGCGACGTAGCTATCAAGATGAAAAAGACAAAACTGGTTTACCAGCGAACGGACCGGCTAGAAGAATTTCCTAATATGGATAGACAAACAGTCAAACACTATGACAAAAGCTTGAAAACTGCGGCAGACCTGACAATTTTTGTAAATAGAAACTTGTATGAGGAAGAGCACCACGAATGCAAGAAGGCCTTTTACTTAGATCATGGCGTCGATTTTGAGCTGTTCACTAAGGCCATGAAAACCCCAACACGCCCTGATGATATTACCCACATCCCTGAACCAATTATAGGTTTCTTTGGAAGCTTTGGTGAGCACATAACGGACATCGCTCTTCTGGAAAAGGTGGTAGAACTACTACCCAATATGTCCTTTGTATTTGTTGGCCAGTCTACGCAAGGGTGCGCCAGGTTAGGGGCAAGAAAAAATGTGTGGATGCTGGGCCAAAAGCCATACGAAGAGATCCCACATTATGGGAAGTGTTTCGACGTGGCAATTATGCCGTGGCTACAGAATCAATGGATTGAGGCCTGTAATCCGATCAAATTGAAGGAGTACTTAGCATTAGGCAAACCAGTGGTCAGCACCCCTTTTCCAGAATTGCAAAAATATTCTGACGTGGTTTACCAAGCTACAGCTCCAGATCAATTTGCTGAATACATATTAAAAGCCTTATCAGAAGATAACCTGAAACGTGTTATTCTTAGGACAAGGAAAGTTCAGACAGCTTCTTGGGATGGGAAGGCCAAACTGGTATTAGATGAACTGTTCAAGAAAACATAGATCCATAATATTATCTAACGATAACTGTAAGAAACTTAAAATCTGTATTGCTTGTTGCCCTGGCGGGCACATGGTGCAAGCAAAACAATTAGCCCCAATATATGAAAAACATGATTACTTCTATTTTACTTTTTCGGGCCAAGTAGCAAACGAAATGAAAAGAATGACCCGTGTACGCACAATACCAGATGTAATTAGATATAATCCATTTTCGTGGATTATAGGGATTATGCTATCACTATATATTGCCGCGGTGGAAAAGCCTCATGTAGTGATTTCTACTGGGGCCGGGGCAGTGGTGTTCTTTTGCATATTAGCCAAACTCTTTGGCGCCAAACTGATATTTATTGAGAGCATGGCCAAAGTCAAATACCCTACTTTGACAGGAAGGCTTTTATATCCCTTTGCGGACTTATTTATTGTGCAGTGGCCCGAATTACTCAAGTTTTTTCCAAATGCCAGATACTTAGGGAGGTTGTTTTGATATTTCTAACAGTAGGTAGTTGGCACAGAGGTTACAACCGCCTCATTAAAGCGGTAGATGAACTTGTGGAAAGCGGCGTCATTCACGATGAAGTAATCGCGCAGACAGGCTACAGTTCATATAGGCCGAAACGCATAAAGGTTATTAAATTTTGCTCACCTGATGAATTTCTGAATTTTGTTGCTCAAGCCAAAATTGTAATATCCCATGCCGGTGTAGGAACCATAGTCGAAGCCGTCAAGAAGTTTAAGCCTGTTGTCGTTGTTCCCAGAAAAAGCTGTCTGGGAGAACATTTTGATAACCACCAGTTTGTTACTGCGGAGACACTAGAGAAAGAAGGGAAGATATTGGTCGCCTATGAGGTCGGTGAACTTGCCCACAAAATTAAGCAAGCGGAAGATTTCACTCCTGATCACTTCGAAGTGGCTAATGAAATTCTTTGTGCTGTCCAAGCGTTCGTAGATAGGGTCATTGCAAAGAAGCGGGACGGCTCAAGATTGACTAAAATCATAACATACTCAAACATAAGAAAACTACTTGAAAAAGTATGTTTCAAAAACAGCAGATAAATGTGGTTGTCCTGGTAGGTACACGAGAATTCGGACGCTGTCCCCATATCTCATGGTTGCCTACAGCTCTATGGCCAGTAGCCGGAAAATCCGTCTTAGAACGGCTGCTGGTCCATTTAGCCGACCAAGGAGTAAAGCAGGCCGTGATTTGTTCCAACGGTGATAGCGCATTACTTCAGAAGTCGATTCATATTGGAAATCGTTTGGTTGTGGAATTCTTGAACGAACAATTACCTGTAGGCCCTGCTGGGTGCATTCGCGACGCTGCCGCCGATGAAACAGACGCGCTGCTATTGGTATTGCCTGCCAATATGATATGTCCACCAAAAATCGATACCCTTATAAGCGCTCACTGCGAGAGTCAGTCCGATTTAACCGTGATGTTCAATCCGTCCAATGGAAATGGCAAGCCGGTAGGCGAGCCAGCAGATATATATGTCTGTGACACCAGCATCCTGGAATATATTCCGAAACAAGGCTACTTTGATATTAAGGAAGGTCTAATTCCAAAAATGTTGCGGGCCGGTAAAACCGTTCGCGCAGTGGTACTACCAAACCATATTGGAAACTTTCGAGACCGCCAGGGATACCTATCTGCTATTGCTAATTATCTCGAAAATGACATAGATCTAAATACACATTTGAAATCCTGCGAGCAAAGCACATTACAAGATGTATGGATAGCATCCAACGCCACAGTTGACCAAGGCTCACGTATCTTAGGACCTACTGTCGTTATGGATGGTGCGCACGTTGAAGAAGGAGCCATTGTTTTCGGCCCAACTATAATCGGGCAGAATGTTCACATTGCCGAAAACAGTGTCGTTATAAATAGTGTACTTTGGGACGAAGCAAGTATAGGACCAAATTGCCGAATCCGGAATTGCATACTTGATTACAATGCGACGGTGCCAGGTAACACCACAGTGGAAGAACATTCTATACCATTTGAATCCAATGGCTTTTCTAACAGATTGATCAGAAGTGCATTAGAAGTCACAGAGCATAGTATGAGTAAATTACATCAAGGATTGCCGCTACAGCTCACTGGAATTAAGGAGGAACTGGTTCGCCAGTGTCTATCACACAAGACAAAGATTGTTGGCGGAGTTGCAGCCGGCTGTGTTTTCATCGCCTTCCTTTGGTCATTTTGGCCCAATATCAAAGAGCTTTGGAATATATGGCAAAGAAGCGACGAATATTCCTCAGGTCTTTTAGTTCCTTTTCTGGCCGTTTATATCTTGTGGTCGAGGCGCCATGACCTCGCTCAGTGTGCTATCAAGCCTTCCATCTGGGGCGTATTTCTCTTCTTGGCAGCTCTGACAGTCAGGCTCTTCGGACTGTTTTTCATGTATGGTTCTCTGGAAAGATTATCCATTGCTCTGAGTATTGCTGCGTTAGTATTACTTTTGTTTGGTTGGCGGCTTTTCCGAAAGGTCTCTACGGTATTATTGTTTTTATGCCTGATGTTGCCCTGGCCAAACCGGATCCAGGCTGCAGTGGCGCTGCCTTTGCAGCGATGGGCTACTTCATCAGCTGTATTTTGCCTGGAAATGATTGGTTACGGAGTCATCCGGGAAGGCAATGTCATCCATATTGGCAACGCAACGGTTGCAGTTGCTGAAGCCTGCAATGGCCTGAGAATGGTCACCGCCTTCTTCATGATTGGCGGTTTGGTTGTCCTGCTGGTCAAGCGAGCATGGTGGGAGAAGCTGCTTATCTTAGCTTCAAGTCTGCCGATTGCTTTACTTTGCAACACTACACGCTTGGTAATAACAGCATTTGCCTTTACTGTACTTAATGGTGAGCATTGGGAGAAAATATTCCATGACTTTGGTGGATATGCCATGATGCCGCTGGCCATTGCCGCAATAGTCATAGAGCTTTGGCTTCTAACAAAACTCACCACATTTCCAATAGAGCAAAAACCAATAATAGTCGCACGGAGAATCACAAGATGAATAATATGGAAAAATATATTGACCAGTTAATAGAGCAAAAACCTGCCCAGCTTGAAACACCACCCGACGCCGGCAGTGAGAACACCTCCGATCTGCTCAAAGCTATATTTCGTCGCTGGTACATTGCGCTACTGGCGTTTTTGGTGATGTGCGCAATAGGAATACCTGCGATATGGCTTTTAATCGAACCGCTATATAGCGTAACTGGCGCCATAAGGGTAGCTCCTATCCTGACAAACATAATAACCGGTGAAGCAGACACAGGCGGGATATCGAACTACCAAATGTTTATGCGAACCCAGGCAGAGATGCTTACAAGCGAGCAGGTATTGCAGAGAGTGGCAGATGATTTAACAGACAAAAATTTATCTTTCCTCAAAGATCAACCTGACGATCTTGTCACACAATTGAAGCAGAGATTAGAGGGCAACAGAGTAGGATCTGATCCGGTGATAAGACTCAAACAGGCAATATCAGCAGGAACTATCGGCGTCGCTCCTGGTCGTGATACAGAGCTAATGAAAGTGACTATGGAAAGTACAAAGCCAGGGGAAGCAAAGCAAATCGTAGACACATTTATTCGGGCCTATATGGCAGTGGAGGTTACCAGCACTATTGAAGGCCGGGACCAAAGAATGAGTGTCTTAGAAGATGAGCGAAAAGTGCTGGCTGAAAAGCTGCAAAATAACCAGGCAACAATACGCCAATTGGCACAAGAGTATGGAACCACAAATCTGATCAGTCGTCAAGACATGAGGTTGCGACGTGTTATCACCCTGCTATCAGAACTGACCAAAACAGAGGCACACAGAATTAACCTGGAAGCCCAGGTACAGTTTCTCGAGCAGACCAAAGAGCAAGCTATTAGTCCGGAACAGTTACTCGATATGCGCAATGAATACATCAATTCTGATCCGATGATCCAGGAGCTAACGCGAAATATTGTTCAGTTGGACCGGGACTTAATTATTGCCAACCAGACATTCACGCCTAATAACCCAGCTTTTAAGCAACAACAACAACTTTTAGAAGCATTTAATGCTCGCCTTGAAGAGAAAAAACAGGAAATCATCGAAGATTTCAAAAAGGCGGCGTCCGAAGAAATCAGTAAGGCCCGTGCGGAGAGAATGGCTAACACGCAGACGGAGCTCAAACAAACGAAGGTACAGGAACAATACTTGCGAGACTCACTAGCTAAGGAAGATACGCAAGTCATCGAACTTGGCCGTAGGCAGCTTGACATTGAAGACTTGCAGTTTAAACAAAACTTAGATCAGGAAATGTATGACACAGTACGTAGGCGCATACAAGATCTGGAAATGGAGCAAAAGCTGCCCGCAAGAGTTTCTATTGCATACAATGCCGACGTTACCTCTGTCCAAGACAAGCGGGTAAAATACTCTGCAGCCATGGTGTTCGGCGCGCTATTCTGTGGTG
>CAYNKI010000193.1:0-7473 GCA_964397675.1 uncultured Pirellulales bacterium
TTAAGGTTTCAACTTATCCTTTACTAAATCTCCTAGCTAAAACAGTAACTAGCTGGCGAAGCACCGTTGAAAGTGCTTCGCCAGTAGTCGATTACTGACCGCATGATTGCCTAAGGGCTCTCATGCTCATGCAAATTTACGCAATTTCAAGCCGGCTGCACCCAAGCCGAGGATACCAAGCAAAACGGCTGCCGGAACAGGAACGACGGTGCCAGTTCCCATATTACCGCTCAGGCCGCCACCGGTACCATAGTCGCCGAAGAAATCCTCGACCCACGCTCCGGGGCTGGTAGCTGTCCCCAAAGTATATTTGCTACCATCAACCAGAAACTCCCAGTACCCATTCCATGTTCCGCTATCAACTGTGAAGTCAAAGCTGTACGTGCTGCTGTCTCCGACGGCGGTAATTACGTTGGTGCCACCAGAGCCACCATCATAGCCGGAAGCGTAGAAAGTACCAAGGTCGTCTGGTGTACCCTGCGTCCCATCAGGCCCGGGGGCCCAAGTGGCAATGAAATCACCATTTTTATCGAAAGCAGCGCTGTAGAAGTAATCATGCGATACATCCATGATCATATAAAGCGGATTGGCAGCCGTGCCTCCGGCTTCGGCACCTGAGGCATCCCAGAACCATGCGCAGTTTGTTCCGTAAGTGTTCCAACTGTACCAGCTCGGAGCGGTGGTATCCCATCCTGTTTGCGAAGTGGTCGCGCCCGTGATGGTATAACTTCCACCGGGGACAATGGGTCTTGCACGAATGGCCCAAAGGCCCCATTGATTGGTTCCATCACTCAGGCCGCCTATGTTGGATACGATATCGGATGCAGTGAAGCTTACCATATCCGCTTGAGCTATACCACTAAATGCCAAAATCATTGTCATTACGATACAAATTGTTACTATCTTTTTCATCATAATCTCCTTATCTCCGAAATCTTCTAACTGCCAGTGGCAGTCTTGTCATTATTGTCATTATCACATGATTGCCTCTTAAAGGGCTTTTCATGCATACTTACGCAATTTCAGGCCGGCTGCACCCAAGCCGAGCATGCCAAGCAGGACGGCGCCCGGAACTGGGACGATCTTAACGTCCGCCCCATAGAGGTTGCCATGGCAGTCTGTGAATGGGGGGGGACCAATGGGATCAATCACCATCGTGGTCGGGTTCGATGGATAGGTGCTGGCATTCAGCACAATATCAAACATAGTGGACTCAACGGGCGCCAATGCTGTAAAATCCAGCGTCATGATTTCAGTGTCGGCGGTTATGTTGGTCATGAACTTAACCACGCTGTAGCCGGCATCTCCGTCGGCCCATGAATTATTGATGGGATGGCCTGGCCACATTGCCATGGAAAAGGTCGGGTTTGGTGTACCACCATCCAGTTGAAGGTAGGATGGGTCCCACTCAAATACAAGGTCGGCAGCATTCCATTGCCCGGCTTCAGTAAACCGCGCCCAAACTTCGAGACTAAAGTTATCGCCGACATCTACGATAGTTCCTGAGACGGGCTCTACGAGCAAATCAACGACGGTTGGGTCTGCTTGTCCTGACCCAACTAAAAATAGGCAGATTGTTACTACTACACAAATTGCCATCAACTTTTTCATATTGATAAATCTCCTTTCATCGCTTCACTGCGAAGACTAATACCTGCGGCGAAGCCCCACTAAAGGGGCTTCGCCGGTAGTCTTGTTACTCAAAAACCACATGATTGCCTGCTATAGGCTCTCATGCAAATTTACGCAATTTCAGGCCAGCTACACCCAGGCCGAGAATGCCAAGCAGAACGGCTGTCGGTACGGGAACGACCACAAAATCCTGCCAATTCTTTGTTCCTGGACCATTGGACACAGCCGTGTACCTGTCGAAGGGTAAGCCAGTAGTAAGGTTACCTAACATGATATTAGCCAAGCCCGCAACTGCAATTTCATCAGTGTTGCCGAGGGCTGTATCCAGGTAAAAGTTGCCCTGCCCCTTACTTACATTCCAAGGGTTAGTTCCTCCACTATAATTCTCATCCAAGATTTCCCACATAGCAACTTGCAAGGCAGCAGCATCCTGCGCTGTCGCATAGGTGTTGTTTATGAGCAGTTCTGCGATAAATGCAGCCTTGGTAGGCCCCATTCCTCCAAGCGTCGGAACAGCATAAGGATCAGGGGCCGCATCCAGAGACAGCACATTGTACGTGATAGGCGCCTCCGGCCCAACAGGTGTGCTATCGTACATGTCAATGCAAAATGCCTGCTCATATCCAAGGTTGAAATACGAGTCGGCGGGAATTGTGGGAGGTCCTGACAGGTTCACGTTTGTGAATCGAAGTTGCTGAAGACCGATGTCTTCAACAAGCTCAATCGTTCCAAAACTAGCCGAGGACGCCATAGACAAATCCATCCCCCGGATCGTACCCACCCACTCGACATCGGCTGTTCCATACAAATCCGCAAACGCCGGCGCTGAAATAAACGCACACAAAATTGTTATAAATAGTAATCTTTTCATTTATTGTCTTTCCTATCTTGACTTTTAATAATTTAGTCTCCCTTTGTTCCTCAAAGTCCTTAATACAGAAGCTCTCATGCAAATTTACGCAATTTCAGGCCGGCTACACCCAGGCCGAGCAGGCCAAGCAGAATGGCGCCGGGGACAGGAACTTTGACCACGTAGTCCTGGTGGGAATCGCTGCTCACGCCCACAAACATGCCTGTGTAGTCACCAACACCGGTAAGCGCACCCAACAATGTGTTGGCCGCACTGACGACACCGCCTCCCGACACCGTGAGATTGCCAGTACTCACATTGTAAGTACTGGAATCCTCATTCACAATCTCCCAGACGGCGGCTTGGATGTTTGCGGCCGTCTGAGCACTCAAAATCGGCGTCCAATTCGTGTAGAGCAGTTCTGCCAAGTCGCGAGCTTTCGTTGCGCCCATCGGCCCGCCAGCGGCATCAGGGGTCTCCGCCAGAGGACTCACATCATAAATTGAGTAACTGCTATACGCGGTGTCAATGATGTCGGTGCAAAACGAGTCCACCTTGCCATTGAGCAGCGCTATTTCACTAGGGGTCAGGTCAACTGGGTTTGTTGCACTATCGGCGTAATCCTTCATATCAAGCCTGTAGATGCCCGTCACAATACTGCTTTGATTGATCCCATGGTTGGTGTCCTTGACCGTCGTTGCCTTCCACAACTTCGGGAGATCATTATAGCCTCGATACTTGAGCTGGGCTGTGCCGTACGGATCTGCCATAACCGGGGCTGCTACGAACGCACATAATACTGTAATAAATATTAGTTTTCTCATTTTACTCTCCTTTGTTTCTGTTGTTTCTGTCTCTTTCCTGACTTGTTCATATGTGAACTTCAGGTTTCCTGTAAAAGCTTCTCATGCAAATTTACGCAATTTCCAGCCGGCTGCACCCAAGCCCAGGATGCCAAGCAGAATGGCTCCAGGGACGGGCACAACCTCGCCACGTGTTGGCTGCCAAGGGGCATTCACTCCACCGGGATAATTTGCGATCGAAGTCCACCCAGGACTCCAAACTGCCCTGGCAGAGTTCAGTAACGTTTCACCGCTGAAAACCGCATAATCGAACGTCAGTGGGTTGGAACTCAGTCCCGCGAACCTTATGCTCCAGGTCATGTTCGACGTAGTGGGGCCTGAGGCACTAGCCAAGGTTGGATACGTAGGGTCGTTTTCCCACAAAAGGGACCAGCCAACCCGGTTGAAGCTATAGTGGGTCGGCGACTCGAAAGTATCACCTCCTGAGACCATTTGGACGGCCACGAGGTCGTAATTACTCACGTCGCTTTCGTAGAAAGCCTGGCTCCAAGTGTTTCCTTCCACAGGATCACCATCGGCTGTAAGGTCGGCGAATGCCGGCGCTGCTACAAACGCACACATTAGTGTAATAAAGATTAACCGTTTCATAACTTTTTCTCCGTTCGTTTCTTAACGTTTTAACATACTCATTACTTGCTTGCGCGAGACTATCGCGCAAAGCCATACAACGAAACGACAAGCGGAACGCGACCTCCAACCACAAGAGGTAAGAGGTAGGAACCGCTTTAGCAGGAACGGAGCGGAGGTCCGCGAGGGTCAAGGACATTTGGTGTGAATAAGGATTTTCGCAATAGGGGCGCAATCGTCCCCTTGTAGTATTCGGGTTGAATATCTTCTGCCGTGCAGACCGGCTGAATAAAACAGCAGGCCGGTGCGGGGCAGAGAGAGTCCGGCGAAACAGCAAAACTATGACCGATTTGGAAAGGACCACCGTTGTGGTACCATTCCGGAATAAAGCCAAGAGAGAGGTTTTTCGCCCGCGGCATATACGTGCACAAACCCAGCCCGAACAGGGCATAAAGACACAAATTAAGACTGCCCGTCTCAGCCGTCAAGACATGCACAGGCTGTGTTTCGTAGGTCTGTCCGACATCCCGATTTGCCTTGGGTAAAAACTCGACAGACCATAAACCACGATCAGCCACGCTGGGGCAATTAAATGGGCTGGACAAATCTGTGTGCTGAAGATTTGTGTCGCTGTAAATGCAGGGTGACTGCTGGTGTCCGGCATCCCTCTCAGATACAGGCGTCATGTCGGCACAAGCAGCCGCCGTAACGACCAATCCCCCAACAATCGCTATAAAAAGTCTCCTCCAGACTATCATGAGATCATCTACCCATCACTCCACAAATACTTATTTTCTTCAATATATTAGAATTTCCTCTCGTTGTCAAGAAAAATTTCTAAAAAAATGCCAAAAAATCAAATTTTTTTTGTCTTCCGATCTAAAATTGAGTTCCTTCGCCTGTAAATTCTTTATTCATAAGAAGTTACGACCAACTCGAGCCATTTTCCCGATAAAGCCGATTGTCGCGAATCCCAGCAGCCCAAGTACAAGTGCTCCCGGTGCGGGCACTACAGTTACCATGCCTATCTGGTCATTACCACAACTTGCCGATTTGTGCAGGCCTATTGTGAACACAGGATCGGACGACAGCCAGTTAGTGGGAAACGTCCATGTCTGGATGAACCAAGTCTGTTTCTTCTTCACCAAACCCTTGTCCTTGGTGGTACTATGTTCCAACCCGGCATCGCCTATATCCGTGCCTGCCTGGGCATAGGCACGGAAATCCAGACCTTCTGGCGATTTGCTGTAGCTGGGGTAGTAAGAACCAGCGCCGCCAGTTAGGCTAACATGACTGGTGGAGGAAAGGCTCACAAGATGGCCTTGCAGGTTTGCGCCACTTACTTCGCCCGTGTGAAACTCCTGGGCAGCGTCATAGTGCGTTTCAGCAGCAGTTCCAAGGTGGAGATATTTATGCTTTTTCATCGGCCAACTGTTCAGCAGGGCAAAATGGCTGATTCCCGCCGTATCGTCAACAGTAATAAAGACATCCCCCTGACCATACAACGCTCGCCACCCTCTGTGGTAGTAACCTTTCCGGGGATTCAATCCACCCGCGACCTGAATCATCAAGTTACCGCCTTGAACTTTGACGCCCATGATGCCCTCATCGAAAACTCGACCGAGGTTTCCGCCGGGGCTCGGAACTTGACCGACACCGTGAGGATAACTCACATGTTCAGGCCCGAGCGAGAACATATAGTCTGGAAGCGTTACCCCACTCTTTGTATCAGCATAATAGGATGATTGCAGCCCGCTTACACCGACTTCCGAGACAGCAGTATAACCTTCAAACTCCGATGACAAATCCGCCCAGACCGCTGAACAGGATGCCAGCAGAATAATGGCGACATACAAAACGTTGGCTTTATTCATGATGCCTCCCCTCCGAGTCATTATGTGCATCACACCAAGTTAATTGTACCGTTTAGATTTATGTCTCCATCCGTTGATAGGTTATCATAAACAAAATATATTATAAATGATAGTGTAAGCTATGTCAAGAAAAATAACATGCTATTATGGCTTATTTCGAGAAAATATCACGCGGGCCCGGGTGGCTGATTTGGCTTGCGCTTTTGGCTGCCCCTGTTGTGGGTTGGGCTCAGGCACAGTCAGTTTATCCATCAGCCATAGCTCGCCGAACATAAGTAAAACAGCAACTGGCATCATGGCCAGACCGGCAAAATCATGGAAGAATTTCTTTGCCACTTCAGCGCTTGCAAACAGAAATAGCACCGCCGTCACGCAGAGCCTCAAAATATTGCACATCACCGCGACAGGGATGCTCGATAGCAGCAGAGCGGCTTTTTGCCACCGTGAGCGTTTCACCACATACGCGATAAATGCTGCGACAATAATGAACGCCGTCAGCATTCGCAGGCCACTGCAGGCCTCTGCTACCGCCAGTGGGGTGTTCTCATTCAGCATCACGACATTTCCCTGCTGGCTGACCGGAATAAACGCCTCCAAAACAAATACTGACCCTGTTGTCGCCATTGCCTGCAATGGTCCACTGATTAGGTTGTGAACGCGTCCGGGAAGAGGGACCATAAGAAAAAGGAACAATAGTATCCATGAAACAGACCGAAACATTTGCCAGCCGGCCACCGTAAGAACCAGGCCCGCTGTGGTCAGTACCAGCGAGTATCGCTCTGCCGATTCGTACTGGAACAGCAATCCGAAAATCCGCGCCGTAAGTGCCAGTATGAGCAGTGCTATACCCCAAAAGCACGGTTTCAGCAAGCATCTTCTAAGCGTTTTTCTCTCACGCCAAACAAGGTAAAGTGCAATCAGGGGAACAAGCTGGCCCGCGGAGTAATCATCGTTTCTCTGCCATTCCTTGAAAAGGTCTGTAATTGTCGGCCAATACGACCACACAGTCACGGCCACCAGCATCAATGTGACTGAAACAGGTCTCAGGAGGTCGTCCTGCATTTTATGTCTGCCGGAAATCTGCAAAGCGTGTCCGCGGCGAATGTGATGTTTAACCATCCTCGGTTTCCCCAAGCATATAGTTGGCATGTATATTGCTTTTTTCTGAGCTCTGGCTCGTTTCGGTATTCTCGAACAGCCGAGCTATCGGCAAGGCTGATTCGACGGCAAAGTCGGAGATAATTCTTTCCGCTGAATCGGCAGTCAAAGCTGCTGTGATGGAAGTGACTATCTGTACTTGAGCGACATAATCAACCGTGCCGGAGCCGCGCCATGCCTTTGAGCGTAATAGTGAAACGTCGCGGCAATACTGCCCGTCTACAATGTAATAATCCAGGACAATGATTTTCTCTGTATTCAAAGCGCCGCGCGAAAACTGGAAGACGTCGCACGGCAGTGTCATTCCATCACTCAAGGGCAGGTCTATGGAACGGCGGTCCGTGAGCGTCCAGCCGTTCCCGGTGTAACAAACCTCCGGGCGGTGGGTCATCAGGTCACGCGCTCTGACACCACACGCGACGTAAAACGAGATAGATTCCAAGCCATTGTGCCGTGAATATCGACGGCTGATGTGCGCATCGGTATCTGTGGCGCGAACTATGGCTTCGTCCATCGGCACTTCCCGGCC
>CAYNKI010000194.1:0-7421 GCA_964397675.1 uncultured Pirellulales bacterium
TTAGAAGCTGTTCGGCATCGTTGACTTCGTAAGGAAAGACAACTTCCACGCCGGTCATCCCCTCTATTTCAGAGACCATCTTTAGCCGCTCAGCGAGTGTTTTGTCTATGTTATATTCGTGAAAACGGTCTTTTGTCTTACTTACAAAGCCTGTTATTACCGCACATTTCACAGGATAATCCATTGTTCTCTCCTTATCGCGATAAATTCACTAACGATTTAATATACTTTAATCCCGCTTGATATTCACTTTTAACATCATCGGAAGGTTAAGCCAGGCGAGGAACTTACAGGCAGGGGCAGTCTGTCAAAGGCAGCTTCAAAACATCGTCCCCAATCGGTAAACCTGGTCACTACCTGGTGGGGTAGGAATGAAGAAAGATAGAAAAATATGTCTGAAACTTGACCTGCCCTAATAGTAAGGCTAACATGAGGCTTAAACGTGAGCATGGTGGAGCCTGTGGTATCCGTTGGGATCAACGAAGGTGCGTAGCAGGTTGAGTCTGGCAATAAAAGGAGTGCATGATGAGTTCTACCACCCTTAGTCGCAGGGATTTCTTAAGAACCACCTCCCTGGCAGTAGCGGGATTGACCATTACGCCGCGGTTAGCACTGGCATCCCAAGACTTCGAGAAACCTAACATTATCGTATGCTTTGTTGATGATAACGTCATTGAGACGATTAACAAGGGCGGCCTTTGCCCCAATATCAGAAGCCTGGGCGAGAAGGGCGTCACGTTTACCCACGCCTATACACCCCATGGTGTATGTGGACCGGCACGTTTCGCACTGCTTTCTGGGCGATACATGTCTCGCTGTAGGGAGCAGCAGTGCACCATACCGGAGTCCCGCATCCATGGTTCGGCTGCCATAGGTGGCATCACCATTGAGGGCCAGCGATTCATCTGGTCCGGTCATATCCTGGCAAGGGAATGGAATGTCGCCAAGCTGCTCAAAATGGCTGGTTACACCACATTCTATGCCGGCAAAGTACACGGACATATGCAGGATGCAGAAGTTAATGAGGAACTGGAGCTGGCCGCCAAAAATGATCCGTGGAAGAACCAGAAGTTGATGCGCAAAAAGCTCGAGCAGGCTGGTTGGGACTGGGCTGAAGCGCTTGCTCCCGGTAACCTGTCTAACACCTCCAGAAAAAAAACTGGAATAGCTGATGATGTGCATAATCCTGAATGGCGAGCTGAAGCGACCATCAAGTTCATCGAGAAGAACAAGGACAAACCCTTCTTCTGCTATATAGCGGAAAACCTCATGCACATGCCTCCACCATGGGAGGACATGAAGAAAGACCCTCACCGCGCATGTGGAGGTATTACCCTTGACAAAGTCCCAGATGTCATGCCGTCAAGAGAATCTGTCTTTGAGCGGGTCAGAAACGCAGGACTTGATGAGAAAGAGTCCGCTGCACTGCTCTGGCTGGACGATATGGTTGGAGCGATTCTCAAGAAACTGGAAGAGCTCGGCCTGCGGGATAACACAATGGTCGTTTTCATGCAGGATAACGGCCACCGCTGGGAAGGCAAGAACACAGTCTACGAGGGTGGAATCCATGTCAGCCCCACCTATATCAGTTGGCCTGCGGGCCTTAAGAATCCAGGGCGCAAATGTTCTGACCTCATCTCGAGTATCGATTTGGTACCTACGTTCATGGAAGCGTCTGGAGTGAAACAGCTGGCTGATTGTATCTTGGACGGTGTCAGCCTGATGCCGATCATCAATGGCGAAAATGGTAAGCCTGTACATGATTCGCTTTATGCGGAGATGGGACACACCCGTGCGGTTGTCACAAAGAAATGGAAGTACATTGCCTTTAGGGTCCCGCATAGCAGAGACTTTACCGCCGAAGAAAAGGGAATATATGAGGAGCGTGTTGAACGTGACAAGACGGGCCTAAATAAGAAGATGGGCTGTCGTGTTACTCATATGCAGGGATCAACTCCAGGGTACGTACCTGGCGCATGGCAGACTCATCCCGATCATTTCTTCGACAAAGATCAGCTCTACGATCTTGAAAGCGATCCACAGGAACTTAAGAACCTGGCTTATGATGTCAAATACGCCAAAGTCTTGGCAGACATGAAACAGAAACTCCGCGAATACTGCCTGAAATTGCCCGGCACGTTCGCTGAGTTCAAGACCATCGATGAGTGTTCGCCTGCGCTCAAAAAGCTCATTGCTGAAGCGAAAAAAAGACCCCTTATCCCGGTGAAAAAGGAACGCAAGATCACTGACAAGATACCCAAGATAATCAGCAAGAAGACGAAGGGTAAATGATGCAGTTGAGAACACAGGTTTATAAACAGGAGAATCAGAATGAATAGACGGCAATTTATGAAAACGGCAACTGCAAGCATATTAGCGACAACATGTCTATCTTCCTTGGTTCATGCGCAAAAGAGGAGCAGAAAACCCAATATCATCGTGATCATGGCTGACGACATCTCCGCCAAGGAGTTTCCGACCTATGGCATCCCTAATCCAACATACAAGGATGCACCCTGTACAACGCCCGTCATGGAAAGAATGAAAAACGAAGGCCTGCAGTTCCGACATGCCTGGGCAACACCGCTGTGTCATCCCAGCCGTGGGATGATTATGACAGGCCGATACGCCCACCGTACCCAATGGTGGTCGAATGAATTTGGCCCGGTTGAAGGGGAAAAGGGCTATCCCTTGTATGACTCCCACCTGACACTGGGCCGGATTGCCAAAAACGCCGGTTACCTCAGTCAGTTTATAGGGAAATGGCAGCTTGGCGGGACTGCAGACGGCTATGCCTTCGATGAGTATGTTCTTACACCGGGGAAATATGCGGCACGCTCTCCGGCGGACAAGAAATCAAGCGGGCAGGGCAAGGGAAAGTCGTCCTTCTATTGGAATCCGGGCTACGGGCTCAGGAATCATCCGGATTATCCCAAAAGCTGCAGCGAGAAAGGCCAGACATTCAAGACGGGCTGGAAAGACTTTGCCTCAGATATTGAACTGAAGTTCATCAAGGACTTCATGAAACGCAAGAGCGAGAAGCGACAGCCTTTTTTCGTATATTGGCCAGCACACCTCGGTCACCCAAACTGGGATTTTGAAAACGATGGGATGGGTTATCCGGGAGTGCCGACAATGGATAGAAGGCGGTATCCCGGGACGCGAACGATAAAGAAAACGGCACCGGACGGAACCGTAGTGGAAAAGACTCATCCGGGAATCAATTATCACGTCCAATATCTCGACTATTGCTTCGGAGAACTTATCAAGCACACGCAAAAGCTGGGGATCGACGACAATACGATCTTCTTCTTCTCGACGGATAATGCGACAACCGAGTACGGTAAAGGCCTCAAGGGCGCTGTTAAGGAACACGGTCCGAAGGTACCTATGCTCATCTACGGCCATAGACTGGTCAAAGCTCGAGGTGAGGTGGACGATCTGGCGAGCCTGGTTGATATAGCTCCGACTATTGTGGAGCTGACAGGAGCCAAGCTACCTGACGGTTACCAGTTTGACGGCAAGAGCATGATGCCATTCCTTACAGGCAAGACCGCAAAACACAGAGATTGGATTTATTCCTATAATGCTGAATATCAAATGGTCCGAACTCACAATGTGTGTCGGGACGGCTTGGGATTCTACTGGGATACAAGGGGCATCCTGGACCAAGAGAAATATCGACTTATCAAAGATGATAAGACCGATCCCGAGTTACGGAAAGACATTGAAATCATTGGGAAAATTCTGAAGAAATATCCCGCTGCGCCGCTGAGCGGCCCGGTGTATGAGCGTTATATGAAGTCAAAGGAAGAAAAACGCAAGCTCTGGGATAAGATGAAACAGAAGATCTTAAACCAATATAAGAAGTAAAGGCAACTTCCTGGACCGATTGGAAATGAATGATAGAGACAATCCCGAAGGACTTCGGGATAAGAGAATCATCGGTATTGTTTTGTGCGTGGTCATTCTGACATGCGTGGACATGGCGTGTGCGATGACGGCGCGTGAGATATTAGAGACCACGGATGTAAAAGGTGGCCTTATAGTCCATCTTGGCTCCGAAGACGGGAAATTAACGGCTGAACTGTGTGCGAATGACAGCTACATCGTTCACGGCTTGGATACAAACATGGAAAACGTTAAGAAGGCCCGCCAGTACATTAGTTCATTAGGTATCTACGGCAGAGTGTCTGTCGCTAAACTGGATGGTACCGTGTTACCATATGCTGAGAACATGGTCAATCTTCTCGTCTCGCAGGATATATGTGGTGTTTCCATGGATGAAATCATGCGGGTGCTGGTTCCCAAAGGTGTGGCATACATCAAGCAGAACGGGAAGTGGCGGTTGATTATAAAGCCTTGGCCGACAGAGATTGACGAATGGACTCACCGAATGCATGACGCCAGCGGCAATGCAGTAGCGAAGGACCGGATTGTCGGATCGCCCAGACGCTTGAAGTGGAAAGCGGACCCGGAATGGATGAGACACCATGACCTGATTCCACCTTGCGCTATGGTTTCGGCTGGCGGACGGGTCTTTTACATCAACAGTGAAGGCCCTATCGAAGCCCAGGCAGCGGAATTGGCCGGGCACAGATGGTTCCTCTATGCCAGGGACGCGTTCAATGGAGCGCTTCTGTGGAAGCGGCTTATGCCGGACTGGGGGTGGCAGGAATGGAGTACAAGGTGGTTGCAGAGGTACAACATCCCATACCAGCTGCCGAAAAGACTGGTGGCTATTGGCGACCGCGTTTACGTAACGCTCAGTTTCAATGCTCCTTTATCAGCTCTCGATGGAGCAACGGGAAGAGTGCTCAAGACCTACGATGAGGCTGGTTTCGTCGACGAAATCTTGTACCTGAATGACCGGTTGATTCTCTCGTCTTACACGACCCTTGGCGAGCCTGGGAATAAATCGCAGGTGGTTAGAAAGAGCGTCTGTGTTGTCGAGCCGTATACTGGCAAAGTCCTTTGGAAGAAGGACGGTTTCGAGGGGGTTAAGTCCATGCTGCGTTGGATCAATCCCTTTACCCGTCTGGAGCTCTGTGCCGGATCGGGCCGTATTTTCCTATTGAATGCGGATAAGCTCATTGTGCTTGATCTTAAATCAGGTAAAGAACTCTGGCAGACACCCCGACCTGAGAAAGAAAAATATCTCATTGAAACGGTTGGTAACGATATGTGTACTCTCGTCTGCTATAAAGATGTTGTTCTGTTTGCCCAGCTCGATCCCATTAACTCGAACGTCCACCATTTCATTCCCGGCTGTATATATAGCTTTTCGGCCAAGGACGGCAGACTTTTGTGGCGGAATGATGATTACGGAGCGGCGGTATATCACAGCCAACCGGGTGTTTTCGTCATCGATGACTTGGTTTGGTTTCACGAACATCAGTGGCCCGATGGGGTAGTTGGGAAAAAATCCCGCTTCGTTAATAGCGAGGATTTTGATTACAAAGTCTTTGGTGTGGATCCCGTCACTGGCAAGATAAAGAAGGCAATTCACACGGAGAAGATTTTCAATGTTGGACATCATCACCGTTGTCACCGAAATGTGGCGACGGAACGATTTCTATTGACCGGTCGGCGCGGTGTGGAGCTCATCGACGTAACAACTGGAAAGATTGAAGTCAACAGTTGGGCCCGCGGAACTTGTCTATTAGGTTATGTGCCCTGTAATGGGATGATCTATATTCCGCCGCATCCATGCCAGTGCTATATGAACGCGAAGATTAACGGATTTAATGCCCTGGCGCCGCTGGCTTCCGGGAGTACAATTGATCGGCGTGTATCTGTCGAGGAACGGCTCGAAAAGGGTCCCGCCTACAGCCAGCTAACAAAGTCAGAAATCAGAGGTCAGGATGACTGGCCGACCTATCGCCACGACAGCGCCAGAAGCGGCAGCAGCAAGACAACTGTTCCTGCCCAACTCAAAGAGACCTGGAAGGTCGAGCTTGGAGGCAAACTCTCCGCTCCTGTTGCTGCCGATAGTAGAGTGTATGTAGCTGCCGTAGATACCCACACGGTCTATGCACTGGATGCTAAAAGCGGCAAGAAAGTGTGGTACTATATCGGTGATGGAAAGGTGGATTCGCCGCCGACTATTTACCGTGGACTGGTACTCTTTGGCACAAGGAACGGCTGGGTTTATTGTTTGCGGGAAACCGACGGTAAACTCGTATGGCGTTTCCTGGCTGCGCCGGAACACAGACTCATCGGGGCATACGGTCGGCTCGAATCCGCCTGGCCTGTTTTGGGAAGTGTACTGATCCAAGACGGCAGAGTTTATTGTGCAGCCGGCAGAAATACCTACCTCGATGGAGGAATCGATGTCTATGCTCTGGATCCCTACACGGGAGAGCTTCTGGAAAGTAAGCATTACTGTGATCTGGATTTCCAGACAGGCGAAAGCCCAAAAACGGATAGCTCTACCATGCCAGGTGCTCGGAACGATATCCTTGTTGGTAGTGACGACTCGGTCTTCATGCGCCACGTGAGAATATTTGGCCAAGAGAAAGAAACCAGGACAGATGGAAAACCACGTTCAAACGAACCGAGCAATCCTTATGATTATAAGCGAATACTGCCAAAGGTATATCAGGGACCTGAGCCTAATATTCACATGATAGCCTCAAACGGCTTCTTGGACGACTCCTACTTCAGCAGGACTGCGATGTCCATAGGAATTTCTTATGGACAGTTAGTCGTACACAACCTAAAGATAGCGTATGGCCTCCAGGCATATCCAACAGCTAACAGGAATTCAGTGTTTAGCCCTGGAAAGGCCGGATACAGGTTGTTCTCAAGCAAGGTTGTAGCTAATAAGGAGCCGTGGTCTTGGCACAACTACCTGAGCATAGGTAGGACAAAATTTGAAGCGTTCTGGTCGGTTCAGATCCCAGTGCGAGCAAAGGCGATGGTCTTGGCGGATGAGATACTCTTCATCTGCGGCCAGCCCGATGTGCTTGATCCTGAATGCCCCCTGGCTGCCTTTGAAGGCAGGAAAGGTGTTGTGCTCTGGTCTGTATCTGCAACAGACGGCAAGAAGCTGGCCGAGCTCGAACTCGATTCGGCGCCTGTCTTTGACGGATTAATCGCGGCGGAAAAGCGGCTTTTTGCTTCGATCACAGATGGAACGGTGAGGTGTTTCGGGAAGAAGTAGATTGCCGGTTGAAAGAGGCAATACAGGTGCGTCCCTAATCACCTTGCGTCATGAGAGACCGAATAGGCTCCGCGGCACTGCACGCTGATTACGGATTATAGAGGACTTTTTGGGCTTCGTGTCGTTTTTTGACTATTTCCTCGGCAAGTGAAAAGGGGACGGCAGCGCTTGTCAAGCGGCAATGGGACCACTACGAACAACTGTCTATCCTTTTAGAAAACAAGCATTTACAATCCCAAACTCCTGATTCCCATTT
>CAYNKI010000195.1:0-7334 GCA_964397675.1 uncultured Pirellulales bacterium
TTGGTTGCGGCCGATGGGCGGAGCCCGAGGCCGCGCCAGGTTAATTCGTGGCTAACCAATTAACGCCAGATTTCGATTTCAGGTTCTAGCTCGATATCGAATTGTTCTTTTGCCCTTTGCTTTACAGCATCTATCAGCCTCATAACGTCACGGCTTGTGCAGCCCTTTTCTGCGATTATGAAATTGGCGTGCTTTT
The DNA here is from genome assembly GCA_964397675.1 of uncultured Pirellulales bacterium. Taxonomy (GTDB): domain Bacteria; phylum Planctomycetota; class Phycisphaerae; order Sedimentisphaerales; family Anaerobacaceae; genus CAYNKI01. The sequence goes on from CAYNKI010000195.1 coordinate 197, forward strand.
CGCTTACTGTTGCGCCACCAATTTGCAGGCCCTTAAGACCGGCTCTATCAATCAAAGCGCCGGCAGATACACCTCTTGGATTTTTGAATATGCAGCCGCTATTTTTTGTATTTAACGGCTGATTATTCTTCTTATAAATCCACATTTCCTTCACTGTTCGCATAATCTGCTCTGAGTCGGCGGTGGCAAGTTTCAACTCAGCATTTAGAATGAATTTCGCGGTGATGTTTGAACTGCGATAGTCGAATATCAGCTCCGGCTTTTTCTTTTCGAAGATGTCACCTTGACTATCCATTAGCGTGACGGATTCTACAGATGAACCGATATCACCGAAGTTGCCCCCCGCATTCATTTTTACCGCTCCGCCAATAGAACCCGGTATACCCGTAAGAGCTTCAATACCTGAGAGGCCCTTTTCCACACACGTCAAAACCAGCCTGCTCAATTCCGCACCTGCCCAGCAGGTGACCTGCTCGCCATCAAATTGTATCTGTGCAAACTCATCTGCTTCGAGCTTTACCACCGCTGCCCGCACACCTTCATCACTGACTAACAGATTCGATCCAAAGCCCATTATGTAAATCGGGATATTGTTTTGATTGCACCGCTGGACTACTTCTTTTAGCTGCTTGACCGTTTTCGGTCTAATAAAATAGTCGGCTGGCCCACCCAGACCATACCAGGTGTGCTTAGCCAGTGGATGGTTGCTCTCTACTATCTTCTCTAAACCGCTGAATATATCCATCAGCTACCTTCCAAATATCGCCTGCACCCATAGTAACTACCAAATCTCCGGCAGCCACATTTCTCTCAAGATAATCGCAAATAGCCCCAAAGCTGTCGATAAATACTGCATCTGTTCCGTTAGCCTGAATTCTCTCGACCAATATTTGCGAGTTGACCTCTTTTTTACTCGCCTGCGAGTCTCGCACGAAATATATTTCCGGCACTATTATTACATCGGCAAGCTTAAAGCTTTCTGCGAAATCATCAAGTAAAAATCTTGTTCTGCTGTACTGATGCGGCTGAAAAACACACCAGATTCGTCTCGGCTGATATCTTTGGCGTATTGCTTCAAGTGTTGCCCTGATTTCGGTCGGATGATGAGCGTAGTCGTCAAGGATCGTAATTGTCGTATTGCGCACAGTGATTTGACGTTTTAGCATCAGCCGACGGTCGATGCCGGTAAAAGTAGGCAGCAACTGTAGTATCTGTTGATAAGGCAGCCCGGCACCGGCAGCCATAGCCACGACTGCCAGAGCATTTAGGATATTGTGTCTGCCCGGCAACGAAATTCTTGTCCGGCCCAAAAATCTACTATTGTGATAGACGTCAAAAGCATAAAGCCCATCAATTAGCTGAATATTTTCAGCGTAAAAGTTGCAATCTCTACTAAGCCCGAAGGTCTCGCACCACACCAAATTGTCATTCCCGCGAAAGCGGGAATCCATGATTATTCTTGCCACATTCGGATCCTGGCCGTTGGCTATTAGCAGTCCACCTGATTTTATCCTGAGCGCAAACTGGCCGAAGGCTTCGACTATCTCATCTTCATTCTTATAATAATCCAGATGGTCTTGTTCGATATTGAGAATACAAGCGATTTTGGGCCTTAAGTTCAAAAAGCTTCGGTCATATTCGCAGGCCTCTGCAACAAAATATTTGCTATCCCCTGCACCGGAAGAGCTGCCTAATTGGCTAACTTCGGCTCCGACGATAAAATTCACATCGACACCTGCTTTTTTCAGTAGACAGCTAAGCCAGCCGCTCGTTGTACTCTTGCCGTGCGTGCCGGCTACGGCGATGCCTTCATAGCGGTTCATCAACTGGCCCAACATCTGGGCATATTTATATATTTTGTATTTTCTTTTGCGGGCCAGTTTCAATTCGGGATTATCCTCTTTTATCGCTGCCGAGATAACAACCGCATTCGTTCCTCGCCTGAGATTGTCGGGACAGTGGCCGATTTTTATATTGGCCCCCACTTGGCAGAGTCTATCTATTGTGCTGCCCGCCGTTTGGTCTGAGCCGGTGACAATCGCGTTATTTTTCATCAAAAGCTGTGCCAGCCCGCTCATCCCGATACCGCCTGCGCCGATGAAGTGGAATTTTCTACTTAATAAGCCCAGCCCACCGTCAGCACCTACTATTTCATATTTGTGAGCAGCTTTCACACGAGGATTGCCGCACTCATCCTGAATCGTAACAAGCAGGTTCCTGCTGGAATTCAAATTACTATGGATTTGTATATCCGGCTGTTTCATAGCGTCCTTTCTATGCAGAACAGAGAACAGACGACAGAACTTCTGACTTCTGAAAACTGAAATCACTGCCAGTGTAGCACAGAAGAGAGACAAAGAAAAGAAAAAAGCGCGAGTACCGCAAATCTTACTTATCTTGCTCGTCCGGAATATACTCAATCAAATCCCCTGGTGCGCAGCTCAATACTTTACATAAGCTGTTCAAAGTGGAAAAGCGAATCGCCCGAGCCTTGTTGGTCTTTAGAATCGAGAGGTTATTGACCGCTAAGCCTGTCGCCTCTGCCAAATCTTTTAGCTTCATCCGCCGATCCAAAAGCACATAATCCAGCCGAATGTTAATCATTTCTCAGCCTCCCTTAGACCAGCGTTTTCGATTCTTCAATAACGGGCACAAGGCGCCGCAAAATCTGGCCAAGTCCGACCAGAATCAATACTTTTACCGTCGTAGAAAATACTATAGAAAATATCACAAACACTCCTGTATGCACGGAAGGAGAACGGTAGCTCGGGCCGATCATAAATACCCAAACGGCATCCAAGATGGTCAAGAGTGCATACAGGTAGAAAAACATGTCTCCATGACGGAGTATCCAGCCTGGTTTATAATTCCTTTCGAACAGGTACCTTATAAATTGCGCCAGCCCCAGTATTCCTATCCCTAAAAATATAATTTTTAAGAAACTTGATGGCAAATAAATCATAAACTTCTCAAACTTCTCAAAAGACTCGGCAAAATGCCAACCCCCGTACTTTGAGCCAAGTACTAACAAGGTTATGGCACAGCAAGAAACCGATCCAAAAATCAGAATCAACAATCCTATGGATCGAAGATTTTCGCAGTAAAAATGTAGCAACCGCCTGTTTTTTTCAATGAATTCATTCATAATTTCACCTCTTTTCTTAATTCGTTGACAACTGATTTCATGTAATTATTAACGATTATCATTGATTTGTCAACCAAAAAATAAAATTTTACAAAAAATTTTTTGGGACCGCCTGGCAGCGGAGGCAGAAATAGAGCATACAGAAAGGCGTCAAAAGAAAGAAAAAAGCCAAATCAAGCCCGCAAAGCTACTGAGGACACACAAAATCTAAAAGTATTTAGCTGAAGGCCTTGGTGCAATGTGATGAAACCTTCATGCGTGCGGTATATTTTGGCTTCGCCTCAGACCTAAGCTACTTTTAGAAAGTTTTTAGACATTGGTCGATTTGCTGCTGTACACTATGTCATTGCGAGGCCTGAAAGGCCGTGGCAATCTCCAGCATTTGAACAATTGAGATTGCTTCGCTTCGCTCGCAATGACATCCATCAATCAACCTCCGACAGAGCACTACTCTTCTGTTTCGCTTCAAAGCTGGCCTTGGGGAGAAGCGAAAAGGTGACCATAAAAATTGGTCAGCTTGAGCAAGTCATTGTTTTGTTCTTTCAAGCCAGCGCGATGCAAGCACTGCCAGATCTTGAACGCCAAATTCACTGTAACTAACCACAACACATGCCAGATAGTTAAATGATGGCAGGGCTATTTCGACTCCATCTCCAACGAGCTTAGCTGTTAGATTTCGGCCAGAGACCACATCAAAAACACTTTCCGGCTGAGGTCCCTTAATAAAAAGAACTGCACCGGTTACTGGTGGCGGCGGTACGCCCGGCTCGTCGGTCTCGTATTTGCCATCCAGCCGATGTTTCTGCATGTTTCCCAGCCAGGTAAATTTGTTTGTGACACAAACAACCACCTGGTTAGCATCATCCGGACGTTTTACCGCTACGGCGTGGACGCCATCTCTTGCATTCTTTATGGAAACTGGTGGCTGACCAGCCTGGGTAAGCACGTTATTTAGAAACTCGCCCCGTATCGCAGACTGCCGGCCCTCGGTGTACCAGCGGGAATCTTTGGCCAACTCGATTACAGTTCCACCGTTGGCCTTAAACTCATCGACATTTTGCTGTTGCGCAGTCGTCAATACATTAGGCATCGGAAGAACCAGTACATTGTAACCCTCAAGCTCGTTCTCAGCTATGTGCTCATCGGTGACGATGCCGATCGGCGCACCGATGCGGTTCAGTGCCTTAAAACTCTGCCAGCACGGCACAATTAGTTTACGGTACATTTTTTCCTGGTCGGTAAGATAGAGGTCCCGTCCACGCTCGCCGAAGTGAATTGCCGCCCAGCGTACCGGACGTGTGCGGGCCAAATACCGGCTGACACGCTCGCCCAATTGCAGTGCAGGGGTGAACATTGAATTCGGAATCGTTGGTTCGTCAACATCAAGATTAGCAATCAAGCCATAGGTAAGACACGCAGCCGAGGCAGCCAGTGCCTCTTCGGCTGAACGCAAATCATTCGCCCAGAGATGTCCCGGACGACCTTGCGCTGCGCCACGGATATATGAAAAGGCAAAAGCCATTTCAATATCCCACTCCGGCACCGGAATACTGGTACCCGACTTCCAGAAGAAGCGATTAACACCCTTGCGAATCGGCATCTCAAATTCGCTCTTCGGCGAGGGTGCTATCCGCGCCAAATGGCTTCGCATCCTCGGGTCGTGAAGCCAGGGCACATAAGTAACACTGATGAGCATCGGCAGGCCCGGAACCTGCTCGTGGGCTTCATGGATGTAATGCCCGATGCCGCGTTCAATCGTCTCATTCTTGAACTGCAGATACCGAAGATAGTTCGGATCTGCATAATCATGATCGTTAGGCGGACTCAAGCCGGTCTCGTTTGTGAAGCGTGCTCGGCAAGATTGACACCAACAGCCGTCAGCCGGCATGTGCTTCGAGTCGAAATAGAAGCCATCGGCGCCACGTTCGGTCAGTTCGAGCATACGGGTAGTGAAGTAGTCGAGATAAGGCGAGTTCAGGCACATGTAGTCGCCGCGGCTGGCTGGCAGGATTATGCCTTTTTCGTCCACGCAGACCCAGTCAGGATGCTCAGAAGCCATATACTCATCCTCCATATGGCGGTGATATTGGATAATCCACAGGCTGTTAGCGTGTGCGCGGTCGATCATTTGCTGCGCAATGTCTTGCCCATTTGTCAGAGGGTCAATCGCTCCGACGCTCGATGGCCACCAGGCCCCTTCGCGTCCCGTCTTGCAGTGACGTGTGTAGACCTTCGCCCCCATCTCGGCAAAGTAACCTTCCGCCTGCTTGAAAACCGGCTTACTACCCCAGCTCCTCAGCGACAGACGTGTGTGAAGCTGAACGCGATGCTCGACAAAGTAATCAGGTAACCGCAGCGATGCCGGCGTATAATCGACCGAAACAAGCGGTGAGCCCTTACCATAAACGATTTGCTCGCCCACACACGCTGACAGTATTGCTAAAAAAAATGCCGATATTGTCAGCCTAATCTTCAAGTTTGTACTCTTATGTATTTTCATCCGCCCTCAGTAAAAGTGAACTGAACACACTTCTATCTTGTATACTATAGTTGTACTAATTATCGGAGCTAAAATCAACCTTTTTCGAAACACCCGATATGCAGATGTCATCAAATTGGCCGGTGTCGTCGAACGAGCCTACGCCGATCCTGCCCTGCTTGAAAGTATCATCAATGGCCGTCATAATCGGCTCAGGCCGGTCGTCGAAGAAGACCTCTATCGTGCCTTTTTCTGTGTCGCGCACCAGCCGAACGGTATGCCAGTTATCATCCCATTTCGTCCCTTCAGTACGGATCTTGGCAATCGAGACGCGCGGCTCGCCGTTCACAATAAATACCGAGTTCGCGTGATCGTCAGCTTTGTTAGCGATGTGCACGTAATAGAAATGCGATGGATCTTGATGCCCGAAAAACAGACACAGGTCGCGATGGCCGTAATCTTTTGTCGTCGAGAGCATTTTCACTTTCAGCTCGAAGCTGCCGACAACAACGTCCTTAATTAGATTGATGTTGAGCGGTGAGCGGACTTTCGGCTCATACTTGCTTTTTTTGAATTGTGCCAGGACCTTTCCGCCGCGACCTTCTTCGATTCGCCACGCCGCCGGATCGGTAGCCTCCCAGGCATCGAGCATGCCGTCCTCAAAGTCGGCCTGGAAAACCAGCGGTAATTTCTTGTCGCTGAGCATCTTTGCTTGGTCAGCACATCCTGCCGTCACAGCCAATAGCAACAAAACAACACTTACTTTCAAACCGATTAGTGATCTCATCTTATTTTTCTCCGATCAAATCTTTACGCAATACGAAAATTTTACCATTGCGCTTCAACATAAGGGCCTATGTAACCTTCGGGCTTATGTTTAGGTCGAGACTTAATAATGGCTTCTGCTATTGCAATATCACTTCGTCTTGTAATTTTGATATTCGAAGAGTCCGCTTCCACGATTGATACTTTATGGCCCAACGCTTCTGCAAGCTGGGAATCATCGCTTATATTGCTTTCATCCAAGTTTTTGAGGTTTCCGTATGCTTTCTTAAGTAGGGTAGTCTCAAAAACCTGTGGGGTTTGAGCTTCGTAGAGACCGGCTCTGTCAACGGTTTTAATTATCGTATTATCCTTTACTTGTTTTACAGTTGCCGCAACAGGACAGGCTGGTATAGCGGCTCCACTCTCGGCGGCAGTTGCAATAACCTCATCAATCAATTTCTTTGTTACGCAGCATCGCACCGCATCGTGGACGGCAATAAGCTCGATATCATCTTTGATTAGTTCGAGTGCCTTGGCAACGGTCTCGAAACGCTTTGCGCCGCCAAAGTAAGTTTTTATATTGAAGAATTTCAGATTGGCCCCCCATTTGACACTTACAAGCTCCTCATCCTCTGATGGGATAGCTAACAATATTTGCTTAACGTCGTCACGATTGGAAAAAAGTTCGACGCTTCGCAGAAAGACCGCCCTGCCGGCTACGTCGACGAAGGGTTTTTTTCTCTTTCCGC
>CAYNKI010000196.1:0-7325 GCA_964397675.1 uncultured Pirellulales bacterium
TCGTTCTGCAGCTAAAAAATGCAGAAGTTCCAAAGTTGCTCCGCCTCTGGGACCAAATAGCAGAACCGCACCGATTGAAACGCTATAATGGTTGGCATAGTCTTTAGCAAAAGATACGTACTTTGCTCCACTTTCCACAGACATCGACTGTAGGGCCCTTATATACCCACCATTGAATAGCTCATCCATAAACTCGCGGGCCATCCCGGTTCTAACAATGTCTCCAGCGTGTGGATAAAGAGCCCACATTCCTGACTTTACCCGTCTTAAGAAGTTCCAATACCACGGACTGTTCCTTGCTTCAGGGCTACTGACATAGCGATCCAGTTCATTCACCGCTTTCATCACCTTCGAATCAAGACCATGTACTTTAGCGATTCGCTCCTTGAGATTTGGCCTCTGGTCTATACCGACCGAGTAAATTGTGTTTCGAATACTGTTTTCTGGTTCATTTGGTGATGGTTCTTCCGGTGCATCTACGCTCTGTTCTTGTTCTAATTTGCAAACCATAGTGCCACCTACCTTTCATTAAAATGAGATGGCACCTCCCGCATGCTGGATGTGCCATCAGGGTTGCGAGTTCAATTGCATGCGCGCATAAAGAAACCCTTGGAATGCCCAAGGGCTCTCACAGTGGTACGTTAAATGTAGGGTCTACTATCACCTTTCCTTTCTGCACGATTGATGGCACATCTCGCGCGTCAGATGTGCCATCTATTCCGATCTCTTAAGCGCATAAAAAAAAAGCCCTTGGAACAACCAAAGGCTCTGAAAACTTGTTTTATGGTAACGTGTGTACTACGGACCTCCAGGACCTGGACCAGGCATCGGCCCCCAAGGTCCCGGCATCATAAACGGATCCATCATATCCTGCATCGGCTCATCATACATCTCTTGTGGCATCATGCCATCATCATATCCAAGCGGAGTTGGATACGGCTCCATTTGTTCTGGAGTTTCATACATCTGTTCAACAGGCCCTTCATTTATCAAATCCGGTATTCCTGATATATCATCGGCCATTCCAGTTGCATATTGCATTTGCTCAGCCTCAACAATATTCTCCAGTGTTTGTTGACCTGAATCTGTCATAGGTCCAATTTCTTCCATAGGCTGCTCAAACATAGCCTCTTGAGCACTAAAATCTGCTTCCATTTGGCCTCCATAGTCAAATTCTGAAGGTTGTATTTCATAGAACTGATTTTCAAACATCCGTTCCTGCTGCTCAAAAAAATCCTGTGGGATTGTTAGTCCAAAATCCATTGGCTCAGGATTTACATCTGCTAAAGGTTCAGCTCTCACCTGCTCAACAGCCATCTGAATTTCGAGCATATTTGACCTTAGATCTTGGTCGAATTCAGAATCCTCGTCACTGTTATGCCTTTGCAGTATCCGGGTTGCCAATTCGTTGTTGTCCCACGGTATAACTGGTTTACCGTCAAATTGCTTGTTAAGCAACTTCATCTGTATCTCGAAGAAATCCTCATCCATCAGACTATCTTCGTACTCAACGTCTGGCTCTGTGCTCCCTGCGCCTGCCAACTCTAATGCAGCTATTCCGAAGTCGTCCGGCACTGTCGGCAAATTTGGTCGTGGAATATGAGAATTCACCGAAGCATCGTATGGTTGGTAGTTATTACTGGGTGTTAGCATGGAACCAGGATGTCGTGCGTATTCATCAGGGAAGTCAGACATGTATGTCTTTGGACTTGATCCTGCCGGCACAGATGGTAGGCCATACATAGTCACGCTATCCATGGGTCTTATTGAATACGGCTGCTTATTACCAAACAATACGCCGTGCAACGACCTTCGCTTGCGAAGCCGAATTGGATTGTTACGTAAAGGCTCTGGAAGATTCACGATTTAGTCTCCTAACAAAAATTTTCACACTACCTTAACCGCACTTCATGCTATGATACCATAATTTTTTCAAGGAGTTATGATATCTGAATGTTTTCTGGCTGATTTCTTAATTGCACAAAAAAGCAAAACGCGAGACTCGCTGTACCTCTCGTCGAGAGCCTACTCTCCATAGAAATATCTAACAGGATCTGGGCAGGCTCTTAGCCAATCCCTGTTTTCTGGTCGAGGTTTCGCTTCATGATGACACCGCGTGACGGCAACTTTCATGTGCTGAAATCCTCAGCGAGCCCTATGTCCCGAAAGACGGCTCGCCATGTTGAATTGACTCAATTTGTGAGGATTAATAAGTAGTGAATGCGGTGGAGTATTTAAAGGTTACTATTTTGAGCCACCAATATTGACAGAAAATAGTGTTTTTGTTAGGTAGTAATCACATGAGAAGAGTTCGTATCCATGGCCTTGTCAAACTTGCTAACCATGTCAGACAAGAGATTTCTCAGCCCATTTCTCCTGAGCGGCTGGCAAAGCTGAGAGAGAACACAAGCCGTTCAATTGAAACCGTCAACCGGACTCTGAACGACGTTGGTGTTCACTTTGACGCGCTGCCAGCACCTTCGCGAAAAGCCTATGAATTCCTGACAGGCATTGATTTCAGCTCAGTCGAAACAGCTGAAATATCTTCATCAATGGATTTTGCGCTGGACAGTGTGTCATTTCCTGGCTTGAAGAGCTATTTGAACAGTCTTCTGGATCAGATTGCCCAAGACCCAGAGGATTCTCAGGTACCACAAATATACAATTCTATTCAAAAGTCGAGCGCCAACATCGAAGGGCAAATTCTAGTTAAGAGAATAAAACCGAAACAACTCAAGAGCCAGTCGCGTCTCATAAGAGGATGGCTGGCATATTTCGCTCACCGAGAGAGCTTTGATGAGTACCTTGCTGCTATTCGCCGGGCCAAGCCTATTTTTCATGAGGCTTTACCGGAGGCGAGAAAACGGTTGGGGTCCGTGCTGATTCACTTCCGGCCTATGCAGGGGACATACCGTGTTCGTTGGTACAATAACGCAGCTCTAATACAACTGCCTACCCCAGGGATTTGTTTTGGGAGAGATACTTATCGGTTGCTGGCAGAGCAGATTTTTCAAAAGATCCGCAACAAGCAACAGGTACTGGATGCTATGCTCAGCGAGTCCTATCAGCAAATCCTCTCTGAACTTGACCTGCTCAGTGGGATCGTGGAACAAACAATGGGAGTTCACTACAACTTGGCGGCATCTTTCGACCGGGTCAATGCCACATATTTCAATGAAAGTCTGAGTCGCCCTCGACTCGTCTGGAGTCATACCTTCACCTTACGCAAGTTCGGTCATTATGATCAGACGCGCGATACAGTAATGGTCAGTATGTCCCTGGACAAGAAGAATGTTCCCGAATACGTAACTGACTTCATTATGTACCATGAACTGCTGCACAAGACTTTGGGCATTACCTGGAAAAACCACCGGCAGGCGGCTCATACTCCTCAGTTTCTGGAAAAGGAACGTTGCTTCCATCAATACCGTGAGGCGAAGGCTGTCCTGAAAAAGCTAGCTTCTGGACAGCAATGAAACCACCTGCAAATTTGTACCAGTATCAGCAACGCGATCCTTGACAGGGTCCAGAGGGCACCGTATGGTGAGCTGGCCCGTATCCCATGTCGATGTTAAACCGACGAGAGACGGTTTGTGAGAGATAAACGATAATGAACAGGGATGCTCAAGACAAACGAATAGCAGCAATTCTCGGAGAAAATGAGGATTTAGATTTCGATGAGACAATTGACATTTTTTATGAATATCTCAAAACTAACCTGTCACTGCCGTGCGAAGTTACTGGAATAGAAGATTTCAGATGGGAAGAATTATATGTTTTTGGCCCAGGTGACAAAGAAGAATACAGCCGACTCAAGAAAAGCCGGCCCTCCTACAGAGATTGTTACAAGCTTTTTGAGATAGTTCGGAATGCCCAATTTCAGTGGGCAATGTTTCATGAAGAAGATGTTGGTGCCCATGTCCGCCGTGTCTCCGATGGTAAGAAGTTCTTGCTTGGGCTATCAGAACTCGAAGCAACAGACAAGAAATCGAGAAACTATCAACTCCTTGATGATTATTCCGTTTGGTTTGTTAATAATCGTTGATAAAATGATCGGGTAAGCTTCGAATGATATACGTTCTCAATTCGCATGATAATATGCATATAGCAGGAAACCGAACACAACTGGCAAATCCAAACCCTGACCCAATTGTAGAACAGAGGATGACCTCCAAATCGAAGGAGAAGACATGTCACGGAATAAAACAAAGAGACGGCAAAAGAAACACCGCGATCGCCGGCGGGGTCTTGGTAAGGCGCTCAAACGGAGATTTGAGGAAAAATTCCCTGATTCGAAGGTGATCAGCGGCCCGACAAGCGATGGCGTAAAGATGTCCGAGGTGCTGGAAGATTTCGTGGAGCCATACGAACAGTTCGCGGAGACCAAAGAGGCGTACCGTAAATTGTTGACTACGGCACTTGTTGCCTGGAATGTGATGTTGTTTCCTGAGAAGGACCGGTCATCTAAACTTGATGAGCTACTTACCACATTACCCGAAAATGTGAGAGAGGACGGCAGACAGATCATAGAAGAACTCATGGTGAGAAAGGAGCGATTCTTCTCACAGCATAAACGAATGATCGTTGACTACGAAGTGGCAGACATTGGAAGCAAGAGGCAACTATCCGTTATGTCAACGGCCGGCCCAACGCGAGGTGGAAATGACTGATCCAAGAATTGCAGAAATACTGAAAGCTTTTGAGGTTTTTGATGGCGTTTACAAGCGTGATGAAGTAGACGTTGCACTGGAACTCCAGGAAGAGATAACACCGCATTTGATTGGTGTTCTGGAACAAGTTCTTTCGGACCCAGCCACGTATGCTGATAACCAAGACTACTATGCTCACATCTATGCCCTTGTCTTGCTGGGGCTCTTTAAGGAGCAGCGTGCTCACCATACTATCGTCGAGCTGTTTAGCCTTCCCTCTGACCTCCCTGATCAGCTTTTTGGAGACCTGGTCACGGAAAATCTGCCCATCATTTTGTTCAGAACTTGCGGTGGGTCAACGGATATGATCAGGTCATTGATTTTGAACAAAGATGCGGACCAGTACTGCCGAAATTCAGCGATGAGGACCATGGTATTTGCAGTAGCTGAAGGAATGACACCGCGAGAGGAGGTGTTGGCCTTATTCGGTTCGCTGTTTACGGGCAACGAAGCCGCTCCTGATTCTTCATTTTGGAGCTTCTTAGCAAATAGTATGTGCGATTTGTACCCTGAAGGAATGATGGAGGTAATTGAGAAGGCATATCAGGATGGATTGATCTCTCCATGGGTCATAAGGATTGAGGATTTCGAGCGTACCTTGAGGGCTGGCAAAGGGCAGGCATTTGAACGAGTAAAGACAAGAATTCGACGCAGGTCGCCAGAGAATGTGCACGATTACATGTCATGGTGGGCGTGTTTCAGGGCCCAAGAGCTATCTCCCAGTCACTTTGTTTCGTCGAGGGAGAAACCGGGGCGGAAATCTCAAGGTACCCAGAAAGCCAAAAGGAGAAAGATAAGAAAGAGAGAGCGGGCTTCGAGAAAGAAGGGATGTCGGTAGCTGCTGGCTAACCGATGCTGAAGTCGAGACACTGGTCAGGAATTACCTTGATGTGCTGGTTTTGCTTAGCGGTCGAGCCTTGGCTGACCAGAAGTAAACCCGTGCTCAGCTTAGCTCACAGCCATTGAGAACTCTTCTAATCGGAACTTCAGACAAGTGCCGCGGTCTCTTGAGGGTTTTTTCTTTCGAAGGTTTTCGTGTGGTGTGAACGTTCTGTAAAGGGGTCATTTACCTGAGGTCCCACCGTCCAACGCCCCAGGTAAGACAATCCGCACGTTTGACAAATTCGCCGCGTGAACAAGCTTCTCAGCACATTCCGGATACTCCAGAATGAATCGTGTCGGTATTGCCAAACATGGCTTCGATGCCCTTGCTCGCACGCATCTCAACATAATCACTGCATTGACTACCAACGCTGTCAAAACCAGCACAAGCAACGCCATAACCCATTTTGATTTCTCTTCATTCATTATGTTTCACCTCCCATTTCACCGATTTGTTGACGGCTGACCGCAGCGCGTCTCGCATCCATCAACTGTACCAACATCAGATCCTTTTCCGTTGAACTCGTTCTTGTATCCCTAAACCCAGCTGCCTTCTCCGCCAGCTGTCTTAGCGCCGTCTCAAACCTGCTTGACAACTTCCACCCATGCTGCCCACCATAGCGGCTATTCAGATAGCTAACATGTTCAATTAGACCCAACCTCGAAAGCTTTGCCCTCGTTCTCTGCAGTATCCGGCGCGAGATGTCATATTTCCGTTCCAAGTAAGCCAAGTTAGGCACCATGCCTTTTGCCCATTTCAACTCAAAAAATAGGCACGCTGCGGCGTGTTGTTGATTGTGGTTGCCAGGAAATAGCATTTCGATCAACTCAGTGAAGTCTGAAATCTGGCTGATTCGCCTATGATGGAAGTCCATTTTCGTCGGTTCAGTCAATTTGCATTTTCACCCCAGTCTTTCAGTGCAAAATATGGCCTTCGACGCGGGACCTTAGTGTCGAGACGATGTTAAAAAAAGTGGTCACCTATTTATGCTTTTCGGTCCCGCTCCGGAAATCGGGCGATCATGGGCAAAGTACACACAACAAGGTAGGTTGAACGGGAGAATGTGGTTTTCCGACAGACCTTACTATATAAATCAATGAGCTAGTTTCGGAGGGTAAAAGACTTTACAATGTGGCGACTATTGGGATAGGCCTGTGTACCAAGGCTTGTCGTCGGTGAAGGGGCAAGTGTGATGAAAACCGTATGTTGACCTGAGGCTGGGGGATTCGAACCCAAAACGTACCGCTACAGAACCTCTACAGTTGGGTAACAATTCCGCTACAGAACCGCACGGACAGCCTTCTAATGGGCTTTCAGTCGAACAACCTAATACACTTCCAACACAGAATAATAACAGTTCCGAACACCAAACTGGTGCGAATATGGTGCACGAAATAACTGAAGCTCCCTCAGACATTGCAGAAATCGTAACCATCTGGCCGGAACTACCTGAGCATATCAGGCAGGCAATCAAAGCGTTAGTGCAATCTCATATTCAAGGAGTTCAAAAATGACCATATCCGATAAGCAATTAAAAGCAAACAGAAAGAATGCTCAAAAAGGCGGGGTAAAAACACAAGGAGGAAAAGCGATTGTCAAATACAACGCCCTTAAGCACGGTTTACTTGCCAAAGAGGTAGTCGTTACTATCGGAGAAGGTGCAGAGAACCAGGAAGAGTTTAACGCCGATTTTCGCAGAGGGAGTTCCACCCTAATTTTGGAGGCTACTTGAA
>CAYNKI010000197.1:0-7286 GCA_964397675.1 uncultured Pirellulales bacterium
TCTTTTCTTCGTGGTTCTCAGCGTCCTTCGTGGTGAATATAAAACCGTGTCCATCAGTCTTCGTCCTGTGGGACTACGCCGGACAAGTCCGTGTTAATCCGTGTCTAATTTGATTGATCATTGATCTTTTCTCTGTGTCCTCGGTGTTCTCTGTGGCCCAAAAAATCCGTGAAATCCGTGTAACTTGTGCCTATGGAATCGGGTATCTGTGGTAAATTTCACTCGACTTCAAACCGGTTTTATGGTATAATGTACTTAACTATGGATTGTTCATAGTTCGTTGTTCGTAGATAACAGACATCAGACTTCAGACTTCAGATAACAGACGACAGAAGTCAGAAATCAGAAGACAGATGACAGAAGACAGCAAAATAAGTGCAAAATCTAAACCTAAACTACGTTTTAGCGTGCCAAACAAGTTTTTCTACAGTTGTCTCGTCACGGCGAAGGCCGTTGCCGTAGCGGGGCGAGAATCCTCTACAAATCGGCCCTATTTTATGCAAAACAAAGCCAATTTCCGAAAATTCAAATGAATGTAAATCCATATAATACAACGGATTATGAAAACAAATCCAATTGGACACTTGGTGAAAACAAACCCAATTCAAACCCAAACAAACCCAATTTACATTTTACCGCAGAGAACGCTGAGTACGCAGAGAAGAAGAATATTTGTGTAAGTGATTGTTCAATAGAGAAATACGCTCTTTATCCTATTTCTCCGCTTTCTTTGCGAACTCGGCGGTTAATGAAAAACAAACCCAATTCAAACCCAAACAAAGCCAATTTCAAACGCGATGACGGTTTTTCTGCTTATTACACAAGAGATTGCCACGCGAACCTGCGGTTCGCTCGCAATGACGTTCTTTTTTAGGAGAATAACGAAATGTTAGAACATTTGAATCGCCGTGAGTTGTTAAAGAAATCCCTTTTTAGCTCAGCAGTTGTTGCATCAGCGTTGAGTATCGAAGAGAAGATTCTGCTGGCAGCGGAGAATAAAACTAAGTCGGGGCCGAAGAGCTCTATAAAAGGTTTGCCCATGGGCAAAATTGGTAAGGTTAAGATTAGCAGACTAATCTGTGGCGGCAATCTAATCAACGGCTACGCCCATAGCAGAGATTTGATTTATGTTTCTTCGCTGCTCAAGCACTATTTCATCGATGAGAAGATAATAGAAACCTACCAGATATGCGAAGAGACCGGAATAAATACCGCCATAGCAAACGTGCGCGGTGGAGCAGGCGACAAAATTACCGAAAATACCGTGAGAGTTCTCAACAAATACTGGAACGAAAGGGGCGGTAAAATCCAGTGGATTGCACAAACCAATCCGCGAGTAAATGACCTTACCAGCAGCATACAAAGGGCTATTGATAATGGAGCGGTTGGAGCTTTTATACAAGGTGGCGTTGCGGATAATTTCGTAGAAAACGGCCGTGTTGATCTGCTCGGCAAGGCCGTTGACTTTATCAAACAAAATGGATTGATTGCAGGCGTCGGCGGACATGCAGTACAAGTGCCGATTACTTGCGATAAAGAAGGAATAGAACCCGATTTTTATTTCAAGACTTTGAATAATGTGGACTATAATTCCGCTACCCCACAACGGACTATTGAGTTCATGAAAAGTCTGGACAAGCCCTGGATTGCCTATAAGGTCTTAGGTGCAGGAGTTACCCATCCGAGAAAGGGTTTTAAATATGCCTTTGAAAATGGTGCCGATTTTCTTTGCATTGGGATGTTTGATTTCCAGGTTAGAGAGGATGTAATTATTGCCAAGAATACACTATCAGGCAAAATGGCCAGACAGCGTCCGTGGAGAGCGTAATACATGAAAGAGGCAACCGGCAACAAGCCAGAAGAGACGGCTGCATACAGCTATATCAAAGGCATGCCCGCCGGACAGATTGGCAATGTTCAAATCACCAGGCTGATTATAGGCGGCAATCAGTTTAGTGGCTGGGCACACAGTAGGGATTTGAAGTATCTGCGCGAGCTATTTAAAGCATACAGTAGCGAAGAAAAGATTATGGATACCCTTCAGCGGTGTGAGGAAAATGGGATAAATACTATTATAAAAGGTTCTTCTAAGAACCTCAGTAAATACTGGAAAGAAAGAGGCGGCCGGATACAGTGGATTGCCCAAGTCCATCCAAAGGTAGATGATCTAACCACTGACATAAAAAGGGCTATTGATAACGGAGCGGTTGGAGCTTACATACAGGGTGGCGTCGGTGACAGTTTCGTCAAAAACGGTCGTGTTGACCTTCTGGCAAAGGCCCTTGAGTTTATCAAAGAAAACGGTGTGATCGGCGGCATTGGGGCTCATTCAATAGAGGTGCTTATGGCGACCGAAAAAGCACAGATAGATGTTGATTTTTATATGAAGACTTTACATCATGGCAATTACTGGTCAGCTACACCGAAAGAAGAAAGGGTTGAGTTCAATGTCGATAGTGGAAACCCCTACGACCATGATAATATCTGGTCTATCACGCCTGAAAGAACTATTGAGTTCATGAGGAATGTAGAGAAATCCTGGATAGCTTTCAAGGTTTTGGCAGCAGGTGCTATCCATCCCAAGGATGGCTTCAAATATGCCTTTGAAAATGGTGCCGATTTTCTTTGCGTGGGGATGTTTGATTTCCAGGTTAGAGAGAATGTAATTATTGCTAAGAATACATTATCAGGCAAAATGTCCAGACAGCGGCCCTGGGGGGCATAAAAACCACTTATATTTTGGAATCAGGCTGCTTGCCCCCATCCATCGGTGGGGTGGGGATTGCTAATCGTCATCGCTGACGATTTGGCCGTTGCTGTCGAGCAAATGACCCGCCCGAGTCCGCAGCGAGGCGCTTATCTGGTATTGATGACTCACGCCATTTTCTTCCATGTTAAATGATATGTTTACAAACTCTGTCTTGGGAGGAGCGGTATCCAGCAGAAACTGTGTGTTGCTGCATTCTTCGACCAAAACGACGTATCGTTCCTGGCACCACCATTTCAACCACTCTTTAAACCATGGGCTTTGGGTTATATCAGGATTGAAATGATTCAGCCAGCTTGGCTTGGTGAGAAAATCAAGTATTTTTATATAGTTTCTATTATCTCCAGTTTCGATATAAACCAGTTCGGTAGCATCGATTTTTCCATAGTTGTAATCATCAGACTTCCATATAGCTAAATCATTGCCGCATTTGCCGCATATGAGTTTGCAGTGTCTTATTAATTCCGAGATTGTTAGTGTTGCATGACGAACTTTTGACTGTTTCGCAGTCGTATCGTCACTGCTGTCAATCGCCGTCGTCATCGCAAATGCCAGAGTAATTACTACCGTCAAGATGATGCTGGTCACCATTAGGGCTACCAGCAGCTCGACGAGCGTAAAAGCCTTTCTATGATGTTCTCGGACCTTACCGGCAATCATTTGGCGCTGTGCTATACCGGCCTATAGCCGAACACCCCCTAATTTTGTGATGTTACCTTCTTTGATGAGGTTTCTCAAAAACCTTGACAGAAAGCGCTTTCTGCAAACTCACATGCACCTGCAAAGCCGGGCTATTATGCCACGATTCAAGAAGCCCCCATCACGTCCACCCCATTAAAACAGGACATTTCTTTAATCGGCTTTCCGCAAGTGTTAGATAATTATTAATTACTGTTTTACAACGAAATTAACCGTCGCTGTACCACACAATAGATCAATGAGCTTAGATATCGAGAAAACCGGCAGCATGAATTTTGTGATCCTTGACGACCAATGACCAATAGCTTATAGTTGTAGGCCTTAGTAGCTAACATGGAGCGTTTAGTGTTATTGGAGTCCGTTGTAATGGTTAAGAAAAGTCAATGTGACAAATGCACAGGTCTATGCTGCAGATATTTTGCACTGCCGATCGAGACGCCGGAGACGAAGGGAGATTATGATGATATAAGATGGTATCTGTGCCATAAGGATATAACAGTTTTTGTAGAAGACGGTGACTGGTACATAAATATAAAAAATAAATGCCGGCATCTTTCGGAAAAAGATTATCGCTGCGAAATTTACAACAAAAGGCCCAGGATTTGCAGACAGTATCGTCACTCGGATTGTGATTTTGTCGAGGGCGAATATGACTTCGAGCTGCACTTTACCAGCGATAAGCAAATGCAAGATTATATGAAGATAAAATTTGACAATAACATAAACGAAAAGCAAAAAGGACCGAGCCCCAAGCGTAAGCGCAGGCTGAGAAAGAGATGAAGATACCGCCGGTAAAAGGAACAAGGGATTTTTATCCATCGGATATGGCCGTCAGAAACTGGATAATTGACGGCTGGAAGAGGGTGTCACTGCGCAATGGCTTTGAAGAGTATGATGGGCCAATATTTGAATATTTGAAGATGTTTCAGATAAAAAGCGGCGACGAAATCGTCGAGCAGCTTTTCTCGTTCACGGATAGAGGCGGTAGAGAGCTGGCCCTAAGACCGGAGATTACACCAACTTTAGCGCGAATGGTAAACCAGAAAATTAATTCACTGCCGAAGCCTATAAAATGGTTTTCCGTACCGAGACTCTTCCGTGCCGAGCGTCCCCAGAAAGGCCGACTGCGCGAATTCTTCCAGTGGAATATTGATATAATCGGCGTGGATGATGTTTTAGCTGACGCTGAAACAATCTTCTGCGCTTTGGATTATCTACGCCAGATAGGACTGACGCCAGATGACATCGTAGTCAAAATTTCCAGCAGGAAAATGCTCGCGACATTATTACGGACTATCGGCGTAGCAGAAACCGAATTGGATGATTTATATGTAGTGCTTGATAAGCGCAGCAAACTGCCTAACGATACTTTTGAACAAATGCTTGCTGAAAGGATCAGCGATGAAAATAAATGCAAAAGAATACTCGAATTGATGGGCGTTGAATCTATCGAGCAGATTGGCTCTGTTATAGAGTTGACGAAAGAAGTTAAGGAAGCGGTGGAAGAATTGAGCCGACTGTTTGAGCTTCTTGGTGTTATGGGAGTTGGTGACTACTGCATTTTCGATATCGGCATAGTACGGGGGTTGGCGTATTACACCGGTATTGTTTATGAGATTTACGATAAGGCCAGCGAGCTTCGCGCTGTCGGTGGCGGCGGCAGATACGATAATTTATTGAAGCTATTCGGTGGGCCGGCAATACCAGCTACCGGCTTTGGAATAGGCGATTGTGTGTTATGTATATTACTCGAGGAAAAAGGCCTTTTAAAAAAGCAACTGTCGATTCCTCAGCCAGATTATTTCGTTGCTTTTGCGGATAAGCAATACTTCCAAAAAGCCATTGAGATAACCGCAAAGTTGCGAATGGCGAAATTGACAGCTAATTTCAGTTATAAATCTTCCAAATTGAGTAAGCAGCTAAAAGAGGCCTCAGACCAAAATGCTAAGAGATGCATAATTATAGGTGAGGAATTTAAAAACAACGAGCTTGTTATCAAAGATATGTCAACCGGCCAGCAGGAGCTGGTCAATACCGATGAGTTTTTGGCACACAAAAGTATCATACATTAGGTTGTAAACGGATTTTGCCTTGTTAGGAGTCCCAAATCGATTTTGGAAGTTCAAAGAATCCACCCAGATTTCGAATCCTTAGACCAGCAAAAGCCGACACCTTGGGGTTTTTGGCCAACAATAGGATTTTCGTGCATTATTGCAATTGCGTGTTTTGTTTTTGGCATAATCTTAGCTGTTATTTTTATTATTGTGTCTAAAAGTCGAAACCCTGAGATTGATATTGTTAAACTTGCTCAATCTTTGGATTCGCATGGTTTGTTCCTGGCAATGATCACATGTATAACTACACCTACGACTGTGGGATTAGTTATACTTTTTGCAAAAATTCGCAAGAATATTACAATTGAAGAGTATCTTGGTTTATACAAGCCTGAATGGAGAGATTTCTGTAAGTGGTCTTTAATACTTCTTTTATTTATAGGATGTCTTGAAGCTCTATCTTTTGCTCTGACTTTTGTGGGACGGCCTATTGTTTCTGAATTCATGATCGATGCATACACTACTGCGCACTACAGGCCTTTGCTATTGTTTGCCGTGATCATTGCAGCACCTGTGGCCGAGGAGATATTTTTCCGTGGTTTTCTGTTTAAGGGTTTTGAGAACTCAAAAATAGGGCCGATCGGAGCCGTTATAATGACTTCGCTGGTTTGGGCGGCTATTCATACTCAATATGATGCCTATGCTGTGGTGGGCACCTTTGCAGGCGGCTTGCTACTTGGGTGGGCTCGATTAAAAGTAAAGTCTATCTATATACCGATTACAATGCATGTGCTGTGGAATTTGATAGCAACCGTTGAGGTTGTTGTTTACTTAAAGTTAATATAAACCAAATGAATCCAGGTTGAAATGAAGGATTCTCCCCGCAATCAATACGAGCAGGCCTTTGAAAATTGGTTGATTGATAATCACATTCAATACATCCCGGTAGACGAGCACAAAAGAGCAATCTTCTCACGTTGCAAGATTAAAACCTTTGACTTTTTGTTGTATCCGCGCAATGGGCAAGTAGTAATAGCTGAGGTAAAAGGCAGAAAGTTCAAGGGGACCAGCTTTGCCAAATTAGCGGGCCTTGAGTGCTGGGTCACAGCCGAGGACATCGATGGGCTGACCAAGTGGCAGGAAGTCTTTGGACCAGGACATCAGGCCATTTTTGTCTTTGCCTACGAGGCGGAAAATATCGATGTTGATTTTGATGGCAGAGATGTTTTCGATTTTAACGCAAACAGATATATATTCTTTTGTGTTAGGTTGGATGACTATCGTAAGTTTATGAAACGCCGCAGCCCAAAGTGGCAGACGGTAACACTGCCCGCCGATAAATTCCGACAGTGTGTTGTACAAATCAGTGAGTTCCTACTTTGATATCTTACTTTGCTCTGAAGAAGGGATCATAATCCATTTCGAACGAAGCAAAGGGCTCAGAATGACATTTATCATTTGGTCTGCGATAGAGTACCATGGCGTTGAATTTGAGCAAAATTCTCGCTTAAAGCAGATTGTTTCGGTATATTATATAAGATGAGAATAATAGCCGGCTCAAAACGAGGGATGAAATTGCTTAGACCAGAAACATTGGTGTCCCGACCTATTACCGACAGAGTTAAGGAATCGCTTTTCAACGTCCTCTGCAAATATGATTTGCCGACCCGTTCGACAAGCTCAGGGCAGGGCGGAAAATTCGTAGCTGATTTATTTTGTGGCGTCGGCTCTTTAGGGCTTGAGGCATTGAGCAGGGGGGCTGAGTT
>CAYNKI010000198.1:0-7218 GCA_964397675.1 uncultured Pirellulales bacterium
TAATAACTTCAGCAATCGTCTTTTTTGTATCTTCTGGTCCCTGATGAATTCTGTCGCCATAGGTAGACTCAATTAGGACATAGTCTGCTTCTTCAAGAGAAGTTGGGTCATGCACAATAGGCCTATGTGGCCTGCCGATGTCCCCTGAAAATAAAACACTTCTGTATTGCCCATTTTGGTGGACTTTAACCTTTATTATCGAAGAGCCGAGTACATGACCAGCATCATAAAAAGTTGCTTCAATACCTTCGTTAATCTTTATTGTCTGTCTATATTTCACAGGCGAAAAGAGTGGAAAGCAAGCCTCAGCATCAGCTATAGTATAAAGTGCAACCTCTGGATAGGGGCCTTTTCTGCCCTCCCGCTCGTGTCTTTTGCGTTTGAATTTAGCGTCCTCTTCTTGCAGTTTCGCTGAATCCAATAAAATAATTCGCGTGATTTCCGAGGTGGCGGCCGTGCAGTATATCTTACCTTTAAAACCCTCTCGAACCAGCTTCGGCAGTAAACCGCAATGGTCTAAATGTGCATGAGTTAAAAGGACGGCATCTATACTGGCCGGCGGGATAGAAAACGGTTCCCAGTTTCTTGCCCTCAAGTGCCGTTCTTGATAAAGGCCGCAATCTACCAGAAGCCGGCTGCCGTTAGCCCCGCTACGGCTTCGGCCTTCGCCGAGACGAGCTTGCAGCAGAAATCGAGAGCCCGTGACATTCTGAGCGGCTCCAAGAAACATCAATTTTATCTGCATATTCGACCTCACTATGTGTCTTTCGCTTGGCTTGGCCAAGCCTTAAATTCCAAAGAGAAGATACGACTCACTCTGCGTTGAGCCGATATTCATATAGGCTATATCCTACCTCGTGGCAGGCCTGTATCGTCTCAGGATAGGGCGTATCGCAGATATCCACAAAGCCGATCTGATAGTTCTCGCCATCGCCCCGGCCGGTCGTGGGTTGGTCCTTGTACTGGAACCAATGCGTGCCGACGATATATGGATTTCGCAGCGCTCCTTGGACATAACTTTTGTATTTGACTGCGCGGTCTTGCTGATTGGCTGTTTTCCTTAGTCCCGTGTGGAACATGCCGCGGTCCAACGCTCCAAAGTGAAACTCACCTATGATGATGGGCTTATCGATACCATCAGGCATGTGAAGGTCCTCCACGCTGTATCTATAACGATTGTAGCTGACGATGTCACAGAACTTTGCTGCCGCTCTGGCTGACCGGTCATTAACCCATGCAAATCGGCAGCCCATATAGAGTTGGTTCGGCGCAACTTTTTTGAGCTCCTCGCGGATAATTCCGAAATATGTCTCAGCGGTCTTAGTATAAAAATCCGTCAGGTCTACCCAGGCCTTGTCTTTGTTTGGTTCCTGCTGGCTTTGTAGCAGAGCATCCCACGTTGCATAGTCCGTACCCCAAGTGTCGTTGAGCCTGTCGATAGTTTTGTATTTAGCCTTGAGGACCTCGATAAAAACACTCTTGGCTGGCTGATCGGCAGGGGAAATTAGGGTAGCCAGAGACATAGAAACTTCATCGCCCCAGGCCAGCTCATTGTGCACGAAGTAACCGATACACCAGGGGTCACCAGCTGATGTGTTCTTTTCCTGTGCCAGGCGCTGGCGCAGTGCCCGCCGGAAACTCGGGTCAAAAACGTCATAGAATTTTCCCCAATAACCCTCTGAGCCTTCCAGTCTCCTGGCGTTATAGTGGATGGTGCCTACGTAAGGTGTTTTGCGCATCAGGTAGATGTCAGGCTGTGACCAGTTTGCGATTGTATTAAGCCCCCAGCTTTTGAGCCGACGGTGCGTGACCTCGGCAAAGGCCTTTTCCCAATCTTGGCCATATTTGCGCAAGAGATTAGCTCGGCTGAAGTCATAGGTCTTGTACGGGCAATGGTCTTTGTAATATCCGTGTGGGGCCCAACTACCCGTGCCATAAAAATCCGCAAATGGTGAGTTGGATTCAGGTAGGTTGCGGAAATAATGTTCGCGGTCGGTGATAGGCGTCGCATTTGCACTGCGGACACAATCAATGCCGTGCGACCAGAACAATCGACCATCCGGGTCTACCAGCCACCACTTACCTTCATACTTTTGCACGCGGAAAAAGCCAGTAGCCCTGAGCAGAGGCCCGGCAGTCCAGCCGCCGTATTGATTGCGGTCGGCTGGGCCAGGATTGGCGGCAAGGTCTTTTTCCTCAGCCTCACCGTGGGCAATTAGTTCGTCTACTGCGTTGGTTTTGCCCGGCCATTCTTTGTGAATGAACTGGCCGGACTCATCAATGAACGGAAAGAATGTCTTTACATCAAGTATTTCGACATGGCCGGTAGCTCTGATGTTGTCAATCTCAAAGACGTAATCGACACTGGGTTTGGAGACGAATACAAGCAACTGAATGACATTCGAAGGATCGATATTTCCGGAATGTTGCGGTGCTCCCCGCATACCTATCAATTCCACCGGTTCGGACAGTCGCCACGGTACGGGAAAGAGACGTACCATGAGTGTCCCTGTAGTCTGTGGATTCAGAGTGATACTATCGGTCACGCAGTTTTTTCTGCCGTCAGCGCCAGGATTGTCCACGCGACAGAAGACAGCAACCTGTTCGGTGCCAACGTTTTTTAGATCGATGGATACGTATTCGTACTTTGACAGGTCCCATTTTCCGGCTGGCGACTTCAGAGTGATGCTGGGCCATTGACTCTGATGGCCGGTTTCAACGCGCAATGACCCACTTTGAGATAAGGCAACCTTAGCATCGCTGGTTACAACCGTCGAAATGTCGAAGCTTTTGTCAAAATCAAAAAGGACTAACGACTGTGACTCCTGTACAGCACGCAATGGGATAGTCCCTGTGAGAAAATGGCATAAAACAGTCACTGTAATAGCCACGGATACGTTTCTTTTGTTAATTATGTTATCCATATATTGTCTATTCTGTCGTCGTGCCCCGCTACGGCTTCGGCCTCCGCCGAGACGAGCCGACGACGGCTAAACTTTTATAATTTATTCTCTATTTTGTTTTATCGTGTCAAAAGATACCACATAGTTTCGTATTTCGGCAAGAGCTCTATAATACCTTGGTCAGCCTGGTAGGAAACAGGTACGTTACAGCTCGGCAATCCGTCTGGACCGAGAGCGTGACATGCCCAGCGGCCTTGCGGCAGGATTAATGTCCCTTCAACCGCCTCAATCCGGACGGGTTCTCCACCCCAATTTGTGCCTACAGTTCGGCGATCACTTGAAAACTTCATACCGAGGTTTTCGCATCGCCCACAGGTTGCAATGAGTATTTTTTGACTCTGATTCAGCGGCGCTTTGTCTAGTGAGGTTACAGTCATTGCTATAAAAGTCGGCCCAACAATAACAATTTGTCCATCGGTAGCTTCTTCAAACCTGTCGGCGTGGCCGGTATAGGAGCATGCGCCAAGGCCGCGTGCAGCATAAAAACCTTTGCCCTCTACAACAGACCAAGTGAGTTCCGGCTCTTCATCAAAGTCTTGCCGATTTGCTTCGCCCGATAGTACCGAAGAGATTTGCTCCTTAAGCATGTCACGCCAGCCGATTGCAATTCGTTCAGTCAATACGCCGAACATATCCCGGTCGTGTACGAGATGCAACTTTGCTAATGATGTCAATGAATTTGCAGAGTCAGTTAGTGAAACAACGACAAAACTGCTCAGTTGCGTAATGCCGTAATCTCGGAAGATAGCAGTCCCCGCCCTCATGAAACCCCACTTGGCCGGGTTGGTGTCAATATCGAAGTAACTGTTCAAGTGCTCTCGATACCATTCATCTGAGCTGTGAGAGTAAGTATATAGCCAGACTCCATCCCAGTCCTGGGCGGCAGCGAAGGAAGCTGTCATCGGCACACATTCAGCCTGGGAATCGAGAGGAGCAGGGTGATTGTACTCACTGCAAGTTATGGGCTTGCCGGCGAGTCGCTTAGAGGCCAGGCTAAATAGTGTTGCTTGGGATGGATGGTCGGTCATGGCCTTCTGCTCAACGAACCAATTATTGCGGTCCCATGGCTTTCCCGGAAATCGCGGATGCTGCCAGTAGGCATGCGTGTCGATAAAATCCATATCACTCTGGGCATACAGTCCCAACGGACCAAAGACAACAGTGCCGGTGACAAGTGCCTTGCAGTCGAGGTCCTCCTTAACAAAATTTCGCATCTGGTCGAAATAAGTCTTCTCCGTCTCGGCCAAGAAGCACATGCGGTCGAGCGTGCGGGCCGCTATTTCGTTATCTGCAAAAAGACTTATATTGCCGGCTTCAATGGATTCACCCTCTTGTAAGACGACCTGACCGCCAGGCCTAAATTCCACATTCGCAAGATACACCGTGACCTCACTTCCGCCTACGGCAAAGTTAACGCGAGCGTTATCGTCATCAGACTTGGCAACAAAACCAAAACGAAAGCTTTGCCATTGATCAGTAAGGTCCACATTTCTTGATAGACCAAGATTTTTCCATGGGCTATGTGCCTGGCCCACATTACAGTTGATTTGTCGAGGCTCGTCGCCGGCGGCTTGGAAAATGACCGTGTAATATTGTCCTGCTTCTACGGAAAGCTCTCGCTGATTTAACTGGAGGTGCCATCCGGTATCATCAGCCTTATTTATTTCGATCCGCAGCCCGACCTGGCCATCGTAGCGGTAGCGAGATAGTGACGCTCTGCAGCCGGCATGTTGTTCCAAGTGCCAGTTTTGTG
This sequence comes from uncultured Pirellulales bacterium, assembly GCA_964397675.1. GTDB lineage: Bacteria > Planctomycetota > Phycisphaerae > Sedimentisphaerales > Anaerobacaceae > CAYNKI01. The sequence goes on from CAYNKI010000198.1 coordinate 4,717, forward strand.
GGATGCCACTGCTGGTGATAACCTCAAAGTTGCCATTAGTTAGCAGGTTCTCTCCGAGCGGCTGAGTGCCCTCAGACCAGGCTGCACGCAACGCGTCAGTCGAACCATAGCGCCTCATAAGGTAGGTATTGAACTTGTCCTGGAGGATATTTGCATAATAGGGTTGCAATGTCCGTAGCGTTTCTTCGCCGTCCCACATAAAGAAGCTATTTTCGTTGGTGATTTCGACTATCGCCACAGCCGGGTCGTCAGCATAGCGGACCTTGCGATACCGGTTAATATGAGTTAGAAGATCGCGGGCATATTGCTTCTGAGCATCAACCAGAGCAGGAGTAAAGATATTGTAGATTTTGTCGTATTTATGGTTAGTCTCGGGCAAACCTAAATATTGGCTATGGACTCTTCCAACGTGCAGATTAATGTTGACCCAAATCCCGTGGCGGGCAAGCTGGTCTATGAAATAATCCAGCCTATCAAGAGCCTCTGGCGCAATGGTTTTGCCATTTTCGGCGTTCCATAGCCCGCGAGGCCATCGTGCGCTATCCATGTGGTGGCAACGCACAGCATTGACCCCTGCCTCAGCAAGCCGGGCAGCAACGTAGGGGGCATCCTCGTGCTTAGGCAGGTTTGCTCCGAATGAAAGATTAACACCCCAAAGGCGCACTTGTTTATCCCCACGATAGAAGTGGTCGGACCGCGCAACAAGACGCTCAGAGTCCATGCCAATCGGCTCATAGGTTGTAATTGCAATTTGGGATTCGATATTCGGCTTTGCAGGGATAACGAAGGGAACAAAGTCATTCGCTGCCGTCCACCTACAAACGAATAAACTCATCAGTGCCGAAAGACAAAGAGTAAAAGTCGAAAAATGTAAAAATACTGGATGCCGCGATTTCCCAATCTTAGCTTTCGATTCTGCGCTCATATCTACCTCCCAAGACCAGCCAATTGAGATATTCTTCGATATTAGTATAACTGTCACTGTCACGGTCCTTCGAGCCGTCGGCCTTATCGTTCGGGTTCAGGCCACGAGCTTTTTCCCACTCATCCGGCATACCATCATGATCGCTATCGAGCGGCGGAGTAGTTGTTTTTAGCTCAGGCCAGCCACCAGCTTCGTCTTCATCGTCAATAATCCTGCCGGTTCCATTTATGACGTGATTTATGACGCGAGCATCCACAGCATCACGCACTGGAAGTGTTGCACCGACATCAGCAAGCACCCGTTCATAAGCCGTCAAAGCATCATCTGTCCTAATGGGTGCAACCGGAATTGGTTTAGATTGCTTGTATGCTTTTTCTTGGCTCTTGGAAAAACCTTTGAAAATTACGAGAGACCATGGATCACGCGGGAAACTGTTATTCATACAGTTACCGTAGAAATATGCTCGGCTGGAAGTAGTGGTTTCCCGAAAGGCAAAGCTGCCCTTAGAGTCGGGCCCTTTCTTGTAATAATTACCGACAAAGTTCATTTTGGTGATACTATCTACGCCGCTTGAGCCGTCGGCATTGTATCCTGCGTATGAGCCGGCCCAGTTGTAGATTACGTTATTGCGGAAATCGAAAATAAAACCATCAGGGTCTATATCAAGATCATTGTAATTACCAGGACGGGGAAGTCTGGCTCTATGATGGGCATAAAGATTGTGATGAAAACTATATCCATTACCCCAGCTACCGCGGATTAAAGAACCATAACCATGACATCCCTTGTGATGAGCCGAGCAGTTCAGACTTTCGGTAATCATGCACCACTGAACCGTGACATTGCCCAATTGACCTCTGGTGGAGGCGGAAAGTGTTTCATCCACACTCCAGCTCGCAGAACAATGATCAACAATAATATTTTTGCCGGCTGTAATCGACAGGGCATCTACTTCTTTGCCCATATTGTCACCTGGCCTGCAGCGAAGATATCGCACAACCACATGGTCAGCCGCGATAATAAGCGGGAAATTTTTAAGGCATATTCCATCGCCTGGAGCTGTTTGGCCAGCAATGGTAATATAAGGTTCTTTTATAACCAGACTTTTTCTCAATGCTATAGTGCCAGAGACTCGAAAGACAACGATTCGTGGCTTCTGGGCTTCGACCGCCACCCTAAGACTACCAGGCCCACTGTCGTTGAGATTTGTCACCTCTATTACTTTTCCTCCACGGCCGCCTACAGCATAAGCACCGAAGCCTTCAGCTCCAGGAAAGGCGAGTATTTCACCAGTAGACGCATCCGCAAGCAACGGCATTATCAGGGTCAAAGTGAAAACAATACAAACATAATAGACCGCAGAATCTCTGTGCATGATAACGGCTTGTTTTCCAAATTCGCTATGCCTTTTCATAGTTTCGACCCTCAAATGTATTCTATCGTGGCAGGAGGTTTCGGAGTTAAATCATAGAGGCAGCGATTAACATCTTCGATTTCAGTAACAATGCGTTCGCAAATACGATGCAACTTTTTCCAGGGAAGCTCTGTAGCAGTTGCCGTGCGGGCGTCGGTGCTCT
>CAYNKI010000199.1:0-7199 GCA_964397675.1 uncultured Pirellulales bacterium
AGATGGAGCCGACCGAGAATGGACGAGTGCAAGAAAAGGCGTGGTTCATGATTAAGGCGACTCAAGGCGTCGGAGATTTTATAGGTACAGAAGGAATTCCCACACCTATGCGGGATACGGATGTAGCAAAGATGCTTTTAGAGGCAGAAAAGCCTGAAGAAGCGCCAAGCATCAAAGTCGAGTTTAAAAAAGGTGATATGATTAAAATTAGAGAAGGTGCCTTTGAAAACTTTGAAGGCGTCGTCGATTCGATTGATTCTGAGCGCGGGATTGTGAAGGTTATTGTTACGATATTCGGCCGAAGCACCCCCCTGGATATAGAGTATTGGCAGATTGAAAAAATATGATTGAGTCCCGATGTACTTCGGGGCAAACTGAAAAATTAAGGTAAAAATGGCTAAGGAAATAGCAGTAAAGATTAAATTACAGGCATCAGGTGGACAAGCAACACCAGCTCCACCTATAGGACCTGCTTTGGGCCAGAACGGTGTTAATATCGGTCAGTTCGTTTCACAGTTCAATGAGCGAACAAAAGAGCTTAACGGGACAACCGTACCGGTGGTGATAACTGTCTATAAGGACAAGAGTTTTACCTTCGAGGTCAAAAGTCCCCCGGCAGCGGTCTTGCTAAAGCAAGCTGCAGAAATCGCAAAGGCAAGTGCCGTCCCTAATAAGGAGAAAGTTGGAAAAGTCACTGCCGAGCAGATTCGTAAAATCGCTCAGACTAAGTTCAAAGATTTGAATGCGTATGACATGGAAGGGGCCGTAAAGATTATAGAAGGTACAGCCCGAAGTATGGGCATAGAAATAACTGATTAAGGTACCAGCTATGCGATTTAGAGGCAAAAGATATAAAAAAGAGTTGCAACAGGCAACCCCTGCGGAGGTAGGGGCGATGAGCCTAACTCAGGCAGTTGAAAAAGTGAAATCTTTTAATTCGGTGAAGTTTGACCCGACTATAGAGTGTGTGCTGCAGCTCGGAATAGACCCGAAGCAAGCCGACCAGATAGTTCGCGGCTCAATATCTTTGCCTCAAGGGATAGGTAAGCAGAAGAAAGTGATCGCCTTCTGTGAGGAATCCGACATCGAAGCAGCAAAAAAAGCTGGTGCCATTGAAGCTGGCTGTGACGAGTTGATAAAAAAGGTCTCGGACGGCTGGATGGATTTTGATGTGTCGATTGCCTCGCCGAAGGTGATGGGCAAGGTAAGTAAGCTCGGACGAGTATTAGGGCCGCAGGGGAAGATGCCTTCACCTAAAAAAGGGACGGTGACTGGTGATGTAGCCACCGCAGTAGCCGAATTCACCGCAGGCAAAGTGGAATTTAAAAATGACGCCGGCGGTAACGTGCACGTTGTAGTTGGTAAGCAAAGCTTCGAAGCGGAAAAACTAATTGAAAATGTCGAAGCGTTTGTCTCACATATAAAGAAGATTAAACCGGCAGCAGCAAAAGGTGCTTATATAAAGAAAATGTGTATATCTGCCACAATGAGCCCTGCTATAGCTGTAAGTGTTTAAGATATTAACAGGTAGGAAAATGAGCAAGTACGTCAAAGAATTACTGCAGACAGAACTGGAAAAGAAAATTGCAGAAGATGCGATTAGTGATTTTTTAGTTGTCAGCACTAAAGGTGTCGGTGGTGTTGACAACAATCTGATGCGCGGCGAGCTTAAAGAAAAGGGTATCAGGCTGTTGGTTGTCAAGAATTCACTGTTTAGAAAGGTGCTGCGCAATCTCCAGATGGAAATAGCAGCAGCACTATTCAGCGGCCCCTGTGCTATTGCGTACGGTGGTGATAGTCCCGACCTAGTCGGGGTTGCTAAAGAGCTGGCCGAGTGGAGCAAAAAAGTTCCTGCGATAAAGATTAAAGGAGCCTTTCTGGAAGGTTCAGCTTTAGATGCCAAAGCCGCGGAGCAACTTTCAAAGATGCCCACGTTGAGCCAGTTGCAGAGCATGTTGGTCAGTCTGACAAGCTCACCTGCAGCAAGAGTAACGAGCTGTTTTGGTGCTCCTGCGGCAATTATCGCGGGTTGTATAAAGACTATTATTGAAAAGGCTGAAAAACAGGCAGCATGAGTTGGTGGTTGGTAACTGGTAATTAGTTACTAATTAACCAATTAATTAGGATTGTGGTTGCTTGTGTGGTTGCCCCCCTAAGGGGGTTAAATGAAACGATGGAGTTTCGGCTACCACCAGGCGTTGACTAATGGGAGTTAATAGAAATGGCAAAAGAACAAGCGAAAGAAGAAACTAAGGATGTAAAACAAACCAAGAAAGGAGAAAAAAAGCAGGCAGAAGAAAAAACGAAATGGAGCAGCGAAGTTAAGAAGCTTGGCGACAAAATAGTCGGCTTGACATTAATGCAAGCCAAAGAGCTCGGTGATTATCTAAAGGAGGAGTACGGTATAGAACCATCTGCGGGTGGTGCGGTCATGATGGCAGGCCCAGCACCAGCAGCAGGTACGGCAGCTGAGGAAGCTGAGGAAAAAACCAGCTTTGATGTAATCCTCAAAGAATTCGGTGATAAAAAAATTCAAGTTATCAAAGAGGTAAGGGCTTTGACGACGTTAGGATTAAAAGAAGCCAAAAATCTTGTCGACAACGTTCCCAAGCCGGTTAAACAAGGCCTGAGCAAAGAAGAGGCGGAAGATGCTCGCAAGAAGCTTGAGGCTGCAGGAGCGGTAGTTGAATTAGCCTAAGAAGATATTAAAAATCAAATGTCAAAATGTAAAATTAAGGAAGTCATCCCGAAGTACTTCGGGTCCAGATGTACATCGGGATTTGATTTTTAATATTTGATTTTTGCGTTTTTTTCGGGAGAGTCAGATGGTCTTACAAACTAGTCGTAATTTTGGCGGAGTTAAAGATGCTATTGATATCACTGACCTTGTTGCGATTCAAAAAACCAGTTATGAAAGATTTTTGCAGAGAGATATACCGCCAGACAAAAGAAAGTGTATCGGACTCGAAGCCTTGTTTCGTGAGATATTCCCAATCGAGAGCTATGACAAGAAGATGCTTTTGGAATATCTTTACTATGAACTGGAAAAACCACACTATACGCTGACTGAGTGCCGGCAGTTAAGGCTAAGCTACGCCTACCCCTTAAAAATCCATTGTAGACTCTGTACTAAAGATGGCGAAGATTTAGCTGAACAGGCAATATACCTGGGTGAAATACCAGTTATGATAGGTGGCGGAGAGTTTATTATCAATGGTGCAGTCAGGGTCATAGTCAGTCAATTGCATCGAAGTCCAGGTGTCGATTTTCTTATAGAAAGCAAGGAAGGCGATAGAGTTCTACACGGTTGCAGAATCATACCGGAAAGGGGCAGTTGGATCGAGATAGGTGTTACATCGAAAGATATCCTCGTTGTGAGAATTGACCAATCCAGCAAGACACCAGCAACAATTTTTCTTCGAGCAATCGATTCTTCATACGGTACGACCGAGGAAATCATACGTTTGTTTTATCCAACAAAAATTGTTCCGAAAGACAAGCTCGAACCTACCATGTGGTCCGTCGGGCCCATCGTGGACCGCAAAAGCGGTGAAATCATAGTAGAAGCCGGCACACAAATCAGCGATAAAGTCTCTTTAATACAACAAGGTAAAATCAAAAAAGTCGAAATAATTGAGAATGTTAGAGATGCCCTCATTCTAAATACCCTTGCAGAGGATGATTGCCAAAGCCACGAACAGGCATTATTAAAGTTCTATGTGAGATTAAGGCCTGGTAACCCGCCTAATCAAGAGAAAGCAAAAACCTTCTTTGCAGAGAAGTTCTTTGATCCTAATCGATATCGCCTGGGCAAGGTCGGCAGATTCAGATTGAATCGTAAGTTCGAACAGTCAATAAACGAAGACGAGATGACACTTCGGCCGGAAGACTTCCTTAACACCATGAAATACATAATAGCTTTGCGAAATAAGCAGGGACAGATAGACGATATTGACCATCTGGGTAATAGAAGGTTGCGGACAATCGAAGAGCTTGCCGGTGACGAAATTAGAAAAGGACTGCTAAAACTTCGAAAGACGATTCAGGAACGAATGAGCATCAAAAGGGGCCCCGCCTCTGGCGGGGGCGCAGATGTTGAGCAGCCTTTGAAGATTGCAGACTTGGTAAATTCCAAGAGCGTAGCCAGCAGTATAAACTATTTCTTTGGCCGGGGAGAGCTATCGCAGGTTGTTGATCAGACCAACGCCTTAAGCCAGCTGACTCATGAAAGGAGGCTATCTGCTCTGGGCCCCGGAGGCTTGAACAGAAGAAGAGCTGGATTTGAAGTTCGAGATGTGCATATCAGCCATTACGGTAGAATATGTCCCATCGAAACTCCGGAGGGAACAAATATAGGCCTGATTTCATCCTTAGCTATATTTGCAGCGGTTGACGAGTATGGTTTTCTTCTTACACCGTATCGCAAAGTGAAAAATGGAAAGGCTACCGACGAAGTGGATTATTTGCGTGCCGATGAAGATATGATGGCGGTAATTGCAGCTCCTAACACATTCGACCAAGAGACGAATAAAATTAAGAAGGGGATGGTGCTGGCTATGAAACACGGGGAGCTATCTCAGGTTGCCAGCGGTGATGTTAACTATGTTGATGTTTCAACAAAGCAAACTGTGGGTGTTTCAGCCGCTCTTATTCCTTTTCTGGAGCACGATGATGCCAACCGAGCTTTGATGGGTTCAAATATGCAGCGACAGGCGGTCCCGTTATTGAAGACAGAGCCGCCTTTGGTTTGTACGGGTATGGAGCATGTAATAGGCCAAAACTCAAGTATGGTTGTGCGTGCCGAACACAGTGGCTTTATTACCGCGGTTGACTCAGAGCACATAGTAATCGACCATACTGATGAATATAGTCTTGCGAAATTTGAAGGATTGAATGAAAGAACATGTCTTAATCAAAAGCCCATAGTCAAACTCGGCGATAAGGTAAAGGCAGGGGCGATTATCGCAGATGGTGGGGGTACGGCCCAAGGTGTCCTGGCTCTCGGTAAAAATATCCTTGTGGGATTTGTTTCTTTTGACGGATTTAACTTTGAAGACGCCATTATAATAAGTGAAAAACTGTGCAAGAACGACAGCTTTACCAGCATTCACATTGACGAGTTTACATCAGAGGTTCGTGAAACCCGCCTCGGCAAAGAAGAATTTACGAATGATATTCCCAATGTTAGCGAAAAGGCACTGCGAAACCTTGATGAGCATGGAGTAGTCCGTGAAGGGACGAGGGTTTGTCCCGGTGACATTCTGGTGGGTAAGGTCGTACCCAAGAGCAAGACCGAGCTGACGCCTGAGGAAAAACTGCTGCACGCCATATTTGGCAGAGCTGGTGAAGATGTCAAAAACGATTCGCTTGAGCTTCCCTCAGGTTATGAGGGAGTAGTAATCAAAACCGAGCTGTTTACCAGACGTGGCGCTGGTACCGACGAGCAGAAGAAGGCCGTATCTTTACAGATGAAACAGTATGAAAAAGACATGCGAGCCAAAGAATGTGCGATATTTAGGCAAATGATCGAAACAATCCACAAAAAATTTAAAATTTCAAATTTAAAATCTCAAATTGGTATTATAGATCCATCCACACGTCAGAAGGTTGGTGCGAGTATCGATGATGAGGTTGTTTACGAACAAATCGAAAACTTTAATATTAAGTGGGTAAAGCCTGCTTCGGTGCGGGATGATGTCGCCAAAGTTGTAGATAAATTCTGGGTCAAGATTACTGAAATTCACCAGGAAAAGGAACGCAAGATTGCCAGATTCAAACACGGTGACGAGCTGCCCTCGGGCGTGATGCAGATGGCCAAGATTTACGTTGCGATTAAAAGGTCATTGTCGATCGGCGATAAAGTAGCAGGCCGGCATGGCAATAAAGGTGTCATTGCGAAGATTATGCCTGAGGAGGATATGCCATTTTTAGCCGATGGCACTTCCCTTGAGATTCTATTGAATCCATTAGGCGTTCCCAGCCGAATGAACGTTGGCCAGATCCTCGAGACTCATCTCGGCTGGGCGGCAAAAGTATTAGGCTTTACTGCTATTACGCCTGTTTTCGACGGTGCTACCGAAGAAGACATCGCCAAACTGACCGATGAAGCGAATGATCAGATGAATCGTTCATCGTTCATGGTTGATGGTTCATCGATGAACAATGAACAACGAACAACGAACAATCCGCCGAAGGCGGACTCGTCTGGGCGTAGGCGCCCGCCGAAGCACGACGAGTTTTCGATAAATGTTCCAAAGACACTAAAAACGCAGTTGTATGACGGTCGGACCGGCGAGCCTTTTGACCAGCAGGCGACAATTGGTCACATCTACATGATGAAGCTTCACCATTTAGTAGATGATAAGATTCATGCGCGAGCGACGGGCCCTTATAGTTTGATCACACAGCAGCCGTTGGGCGGCAAGGCCCGAACCGGTGGACAAAGGTTCGGCGAAATGGAGGTCTGGGCCCTGGAAGGCTACGGGGCCGCTTATACCCTGCAGGAGATGCTGACCGTTAAAAGCGATGACGTAGAGGGAAGAACAAAAATCTATGAATCAATGGTCAAAGGACAAAACAGTCTCGAAGCGGGCACACCATTATCATTTGACGTATTGTGTAATGAAATAAGAGGACTCGGACTGAATATCCAAATGGAAAAGAAAAGACTCGGAAAAACCGCTCTATGATTTTTGAATATCGATTATAAGAGGTCATAAATGTTAAGCAATATTTACGATCGCATTAATGATTACGGTTCGGTCAAGATATCTCTGGCAAGTCCGAACGATATTCGTAGCTGGTCATTCGGTGAGATACGCAAGCCCGAGACCATCAATTACCGCACATATCGTCCTGAGAAGGACGGCTTGTTCTGTGAGCGGATCTTCGGGCCGGAGCGGGACTGGGAGTGTGCTTGCGGTAAATACAAAGGCACTAAATTCAAAGGTATTATATGCGACCGATGCGGCGTGAAGGTCACACATAGCCGGGTTCGACGTAAGAGGATGGGGCATATCAATCTCGCGGCACCTGTGATCCACATATGGTTTTTCAAGAGCATACCGAATCGTCTTGGCACCATTTTAGGAATGAAGAACACAGAGCTGGAGAAGATAATTTATTTCCAGGACTATGTTGTAGTTGATCCTGGTCAAAGCCCGCTGAATGCGGGTCAACTCCTTAGCGAGGAGGAATTC
>CAYNKI010000200.1:0-7142 GCA_964397675.1 uncultured Pirellulales bacterium
AAAATCTGCAAACGAGGCGTTTAACCTCTTCAAATTCTGTCGGATTTCGGCAGCCTGCTTTTCTATCTGCAAGCCGTGCAGGCCCATCACTACCGTCATCAAATACGCATATAAAAGATTGGGAGATACCGGTATGACCTTTCTGTCGAGTGAATATTGCAAAACATCCTGCGTATCGCCGTCGTACTTGACAATCGTCTCGTAATAAACATTTTCAGCAGGTATATAACATAGCGCAAAATCCAGCGTGCCCTCAGCGGGCCTAATATAGTCAGAGGCAATTTTATCGATATGAGCAGTTACATCCTTGAGGAACTGTTTGCGAAGTCTGACCTTCTCTTCGTCGATTTCTGCATTCACGAGTTTTTCAAAGCTCGGCAGCGGGAACTTGGCATCGATAGGCACCAAAAAGTCGGACATTTGTATCAACGCATCGACTACCCTGCCATCCTTGAAGGTATATTGGAGTTTGTAGCTGTCTTTCGGCAGGATATTTGCCAAAAGATTTTCCAGCGACCATTCGCCCATCTGGCCCCGAAGCTTGGGGCTGCTTAAAATATCCTGAAGCCGTCTGACCTCGGTTCCGATCTGCAGCATTTGCTTGTTTGTGCCCTGAAGCTGGCCGATTTGGCTGTTCAACTGACCGAGCACCTGCTGACTGGATTGCAGGCTCTGGGCGAGAGTATGGTGGCCATCCTGGAGGGATTTTTGAAGATTATCCCGAACTCCATCCTGAGCGGCTTTTAGTGCCTCAAGCTGCTGCTGGAGCAGGCCAATGCCAGCAGCCTGGCCTGCTAATTCTCTTCTGTTGGCAAAATTGGATGTGATGAGCCAAATCAAAAGGCCCAGAACAAATACAATCAAAACGATAACTACAGCGGTTAGAATTAGTTCCATTTTCTTACCCTTAAATATAAATAAACCGTTTTGATTATAGATTTGTTTTAGGCATTCGTCAAAGCTGTTGCTATTTATCAGTAAAGTTTTATTATAAATGGCTGACTCTTATGGCTAAATATCATTTGGTAATCTTAAAAAAGCCCTATTTAGAGGCGATTCTAAACGGACGAAAAACCGTTGAATCGCGTTTTACCAAAACCAGACGCGATCCGTTCGGACGAGTCCTGCCCGGCGATAGATTATTTCTAAAAGTTAGTTCAGGACCAGTACGTGCAATAGCAACTGTCGCCGCGGTTAAAATTTTTGAAAACCTAACACCAAGAAGGATTGCCGAACTAAAACAGCAGTTCAACCGCTATATCATAGGCAGCGACGAATATTGGAAAAGCAAAGCAGACTGCAGATTTGGTTTCTTGGTCCAGCTAAAGGACGCAGAGACAATCGAGCCTGTGAGAATACACAAAAAAGACTGGCGGGCGTGGGTGGTTCTAACGGCCAAAGAAAACTTCGGTCTATTAAGAACAGGTGCTATTAAAAAAATAACTCCGCAATAAGAGGATATTAAAAATCAAATATCAAAATGTAAAATTAAGGAAGTCATCGCCGCAAAGCGGCGATTCCACAATTTTGATTTTTAATCTTTGATTTTTGCATTCAGTATTGATTTGGCGGTTTTACATTTGTGGTTTCACCACAGGTCTCTACCGTCACGCACCGGGATAGTAGACAGATTCGGGCTGAATGTTAAACTTTCTGCACAGCCCTTCTACCAGCGCCTCTATCCTTTTTAGCTGGCAGTCGGTTGGACTGGCGATTTTACCATCTGCTATAGCACAGATGCGGATAGCTTGACCACTTCCATACCAAGTCCTGCTGGGTATGATCGACCATTGTCTTTGCCATTTTTCGGTTGTCTGTATTTGGCCATCGCTGCCTCCGAGGCCGTTACAAACAACAAAATGACAATTCAGATCTTCAGGGCTTACCCGGCCGCTCAGTGAAGCCAACTGTTCTATGTTGCCGGCTCTGGTGCCACTATAGTAAATTTCAATATAGCTCCAACGGCCAGGGGTTTGACAGGCACGAGAGTGAATAGTCTCCTCAACAGAGTCAAGACGATAATAGCTCGAAAGACAAAACGGACCTTCAGAGGGAGGATTATTACCAAGGGCCATTAAAACAATTGCCCCCATTGTCATTGAAACCAGCAATACCGCTAACACTTTTGTTACTCTTGGCTGACTTGACATATATATAACATCGGCACCTATCGACAAATCGCTCCAAATTTTGTCAAAAATTTTTATCTTGTATCTCGCATTGTATATCCATATATCGTAACTTGATTCGCAGTTTTGCCGTTGTTTTTTTATGCACTTAAATATCTTGATTTATGGGACTACAATCTATATATTCCCTTGGTTGAATATTGATTGACTAAAATAGAGGTGCGAACATGGTATCAAAATATCGTTCATTATCTTCAGAGGAAATCGCTCAGCTAACCAGCCAGGGCTGCAGTTGTGCTGATTGGTCGAAGCTCCAAGTTACTGACAGGTTCGACGCGGCGAAAGTAAAATCGACTCACTTTTGTGGAACCGTAAAGTTAGGGGCGTTTGAAAAGCAGGTATCCTTTTTCGGTGGCGTTACCAAGCCGACGGGAATCAGTAATGCAACAATTCATAACTGTACGATCGGCAATAACGTATATATAAACCAGGTTAGAAACTACATCGCTAACTATATAATCGAAGATGATGTAGTGATAGATAACATCGATATGCTCGCCGTGGAAGGTGAAAGCTCATTCGGCAACGGTACAGAGGTCGCTGTTGTGAATGAAGCCGGCGGCAGAGAGATACCAATTTACGATGATTTGTCGGCCCATACAGCCTACATAATAGCATTTTATCGTCATCGGCCAAAGCTCATCGAAAAGCTACGAAAAATGATAGCGGACTACACCGCCTCCGTTACCTCTTCGGTGGGCCTTGTGGCAAAAGATGCAAGAATTAACAACTGTCGAATTATCAAAAACGTCAAGGTAGGACCGGCAACTGTGATTGAAGGTGTTAATAGACTCCAGAACGGCTCAATAAACAGTTGTCCGGAAGATCCTGTTTATGTTGGGCCGGGTGTTTTCGCAGAAGATTTTATAGCGTGTAGCGGCTCGAAGATTACTGACGGCATAATTATGGCCAAATGCTTCGTAGGACAAAGCACTGTATTAGCTAAGCAGTACTCAGCAGAAAACTCTGTATTCTTTGCTAACTGTGGTGGGTTCCACGGTGAAGCTTTCGCAATCTTTGCTGGGCCCTATACAGTGACGCATCATAAATCCACACTGCTGATTTCAGGTCTATTTTCTTTTCTGAATGCCGGCAGCGGAACCAACCAGAGCAATCATATGTACAAACTGGGTCCGGTCCATCAGGGCGTGGTAGAACGCGGCTCCAAGACCGCCAGCGATTCATATATGCTCTGGCCTGCAAAAGTCGGTGCATTTACGGTGGTAATGGGTAGACACTATAGAAACTCAGATACATCAGATTTGCCTTTCTCATATCTGATTGAGCACGAAGACAAGAGTATTCTCGCGCCGGGTGTAAATTTGCGCAGCGTGGGTATCGTACGAGATGCCCGCAAATGGCCTAAACGAGACAAACGAAAAAGTCCTAAAAAACTCGACCATATAAACTTCAAACTTCTAAGCCCATATACAATTCAAAAGATGCTCAACGGCTGTGACTTGCTTCGCAACCTCAAGGCAACATCCGGCGAAACATCAGAATACTTTACCTACCACAGTGTTAAAATTAAGAACTCATCATTAGACCGTGGCATCAAATTATATCAGATTGGTATTGATAAATTCTTAGGCAACTGTTTGATTAATCGGTTAGAAAATAAGGACTTCAAAAACGTTGATGAACTTCAAGCGACGCTACGGCCGGAAACTAATATAGGGCCAGGCAGATGGGTAGATCTGGCTGGTTTGTTCGCTCCGGAAGAAGTCGTGCAAAAAATGCTCTCTGATATTGAAAATGGCACTATCAGCACACTGGAGCAAGTAGCAGATAGTTTTCGGTCAATGCATGAGAATTACTCTGCGTATGAGTGGGCGTGGGCAGCAGATGTTCTGCAGCAACGCTTAGGCAAAACGATTGAGCAAATAACCGCCGACGACATTATTGAGCTAACAACGAGCTGGAAAGAAGCCGTCGTGGAACTTGACCATAGGCTTTATGCAGATGCCAAAAAGGAATTTGCCACTACTGCTCAAACCGGATTTGGCCTTGATGGCGATGAGCAAACAAAACATAGTGATTTCGCAGAGGTCAGAGGAACATTCGAAGAAGACAGCTTTGTTTCTGAAATCGAAAAACACATATTCAGCAAAACAGAGCTCGCCAACGAGCTTATCAGTCGAATGGAAAAATTGCGATAACAAAAAACTATTCGAAAAAGGAGAAATTTATGAGAGTAATAATTGAACCGAATTATGAGCTGGCCTCGCAGTGGACTGCTAATTACGTCGCTAAAAAAATAAAAGATTTTGGCACAAGCGAGTCTAAGCCTTTTGTGTTGGGACTTCCGACAGGCTCTTCGCCGATGGGAATGTACAAGGAACTAATAAAACTTAATAAGGAAGGTGTAGTGTCATTCAAAAATGTTCTCACCTTTAATATGGATGAATATGTGAACCTTCCAGAGGACCACCCTGAGAGCTACCACTCTTTTATGCGGAACAACTTCTTTAGCCACATAGATATTCCCAAAGAAAATGTCAACATTCTTGACGGAAACGCAACCGACCTCGAAGCTGAATGTGCGAATTATGAAGAAAAAATAAAAAAGGTGGGCGGCGTCAACATTTTCGTAGGAGGCATAGGACCCGACGGCCACATAGCATTTAATGAACCAAGCTCGTCACTGACGTCGAGAACACGTGTTATGAGTCTGACCTACGATACCATCATAGCCAATTCGAGATTCTTTGATAACGACATTAACAAGGTGCCCAAAACTGCGCTGACCGTAGGCGTAGGGACAGTTATGGATGCTGATGAAGTGTTAATTATTGTCAATGGCCACAATAAAGCGCGTGCTCTTCGACATGCTATTGAAGAAGGCGTTAATCATATGTGGACAATCAGCGGTCTGCAAATGCACCCTAATGGGATTATTGTCTGCGATGATGAGGCTACCGTCGAGCTAAAGGTCGGTACAGTCAAATACTTTAAAGATGTAGAATCAGCCAATATAGATCCGTCTACCTTGTAGCAGGGCTATCAGGCTTTGGCTCTTTGCCGGGTGGATAGACGATGTTAGCTTTCTCTTTGAGCGATTTAATATATTCGTTGGCAAGCTCAGATTGCTTTTTTAGCTTTAGCCTATTTATTATATTACCTTTGGCCTGCTCAAAAGGAACCTCGCTTGCGTCTTTGCGATCCGTAACTTTTATTATGTGATATCCATACTTAGTTTCTACGACGTCACTCAACTGTCCGGGCTTCAATGCAAAGGCTGCCTTTTCAAAAGGCGCCACCATTTGAGCTCTGCCGAAGAAACTCAAATCGCCGCCATTTGCGCCAGAGGGGCAACCAGAATTAGCTTTTGCTAATTCAGCAAAATCGGCGCCATCCTTGATTTGTTTAAGCAAGTCCTGAGCTTTCACTTTGGCTTGAGCTTTGGCTTCGTTTGGGTCAATGCCAGGATCAGAAGTGTCAGGTTTTATGAGAATGTGACTCGCTCTGACCTGCTCATGGATTTCGAACTCCTTTGGGTTCTCAGAATAATACTCTTTGGCCTCGTCCTCTGTAATATTTATCTTTCCAGCCCATTGAGTCTCCATAAACTTTTGATATTTCATCTCCTTACTTGTTTGAATCTGCTTTACATGCTCGTCAAAGTTTTGCCCTTGAGCCTCTACAATTTCCTGAATTTTTTCCAACGACAATGGTGGTTGTTGTAGAGACCCTCTTTCTTTGAGGTGGGCAATTACATCTTCTTCGGTAACAACTATGTTGGCTTGCTTTACCTTCTCATCCAGTAAGTGTTCACTGATCAACTTTTCCAAAATCCACTGTCGGATTTGTTTTTTGTATTGCTCAATAAACTCAGGCGGTAGTTGTGCAGCCTTGGCGCTTACTTTATCAAGCTCTGGCTGAACTAGTGCTTCCACTTCATTTTCGGTGATGTCGACGCCGTTGACAGTAACTGCAACATTATCAGGCTTGGGAGGAGCCTTCTGACGACAGGACAAATTCCAAGCAATAAAAAAAAGTAAAAAGTAAAAAATAAAAAGTAAAAAGTTTTGCCTTTTTGCTCTCGTATTTCTACTTTTGAAGCGCTGTGGATATTTTTCCATAATCTTATCCTCTTACTACCTTAAAACATCACAAAACCTTTACGATAAAAGTTAATGTAATCATTATTTCATCAAAACCCAGTGGTGTCAAAACAATTAAGTTCAAATTTTTTAAAGTTGACCAATGCAAGGGCTTTGACTACATTTTAACAAGATTATAGAAAATCAAATATCAAAATGCAAAATGTAAAATTAAGGACGTCATCCCGAAGTACTTCGGGATTCCACAATTTTGATTTTTGAATTTTAATTTTTGAGTTTGTACTCGTGAAGCCCAGCAGAATTAGTAGGGTCATACAGATTTTGACGACTCTGCAAGCAGGAAAAAGCTATGCCGTCGGTGATTTGTCAAAAATGCTTGGAATAAGCCGACGGACCATTTTTCGCGACCTTAAAGAGCTGCAGGCTATAGGCGTACCATACCACTACGATACCAAAACTTGCGGTTATACAATAGATCCTGAGTTTTTTCTGCCACCGATAGATTTGAACCTGCAAGAGGCATTGAGTCTGCTTATGTTGGCCCACACGGTAAGAGAACAGATACAGTTGCCATTTACAAACTCGGCGTTGCTGGCTGCTTTGAAAATCGAAAACAACCTGCCTGCCAAAATCAGACAATATTGTAATTTAGCTCTGCAAAACGTCTCGACCAGATCCGACGCCCAGGCACTAACAAATCTTCTTGATAGAACATTCGCAGGATTACAAAAAGCCATCATCAATAAACGCAAGGTGAATATCCGCTACCATTCGCTTTTTGAGGGCCAGATTATTGACGTTGAGCTGTGTCCTTACCATCTGCTCTACAACCAGCGGGCATGGTATGTGCTGGGCCACTCCAGCCTGCACAAAAGCGTCCGCACATTTA
>CAYNKI010000201.1:0-7125 GCA_964397675.1 uncultured Pirellulales bacterium
CATCAGCTTATATCCTTATAGCCGTCAGTTAATCACACCTGCCGAGCCTGACACTACTGGTCTGGTAGCACACTACGAATTTGAAGGCACTGCCAACGACAGCTCTGGCAATGGCCTCCACGGCACTGCAGTGGGCGACCCTATTTTTGTAGCAGGCAAGATTGGACAGGCCATTAGCCTTGATGGTATCGGCGACTATGTGGAGATAACCGGCTACAAGGGCATTCTCGGCCCGAATGCTGTTACTGTTACTACCTGGATCAATACGACGGCCAACGAAACCGGCGCCATTATAGGCTGGGGTCCAAACACTGCTGGTCAAAGATTTGGCTTCCGGATCGACGATGGCAGACTGCGGACTGAGCATCAAGGCGGCAATGTCCAGGGTGACAGCAATGTGAACGATGGTGGTTGGCACCATGTTGCGGTGACGGTTCAAGAGAACGTCACGATTTCGTATCCGGAGGTGGTACTTTACCTGAACGGTATAGATGATACAAGGCCCAGTACGAGCCCAAATGCGTTCGCTCTCACTGCCGGCCAGGATGTTAGGATTGGCAGCCGTCCCTCAAATGACGACAGATTCTTCATGGGTCAGATTGACGATGTTCGCATTTACGATCGTGCGTTGACACAAGAGGAGATGGCGGGGCTTGCCGGCCGGACTCAGCCGTTTGACAAGCCGTTTTGAATAGTTCGTAGTTCATAGTTTTTTGTTCATCGATAAACAACGAGCTTGTAATTAGAGACCCAATTCGGGGCCTATGCTGAAGGAAGTGTAAAACGTAAAACGAAAAATGTAAAACTTCGGAACTCCCAGTTTTATATTTTTAGCTTTGAATTTTTCGCTTAATTTGGGATAGACCCCGTTTTTTCTTAATGTTTCTTCTCGGAATGACTCTTAAAATGATTCCTTCGACCCTTCGGCTGTGCTTCCGTCTTCGCTGAAGCTACGACGGACAAGCAGGGCAGGTTTTGCTCAGGACAGGTTTCGTACGGGGCAAGCGGCGAGAATTGAGTATCCAGCATCGAGAATCGAGTATTTCTTTGTGCCTTAGCGGCAAATATTTTTGTTACATTTCATGGCAATCGACATAGGTAGGCCCTCGCGGGCTTTCCCTGTCACACCACCGGGCATACGGGTCTGTACCACAGCGGTTCGGCTGGTTAAGTTGTCCCATGCTTCGCTAACACTTCACCTCCATCAGGTTCTGTAGAGGACTTTCATCTCCAAGTTGTCGAACATGCTCGACAAAAAAAAAGCCCCTGCGCCGAAAGCGCAGAGGCAAACTCGGAAAGAAACTTACATAGCCCCCCATAATCTCATTTAATGCCCGCTAAATAATACCTTGACGCTGTATTCCCGCTCTCGTAAGCTCTCAACTCTTCTTTGCCCGACTGTAATAAAGTTTAACATAGAAACTGCAAGGAGGCAAATTAATACATGCACTTTTTCTTGATTTTTTACAGTTTAGCCGTCGTCGGTACGACGATGGTTAATCCTTATATCTCCTCTATTTTGGCTTTACTTTTTAACTGGTCTATAAACTCGTTGATTGCTTCCTCTCGCATCTGCCCTTTGAGTTCATCTTCTATCTGGCCTTTTACTTCTTTAAGACCGGCAATAACGGGCAGCTTTCTGTCATAAACCTTGGCTATATGAAACCCGAAGCGACTGCGGAAAATGTCACTTACCTGGCCTATGCTTAAATTAAAAACCACGTCCTCGAACTCTTCTACCATTTGTCCCCTAACGACATAGCCCAAATCGCCCCCGGTATCGGCACAGTCAGTATATTTATCAACCACCACCTCAAAAGCTGCACCATTTTTCAATTCATCCTGTGCTTTTTGCATTGCTTTATAAGCGGTTGCTTCATCTGTCTGCCAGTCCAAATATTTTACTATATGAGCCACTCTAACCTGGTCAGCAGATTTGAACTGCTCCTTATTTTCCTCATAGTACTTCTCAATATCAGCTTGCGATGGCTTATGTAAATCTTGGCAGAGCTCATCAAATTTTCGCTCCGTCTTTATCGTAAGCTCGATATACTCTTTTACTTTTTCATCGTCTTCGGCATCAAAGTCTTTGTGAAGCTGTTGTTGATCTCCGTATTGCTCTTTTAGCTTGTCCAATGCAGATTCAATCTCTGACTCTGGTACTTTATCACCATACTTTTTTGCTTCCTGGCTGATTAACACTCGTTCAATTACGTTCTCTCTAGACCAGTCAAGGAGTTGCTCTTCTCGTTCTTTATGGTCCATGTCAGCGAATGTTCTTTCATATTCCGCCCGTAAGCGTTCAACTTCCTGCTGTACTGTCACATCTTCAATTTTTTCACCATTGATAATTAAAGCCATTCTTCGTCCCTCATATTGCGTTCAAGAAATTTTCTATTATTCATAACTCTATCTAACCGCCCTTTGCGTACCAATCCGGGTCCTGCGCCAGTTTTTCTCTTGCCTGCTGCGTACAGGCAGCGAAGGCTGGATGAGTGCTCTCCCAGGCCCGCTCGGTAAATGGGCTTTTTCGCATTTTTTCCACTTCGCCAACAACTTCATCAAAGTAGCTGCCATAGATATGCAGCGAATCACTTATATCAACATACCTGCCCACTAAGACCTGTCGGCCTATTTTTTCCGATATTGCCTCGGCAATTATCTTCTGAAGAGCTGTTACAGCGTAAACGTTCATAAACCAAGCCTTATAGAGGTCTCTGCTGCGCCAGTGCGTATTCATGTTAAGATAAAGCTGCTCCGCCTGGTTAGCTACTATACGGCACCATACTCTTTGCAAGCAGGGCGGATGTTCCGTTCCAGGGTCTGCGGTCGGCATCCAGGTTACCGCTTGAGCACGGCGACTATATCCAGCTTGCGACAAGCAGTCAATAACATACTGAATCTGGTCGACCTTGCTGAATGGCTTTGACGAATCGGTCCCGGCGCGTCGGGAGATATTTTCCACCGGATAGTATGCAAATAGTCGCTCATGATATGTATAGGTCCACTTACCTGCAGCAGGGTCAATCCAATGGTCGTGGATGCCGTTAACAACTTCGAGCCGATATGATTCAAGCTCCTCCGGCCCGCCCGGAAAATTCTTATGGATCCTCGGCTCGCCAAACGGTTCGGTGACGGTAATTATAACGGTTGCATCTTTACTCGGTTGGTCTTCCGGTTTATCGTATTGAGTCTTGACCTCGAGACCCTCATCCCAAACTGCCAAAACAGCCTTCTCCCAAGCATCTGGCAGACAACCAGCGGTTATCGAAATTACAGGTATATTGACAGACGGTGCATCGGGAGTCATTTGAACGTTCCTTTTAGAGTCTTTTCTGATTAGTCTTTTTCATAGAAATTGCTAACATCTATCTCTTTTTTTGTAATTTTGTACATTGTATGGTATCGCTCCGGCAACTCGGCAAGCGCCCTTTTGGCCAAAAAGGCATATTTACTCTTGGGCCACCTGCGGATGATTTCGCGGCACGTGTCGACCATTTGCTTATAACCCATAACCGGCAGCCTTGCCATTTTGCGCTGGTTCACGACCCACTCCCATTTTTGTTGCGCCTGGATTTCTTCCTCCATGCTAAGTTTCTTGAATTGGGGCTGGCGCGGCTTCACTGGTTGCACTGAAGGGCTAACCTGGGGCGGAATTATAGGTTCCGGCTCAGCGCGTAGCCTTTCTTCGTCTTTTTCCCACTGCTCATAAATCGTCTTCGGCTTAGATTCGGGCTCCGGTGCAGGTTCGGTTTCAGAACCCGAAAAAACACTTATTAAGATAATCACTCCGATAATTACAATCGCCAAACCCGCTATTTTGAGCCAGAATGTACCCATTATTTATACCACACACTTATAACATTGATTATTTATCATTTATTATTTATAATTGATTTTAGTGTTTAGTTTTCTTTTTTCAATAGTAAATAGTTAATTTCAAATGTTTACAGGGCTTATAGAGGCAATTTGCACGGTAAAATCGGTTCACCCAAACGCAGGCGGGCTTACGCTGGCTATAGATTTAGATAAATTAGCTACGAACTGCAAAATCGGCGATAGCATAGCTATAAACGGGGTGTGTCTGACGATAGCTGAACTGGCAGGTAATCTTACAACCTTCGATTTAAGCACCGAAACACTGACAAAATCGACGATGGGCGGATTACTACCCTCGTCGCCGGTTAATGTCGAACGTGCTATGAAAGCTACCGACCGGTTCGGCGGACATTTCGTTCTGGGCCATATCGACGGCACAGCAACGATTAAGGCGGTTAAAAGACAGGGGCAATTTGCCGATATTGAACTTGCAGCCGAGCCTGAACTGCTTAGCCAGATGATAGTTAAAGGCTCGGTCGCCGTTGACGGAATAAGTTTAACGATAGCGAGCATTAATGAGCGCAGCTTCAGCGTGGCCATAATACCTGAGACGCTAAAAAAAACCACGCTGGGCACAGCCAAGGTTGGCGATGCAGTAAATATTGAGATCGATATAATCATTAAGACGATAAAGAAACAGCTTGAAAAGATCTTACCACAAGAAGAGAAACTAACGGTAGAGAGACTAAAAGAACTGGGCTTTTAAAAAATGGGAACAGACACAATCAGGGAAATATGCTGCTTTTAGCGGTTATTTATGCTTTTACGATATGGACACAAATAAAGGCAACAATTCGATAGCCAACCAGATGGTCATCGGCGTAACGATGGGTGATGCCGCTGGTATCGGGCCGGAGGTTGTAGTAAAAGCACTGGCTGACCCAGCTATACGCCGGTCAGCGAAGTTTATCATCTTTGGTATGAACGAACAGCTTTGTTACGCTGCTGATAAAGCTGAGATTGAGCCTTTCTGGAAACGACATCAACACGAAAAAATCAACAGAGATTATCCCTGCAAAGTTGTCGTAGCTGATTACGATGAATATTCTGTTCCGCCTTGGATCACAGGCCCGAGCAGAGTTGCGGGCGAGACATCTTTAAGGTTTTGTCACGATGCCATTGATGCCGCTCAAGCCGGCATTATAGATGCAATAGTAACAGCGCCGATTAGTAAAACCAGTTGGAATTTAGCCGACGCAGAATGGCCGGGCCACACTGAAATGTTCGCCCATCGGTGTAAATCTCCGCAAAAGGCAATGATGTTTATCAGTGGGCCGTTAAAAGTAGCTTTAGCAACAATTCATCAGGCGCTTTTTGAAGTGCGGCATAAATTTACGATCGGCTGTGTCTTTGAGCCGATAGATTTACTAAACGCTGCGCTGAAAGAATACTTTGGCCTGGAAAATCCTAAGATTGGTGTTGCCGCACTGAATCCACATGCAGGCGAGGCCGGCCAATTCGGCGATGAAGAACAACGCATAATATCGCCTGCAATTTTATTAGCACAGGAGCAAGGAATAAATTGTCTCGGTCCATTCCCAGCAGATACACTTTTTTTGCGGGCCAGCCGAGGTGAGTTCGATGGTGTGGTCGCAATGTATCACGACCAGGGGATGATCCCGGTAAAACTGCTCGATTTTGAGAACGCAGTTAACATCACTATCGGCATACCGATAGTAAGAACTTCGCCTGCTCACGGATCTGCCTTTGATATCGCAGGCCGAAACCTCGCTAATCCATCTGGTATGAAATCAGCTATAACCACCGCTATACAAATGGCCACGGCAAAAAAGTGTAAAACGCAAAGCGAAAAGCCTAAAGCCACAGTGTAAAACTTAAAATAAAAAAGTTTTTAAGTTTGAGCTATGGTTTTTAGCTTTTAGCTTTAAGTTTTTAGTTTCAATAATGCAGACTAAAAAGCAAATCCAGCAGTTACTTAAATCAGCAGGCGTATCTCCAAATAAACGACTTGGACAGCACTTCCTTATCGATTTGAATCTGATGCGACTGCTGATAGATTCTGCAGATATTCAGAATAATTATGTTGTTTTGGAGGTCGGCTGCGGTACAGGTTCTTTGACCGAAGCTTTAGCTCGATTGGCTGGTAAAGTTATTGCCGTTGAGGTTGACCAGATTCTGTCAGATATTGCAAAAAAACAGCTCGCAAAAGCTGAAAATGTCGAGATTATCACTACCGATATCTTGGAGAACAAAAACACTATCAGCCCAGCTGTCACAAACGCACTAACTCTCGCCGAAAAAAAATATTCCGGGCGCGTTTTGTTAGTAGCGAATCTACCTTACAATGTCGCCTCGCCTGTTATGCTGAATCTAATTACGGGACCGACAGTAGTATATGGAATATATGTCACAGTCCAAAAGGAGGTCGCTAACCGAATGACAGCCGTACCCGGCAGCAGTGACTACGGCACCTTGAGCATATATCTTTACGCTACCGGCGAGGTGAGAATAATAAGGGTTCTCAAACAGACCGTCTTTTGGCCTCAGCCGCAGGTCGATTCTGCAATGGTCAGCTTCATCCGCAGAAAAAAAAAGTTGGGCCGGATTCAAAATATGCAACTGTTCAGTGAGACCGTAAATCTTTTTATGGGTCATCGCCGAAAAATGTTAAAGTCCTGCGTCAAACTCGCCTGCGGCAAACTTGCGAAAGTTAACAATTGGCCCGAAATTTTTGAGCAATGTTCGATAGACCCGACGCAGCGGCCGGAGCAGATCTCACCGCAAGATTACATCGCCATTGCAAATCTATGCGACAAGATATGTTGCAGAAAAATCAAATTTTAGGTATAATTTATCATATGGATAAACGAAAAGGATTCACATTAATAGAACTTTTAGTGGTGATAGCTATCATCGCACTATTGATGGCTATATTGATGCCTTCATTGCAGCGGGTAAAGAAACAGGCAAAGGCGGTCGTTTGCCAGTCAAATCTAAAGCAGTGGGGCACCATTTTTGTGATGTACACGGACGACAACAACGGTTTCTTTCCCAGACGTACAAGCAGTTCAGGCCGTTGGATAAATGTCCTGTACAACTACTACTTTAGGGATGACAAGATACGCTGTTGCCCAATGGCGACAAAAATTAAGAATCCAATTTACCCGCCCGGAGGCAGCGGCACACTTGGAGTAGGTGGCGACACATTTACATCCTGGGGCAAGGTCGGTGTGACCGGCTCGCGGCCAGCCGGTGAGTACGAGCCAGCCGGTACGTGGGGCAGCT
>CAYNKI010000202.1:0-7028 GCA_964397675.1 uncultured Pirellulales bacterium
GCATCTCTAAGCTGGTTGGGTCAATGAGTGTATTGGCCCAGGAGAACTGCAGCTTGTTTTTGCCGTCTTTTAATGTGAGCCCTCTGCTTTCACGCACCAGCGTCATATCTGCGGAGTTATAAATCGTAAGCTGGACTGTGTCCCGCGAAGGCAGAGTAACCAAATCGACTTTGGCCAGACCGGCGCTGGTCATCGCAACCATTATTAGTAACATACATATTATGCGTTTCATTTTGCTGCTCCTTTATATTCTGTTCTCTATCTTATGTGTTCTGTCCTTTGTCATCTGTCTTCTGATTCCTTACGGCCTCACATTGCGGCGATGGTAGTGCATACTCAGTTCTTTCGTAGCTGGACCTTCCTCGGTTCGAGCAGGCAATCTAATCTCGAACTCAAGGGTATTCGCATCCTTTTTAACGTATTTCATATTGCACTTTTCCATGTCCCACTGGCTGGGGATGTGTTGTATCATTGTCAGCACAGCAGGACTGTCCTTGAAGTTTTCAATCTTGGAGGTAATTATCTCATCAGTATCGTAAAGAACAGTTTGCTCCTTGTTGTTCTTTCGTACGTTAATCCTGGTATCCTTCATTTTTCGCTGTGTCACGACGATGTCCCTGCTGTCACCGATGTAAAGTTCGGTCTTCTCGCCGACCGGAACAAGGCCAGTGATGTCCTCGCCCAAAAAGATTGTGCTTTTGTGTCCATCGTCCTGAAAGATTCGTGCCTTACCGCTCCACAGGGCAAATTCGCCCAGGCCGCTATTGGCATCGTTTACAATTCGATAGCTTACCGGAATTCCCACATTTTCATCCAGTTTTTCGGGGTCCCACGGCAGCTTGGCTGCATCGAATGTCCAAACTTTGGTAATCGGCACCTTCGGCGCTTTTAGAAATAGCATCTGCTTGGTCTCCTCATGGTCGATTCCCTGCTCAAATGACTCGCCGTAGTCCAGCAGCACCCGCGCTCGGTCGAAATCCTCACCTGAGAAATTCCGCAGCACCAAATAGCTCTTCAAATCGACCTGCGTTTCAGCCTTATCAGCTACCGCTTTGTAAGTAATCAGCCTGTCGATATTGCTTAATAGATAGCTGATCCGCACTGTCTCAGCGAAGTTCTCGGTACTGCTAATATCCCAGACAAGAGCAGCCTCATTGGGTGGATAGCTGACACTTAGAAGCGTTACATTATCCGGATGGTCGATGGGCCTTAGCCGAATCGAGTCGGAATCGATGCTGACGCCTTTCCACGAAAAGTCAACCTTGTTTAGCCCTTTCTGTAGTGTCAACACCCTCTCTTCTTCAATCAATGTCGCCTGTGGATTGTCTAAGCGAATCACTGTCGCCGCCCGCTCCGGCAGTGCCACTAATTTAATCCTCGCCTGTACGATTCCGCTGCCAACAAGCAGCAGCACAATCGCCATTAGTACTTTGTAACAACTCAAGTGACGGATGTCATTGCGAGCGAAGCGAAGCAATCTAAAGTGTAACAGATGAGATTGCCACGGCCTGCTTTGCAGGCCTCGCAATGACAACTCCGCAAAGAATCGGTTACAGAGTGTTAGTTTGGTTCTTTTACTGCTCATAATTCAGTCTCCTTAAAACTTATTTTTTAGCTCTTATTTTTTGCCAAACTTCTTTTCTTTCGCCGTGATATATTCTCACCGTGTATTCAAATGTTCGCTGGCTTCGCGGCTCAAGATTTATCTTAAAGCGAACACGTCTTGCATCATATTTTTCGTAAGGTATATCGGCCTGCAGCATCCAGTATGGAGCGTCGATTCGGCGGGTAATCTCAATTTCTATCGGCAGCATTCGAGTATTGGTGATTTCTATCTTCCAGGTCTTTATTTCATCCCAGCCGGAAATATTCCTTCTTCTGTCAAATACAAAATTATCCTTCTTAAAATCCATCAGCTTCGGCTCAATCTCAACCAATCGAGCCGGACCAAGATTTAGCTCAATCTCTTCATTCACTGGAATATACTTAACACTTGTCCCGCCGACGTATGAAAGAAAACCTTGCTCATCAACCTGACTATATATTTTTATTGTCCCATCCGGAATTGGCGTTTCACCTAAATTATGTTCCTCGTCGTTGGCAAACGAAATGAATCTTATTGTTTGATTGCCCCAGCGCTCTTCGTCGTATTTATACAGACTCTTAACCGGAATATCTTCAACTTCAAACGACAGCAGCCTTTTGTCCCACGTATCCGGAATTGTCTCTGTCCCCTCAATCGTATAAAGGAAATATTCACTCAGTCCCTCTTTTATGATTTCCTTGCTTCTTAGTTCATCGAAATCGATTCCCATGCCGCCCATTCCTCCTCCGTACCCCCCGACTCTTCCATTCATAATCATATCTCCAAGATGACCCTTTTTGTCCTCGGCTATTATAACCGGCCTGTCGTAAGGATACTGGCGTTTTGCCAGGTCAGCGATTTGGTCGAGAATGTGCACTTTACCCACAATCAGCCGGGTCTGGGCTTTCTCATAATCTTCACCGCTATTGTTGCTAACTCTCACATAGCCCTGCAAGCGCATCGTCTTTTCATCTTGCGAGAGCGTGCCCATATAAAATGCCCGCCAGCTAAGTCCGCTGGTAAAATACGTGATTTCAAACGGTACTTGGCCGCTAACCTCCGAGTGGATAAGCCAACGGCCAAGCTCCCGCAGCCTCGCTGGAAATACCAACTGCTGTATACAAATCTTGTCAGCCTGTTCCAATGGTTCCAGGCTAAGTGAGGTGGGGTCAATTAAAGTATCTGCCCACATAAACTGCAGCCAGTTCCAGCCTTTCTTTAATGTCAGATTCCGCCGCTCCCGCACCAATGTTAAATCAGCGGAATTGTAAATCGTAAGCTGTACCTTTTCTCGTCTCGGCAGCACCACTAATTCAATCGCGCTAGCCGGCGCAAAAGGCGGCTGCTCTGCTATTTCTTGCCCTGCAATTGCACGAGTTGAAGAAATCCCAAAATACTTCTCAGGTTCCTTTCTCTTCGGTGCCGCCAGCGCGAACGTGGTCTCGAAAGCATCTTTCTTATCCAAATCTGCGGCTGGTGTCATCTCCGTCTCCTCAGCAAGGATCATTTTCTCCACCGCCTGTTCAGGCTCTTTCGCCATTTCACGACGTGACGCTATCTGCTTGTTAAGGTGAGCAAACAGCAGTAATCCTACTAAGAGCACTGCTGCTGCAGCGCCAATCCAGGGAAGACCCCGCCTAAAAGGCGGGGCTAAATATTTAGCCCCACGTTTTACGTGGGGTCTTTCCTTGGCCTGCTCAATAACCTGCGAAATCAAATCCTCACTAATCTTTGTGTCTCCACTCAGCAAATCAAGTGCAGCGAATCTGCGTTTCAACTTTTCCAGTTGCTCACGACACTGAGCACAGCTCTGAAGATGTTCAGCGATTCTTTCTGACTGGATATCGGAAGCTAATTTGAACTGATATTCAATAAGCTCTCTTTCTTTAATATGGCGTTTCATTGCTAACCTTCCGAAATATCGGGTAATCTTTTTGCCAGCGTTCTAAGAGCTCTATACATTTGTGTTTTAACCGTCCCAATAGAACAACCTAAAACTGTCGCCACTTCCGGGTAACTAAGCTGCTGATAATATGCCAGAACGAGCGTTGCTCGCTGTCTTTTTGGCAGCGACTGGATAGCCTGCTGTACCAGTTCGGCCTGCTCAGCTTTTATCGCCTTGTCAGAAGGCTCATAGGAATCATCTGCAACCGCAACTGCACCCAGCTCTTGCTCTTCTGTATCAGAGCAATCTAATTTCTGGTTTAGTGATACAACCCGCAGTCGACTACGCCTGCGCAAATTATCGATAGCTACGCGCGTCGCGATTTTAAACAGCCACGGCTTAAAATGATCGCCGCGAAATGTATACGCTTTTTCGTGGACCCGCTTGAAAGTTTCCTGAAAAAGGTCCTCTGCTTGTTCTCGATTGTTACTCATACGCATTAAATATCCCAATACGCTATCCCCGTATCGGCGTACAAGCTCGCCGAACGCTGTCGGACCGCCCTGAAGATGGGCATTTATTAAACTTTTGTCAGTGCTGTCCATTGAGGCTATTTACTCCAGCTACCAATACAGACGTTCAACGCAAGCCATCGGTTGACAGATAAAAAAGTAAATTTTCAGTAAAATTTAGGCATCACACTTTATCAGGTATCTCGTATTTCTTGCGGTATTTGCGTTTGACGAGCTTATTCGCCTCGTCGTTGTCGATGAATCGTTCGGTCTTCGGGTCGAACCACAATTTCTGATTACCGACACGGTGAGCGATGTTGCCCAAATGCACGAGGGTGCAACTGTGGTGGAGGATTTCGATGTCAGCATAAGGCAGTTTTCGGCTCTTGATACATTCGATGAAATTATTTATGTGGTATAGATCAGGGGGTCGGCCGTACATTTGCTTAACGACCCTGCCGCCGGAGGTGGTCACCTGCCAGCCGCCGCCGTGCCTGCCGATGGTCATCATCAGCTCCGAGCCGTACAGCTCAATGCGTGTGGCGTTTTGAGTCCAGTAAGGAAATTCATCTCTCCGACGGATAGTGCCGGTCGTTTTTCGCATATATCGCGGGTAGCCCGTTAGTTCAAACGTCATCACAAATTCTTCGAAGTCGAAAGAAACAATCTGCACATCGGGCACTTCCGCATCATCGCCTTTGTGCGCCAGCCGGCCTCCGGAGCAGGATACAGATGTTGGCGTATTCGGGTCGCCCAGGAGCATCATAAACAGGTCGAGCTGGTGGATGCCATCGTTGCCCATGTCACCTCCACAAAAGTCCCAAAAATTATGCCACCCGCTGCGGAAGATGCGTTGGTGATAAGGTCTCTGCGGTGCCGGTCCCAGCCAGGCGTCCCAATTGAAGCCTTCAGGCGACATACCAGCATCACCGAGATAGAATGGCCCACCCGGTTTGAGATTGTACACCTTAACCAGACGAATGTCACCTAACTTGCCGCTCTTAATGTAATCACGTGCCGCGAAGTTGTAGGGAGCGCTTCGGTTCTGCGTGCCGACCTGGATGATGCACTTGTATTTACGGGCCGCCTCGATCATCTTACGACTTTCCCAGATATTATGCGAGTGCGGCTTTTCCACGTATACATCCTTACCCGCTTGGCAGGCAAGGATACTCGCAGGCGCGTGCCAATGGTCGGGCATAGCTATTATCACCGCATCAACATCTTTGCAATCAAAGACCTGGTTTATTTCTTTGGACATTTTGGGTCTACGGCCCTGCACGCCAGCCAGCTCCTTGGCAGTTGCTTCAAGACGCTCCTCGAGTAAATCACAGACGTAAGTAATCTCGGCACCCTGCTCTATGAAGTTTCGCGCCACTATTTTGCCGCGTCCGCCGCAGCCAATTAGCGCTATGTTCACTCGCTCATTTGCTCCAATCACTTGTCGTGACATCATTGAAAACGCCATCACCCCCAGGGACATCCCTGCTGCACCACGAATCGACTCATCCAGAAAATCCCGTCTATTCATACGTTCCATTTTCAACTCCTTATTCATCTGACAAAAGCGTGATTTGCTATCTTGGTCACACACTTTTCTGCTATTAGTGTGTGGTTTATTTTGTAGCTTTTTGCTTTAGGACAGGCTTATCCATTGCCCAGAATATTGCGTTGATAAGCAGCCGACAGAACTGTGGATTGTCAAAATCATCTGGATGGCCCAGCGACGTATAAAACACGCGGGCATTCTTGTACTTATTGGTCCAGGCAACCGGCTCGGGCTCTTGATTCGGTATCCTGCCAATCAGCAATGGCTCTGTTGAGCTACCCAGCGGACTGGTTTTGTATAGCGAACCATTGCTCGTGAATGGCGTCTCAATACCAGTTAGAATAGGATGACCTTCTGCGTGGGCTGCCAGCGTGACAGATGTCCTGGGTCCCGTACCGTAATGACCATGATAGTTTCCGCCCAGCACCTCAGGATCGAATGTAGCCCAATCGGCATGACCATTCGGCGCATTGCCGCGGATATCAAAAGCGTGGCAGGATGTGCGGATCGCCACCAGCGGCTTACCACCATCCAGATACTTATGCAGCGCGTTTATATCATCCGTAGGCAGAGCACGGCGACGCACGCTTAGCAACAGTACGTCAGCCTTTGCAACACCATCGGCGAAACCCGGAATGACATTGGGGTTGTTCGCATCTGCTGCCAAAATCGTTGTCCGAAAACCGTACTGCTGTTCCAACACATTCTTCGCAAAAGATGGCAGCGTCTTAGCAGTATTATACTCCCTCTCCGCGGTGACAATGATAATATTGGGGCGTACATTCTTTTCTGAGCAACCAACCAACATAAGCTCTATCATGCCAACCGCCAGAAAAAACATTACGTCCAAAGCTTTAGATTTGCCAATACTCATATTTTCATAGATTCATAGTAAAGCAAAAAGCCAGCTACTTTCTGTTTTTTTGACAAGATGAATAGGATAATCCTGTAAATCCTGTCTGCCAAGGCTGTAGTTCCAATTAGTTAGTTTTCGATCCAACATTTTAACATGAATTGGTGCGGTGCAACAGGACAAATAGCTTTTCTTAGTTCGTCAGAGAACAAAACCGGATTGTTACTGGTAGGGGGATAAAATTCAACAGGGAGAAAGCATCGATTCTATCAGGAATTCCATCACTATCAGAATCAACTACTTGAGCACTTATAATTATGCGCCGATTTATCATGCCGCAAAGATGCAAACAGGCTATCGCTCGCTACCGCAGGGACGTCAATCCCGCCCGGGTGTCAGATCGCTGCTGAATGCTTCGATGCGTGTCCGCAATGGAAGTAGGAGTTTCTATATTTTTGGTATGGTTCAAACAGCACAGATTCTGGGTAACATTGATTTGTGGCTCCATAGTGTGTGGCAGCCTCAAATCCGCTCGTCTCGGCGACTCGTCACGGCGGCCCCGCTCCGGCTCGGGCCTTCGCCGAGACGAGAGCGTGCCGTAGCCGGAAGAGCCAAGCCGTAGCCAGGGAAGGATTTGGGGATGG
>CAYNKI010000203.1:0-6989 GCA_964397675.1 uncultured Pirellulales bacterium
AAATAAAGGACTTATGATTATTTCTGCTATCGTATTGGTCAGTTTGAGTAAATAAAAAGGCCGATCTGGTAGGTATCGGCCTTCTTTGAAGGAGGTTAAAGGAAATTAACGCACAGCGACTTAAAACCCCGCTGCGCTATGTTTTGGTGTGGGCTTCTATAATATATAGACGCAAAAGGACCCGGATTGTTACAGGATTTTTCCAAAATTTTGCCAAAAATACCCAAAAATACTAAAAAAAGACAAAAAACAGGCCAAAAAAAGACTGTTTTTTTTACTAATCATGCCCTTATTTAATACCGCCGTTGAGATTTATTTCCCTGCCTGCTCAAGTATTTCCTTAAACTTTGGCACAGCAGTACGCCAGTCGGCAGGCCTACCTATGTTGCCCACCCACATCCATTTGCCATTCCAGAAAACAGGCAGCAGGGTGTCAGCAAGTCTACCCTCGCCTCTTCGAGTCACATAGATTGGCCAGAATTGACCTTTAACAGGATTCTCCGGAGCAAGAGGAGCTCGCAGTATATCAAGCTGAGTAAAGTACTGGAATCCAGCTAAATATTCAGGTGTTAATTCAATACCCATCTTTTGCAGATCCAATGCGCAATTTCGGTCTAATACTTCCTCATCACTAGAGTGAATACAGAACAATATAGTCAAGAAAGTACGAAGGGGGGTGGAGCTATCTTCAAATTTTTCACCCGCTTCAATTTTCTCTCTGATGATCTTGAATTCCTGGATGGCTTCTGCTTCTTCCTCACTAACTTCTCCACTCAAGAAGGGGTCACTACTTAATTGCTTCGGTATTGCTGGTGCTGCAGGAATGGGTACAAGTTCTGCGTCAGGAGCGAAATTGGTTTGGCCTGAATTTTCGTACCACTGTTCCCAAGCCGCTATTGCCTGCTCATTTTCTTCGGCACCGGCCGAAGGATCATAGCCGAAGTTTTGACCCGTGATTATCCTTAAGCGATTGATCATACGGGTAAGGATTTGCTCCTGTGTTGGCCGAGTTCGTCCATCTCTCAAAAGAGGGTCATCGGCGTACTCAAACATTGCAGCAGCCTTCTGTTGACGCAGTGCACTTAACATCCATGGCAAAGCCATCTTTAAATCTTCCTTGGCTGAATTTTCCAAATCCTTTTGACCATAGGCCAAACCGCGAGCATAGAGGCAGTAAGGCAAATCTCCCATCATATTAATGACCTTGGAGAATTTCTCGATAGCCAAGTCATACTCACCTTGTTCATAATAAGTTTTTCCCAGCCAGAACCACGCCCAGTTGCGTCCAGGCTGTTTTTCAACAACGTACTCAAATAGTTCCGCTGCCTGCGCATAGTCACCTACAGCCAGAGCGTGTCGGGCTTTGTTGAATCGCTCATCAGCAATCTCCTCTTCGTTCAACCAATCAGATTCTTCGGTTGGAGCAGCACCAGGTCGTTTGTCGATAACTGCAAAACCTTCCGGGATAGTGATTTCGAAAGTCCCAGGTGCTGGTAGCTCATAGGAGAATTCAGTGTCACCGATAGCGATCGGAAGCTTGGTTGCTGGGTCCACATAGCACTCTGCATTCATTATAGGCCAATGTATCTTGTGGACAAGCCGGCCGCGGTAATCCGTATTTTGTTCGATGATGTTACCTTCCTGGCGCAGATTCTCCAGAAACAGCCCAAGATCACCAACCCACTGATATTGTTTGTCTTTGCGATCGTAGAGCACGACTGTATTCTTATCCATGTGATACACGGCCGTCGACTCGCCATCCTCTACAGCCAGAAAATCCGGGGGAGTATATTGCCGATATCTGACCTGTCTGCCATCCATTCCAATCTCGATCCATCTTTCATCTTCAATCTGTCCAACCTCATTATGCCTAATAAGATGTAATAACCGTACGTTCTTGAATGCTTCCACAGTTTGATCAATAGCATAAGCAGGAGTAACTGATTTATCTAAGAAGGTTATTAACAAAACTACAGCTATTATTATCACCGCAGCGGCTGCGAATTTCATTAAACGACTCATTGTAAATCTCCTTTCAATTCTATTGGACTCGGCAATAATCCTGGCGTCGATGCCGCTCATCACGTTGTCGACGAGTGATTCATCAGAACCTATTGCCTGGCCTAATTCTTCCAGCTTGTTTTCTATATTCTTTTGACCGGTCATACTTCAAACCTCCAACATCCTGCGCAAGCGTTTGTGTGCCCGCGAAAGTTGTTTTGTTACGGTGCCGATACTTCGGCCAACTATCTCAGCAACATCTTTAACGCTGTGGCTGCCAAAATAGCGAAGCATTACCACCTGTTTTTCGCTCTTGGGCAGTTTGATAACAGCGGCTAAAAGCATCTTTTTTTCCTCATCAAGCCTGTCTCGAGCGAAGTCGAGAGGCTGGCTATTAGGATTTTCAACTGCCGCGACAATTTTTGTTTCCAATTGCGCTTCTTTAGGCTTCCGCCGGGCTGAATCCAGCGCGCATCTTTGAGCTATTTTCATTAGCCATGGGCCGAAGGCATCAGGTTTTCGCAACATCAATAATTGCTCGTAGGCCTTTACAAAGGCATCCTGCGTTACATCTGTAGCAGAATGAAAATCGCCTAAGACATCCAGCGCTACCGCGCCTACCGCGCGCTGGTAACGTTTTACAAGTACAGCAAAAGCCTGCTTTTCGCCATTTAAGACAGCGTTCACCAATTCAGCATCTGTTCGCACCTGAAAACTTCTCCAAATACAGAAGCGCTTCTACTATTAAGAGCGAAAAAAGGAGTAAAATGCGACAAGAAAATATTTTTCGAGAAGATATAATAGCGGAGCAATCCGACAATCAGCTCTTGACGTCCGTGACAAAAGACGGTAAGCTTTCGCAAGAAGTTAGTTACCGTGTGTATTGTATAAAGCAAGAACGCAATACGCAATGCGATATACGCAATACGAGAATATGGAAAGGACATAAAATGCTCACTACGATTATCGATGTTACCGCAAGAGAAATACTTGACTCCCGCGGCAATCCTACGGTTGAGGTTGATGTGTTACTCGAGGATAGTTCTTTCGGCCGGGCAGCAGTGCCCTCTGGCGCTAGCACCGGAGCCCACGAAGCGATAGAGCTGCGTGACAGGCGAGCAAAACGCTATATGGGTAAGGGCGTCTCCGCCGCAGTCAAAAATGTAAACGAAATCATTGCCACTGAGGTTCTGGGTATGGATGCCGCGGCACAGGAAGAAATTGACCGGTTGATGATAGAGCTGGATGGCACCGCCAACAAAGGCAAACTCGGCGCAAATGCCATATTGGGCGTCTCGTTAGCTGTCGCCAAGGCAGCAGCAGATTCGTCTGGCTTGCCATTGTACCGTTATTTAGGCGGCTGCAACGCCCATATCCTTCCCGTTCCAATGATGAACATCTTAAATGGCGGAAAACACGCAGACAATAATGTCGACTTTCAAGAATTTATGATTATGCCCATAGGGGCACAGAACTTCCCGCAGGCTGTGCAAATGGGGGCCGAGGTCTTCCATACATTAAAAAAAGTGCTGGCCCAGAGAGGCTACGCCACGTCGGTAGGAGATGAAGGCGGATTTGCGCCGCAGCTTGCCAGCAACGAAGAGGCCCTGGAGCTTATTATCGATGCTATCAAAAAGGCCGGCTACAAAGTAAGCAAGGATATAGCAATCGCTTTAGATCCCGCAGCAAGCGAAATGTTTGAGCCCAAAACTAAGAAATACAAATTTTTCAAATCTGATCCAAAAAAGAAATTATCGTCCGA
This sequence comes from uncultured Pirellulales bacterium, assembly GCA_964397675.1. Lineage (GTDB taxonomy): Bacteria > Planctomycetota > Phycisphaerae > Sedimentisphaerales > Anaerobacaceae > CAYNKI01. The sequence continues at coordinate 3,764 of CAYNKI010000203.1, forward strand.
TGCAATGGTCGAGCACTGGACTAAATGGACGGAAAAATACCCTATTATCTCCATCGAAGACGGGCTGGCCGAAGACGATTGGACGGGTTGGAAAAAGTTAAATCAGCAACTCGACGATAAGATTCAATTGGTTGGCGACGATTTGTTCGTAACGAACACGAAACGTCTCGCCAAGGGTATAAAACTCGATTGTGCCAATTCTATATTGATTAAAGTCAATCAGATAGGCACGTTAACAGAGACATTTGAAGCTATCAACATGGCTCGAAGAGCCGGCTGGACAGCAGTGATAAGCCATAGAAGCGGCGAAACTGAGGATACCACCATCGCTGACTTGTCCGTTGCCACTGGTGTAGGCCAAATAAAGACCGGTTCGGTATGCCGAACAGATAGAATCTGCAAATACAATCAGTTGCTTAGAATAAACGAAGAGCTTGGCCCAGTGGCACGCTACGCCGGCCCTGAATTCATGACTCGTCGCTCGTGACTCGTACCCCGTGCCCCGAGCGACGAGCGATAGACGAGTCACGAAGAACCAGAGACGAGCTATGCAGAAGCAAAATATCATCCGGGCTTTTCTGTTTGTGGTCTTTTTTAGCATCGGTGTCACTTCGCTGAGCAGCTCGATACTACTTTGTGATGATTTGGTTCGATATTATCAAAACAGGCAACTCTTGAAAGCAGCGCAACAATACTTGGATCGGCTCAAATCTCTAAACACCGATTATGATGTATTACTGAGCCAATTGGAGACAGAGCCAAATCTCATCAAACGCATCGCCCCAGCCACTCTTGGCACCGAGCCCGAAGACACAAGTGCTGTATATCCAAAAGCAACAGTCGAGCAATTAGCCACTGCCAGAAAGGCCTTAGCAGACCCGATGTACATCGGGATGAGGCACTACCAAACCCAGCCGACAATGCCAGAATGGCTTTGCCGCTGTAGCGAGCCTCGACGGCGAATCATACTTTTTTTCGCTGGAGCGGGTCTGATATTTATCTCGTTTATATGTTTCGGGCCAGCCGGAAATAAGGCACAAAAGTCAAAATAGTAGCTGGACAACAATTCTCGAAAGTCCTATATTAAATTTGCCATCTAAAAATTTGTCACATTTTTCAAGAAACTTTGAATATCTGCTTGTTTTTAATCGATAAATACTCTATGCGTTAAGGATTTTATAGGCACAACGTAGAGATGGCACAATGCAAATTAAATACGTTATTTCTACAATGGTATTTTGGTGGCGTGAGCATCCTCTTTCCTTCGAGCAGGAATGCCAATTCTTAAAGTCTCTGGGTTTCGGTGTGGAATTATGGCCCAATATAAGAGGTCAGAACGACTGCCGTTACGAGAGACGTAATTGGCCTCGGCTGGCTGCTGCAACTCAGGACATGTTAGTAACGATGCGCTCTCGCAGTGATCGGCCCACATTAGAGCAGTGGGCCGAGCAAATCGAGTGTGCCAGGCTGCTTAACGCTAATATCGTGGCAGAGCTACAAAGCTTGGATATTGCCGCCGGCCGAAATTCTGATGGTTGGGATTTCGCTTCAGAGGTCGTCAAACTCGCCGAACAACATCAAGTAAAGTTGTGCCTGGAAACCGGACCATTACCGACACTCAGCAAGGCCGGCGAAAAATTTGAATCCCTCTGGTATTGTCTTGACACTGGTTATGCTAATATTGACCCAGAGTTTAGCTTTAAGCAGTATATAGATGATTTAAGCCCGAGAGTAGCTCATCTACACCTGACCGACAACTATGGCCAAACGGACGACCACGAGCCGCCCGGTTTGCAAGGCGGTATACACCGTGAAAATTGGGATTATTTGCTAAATGCTTTGAGCAAATACGACAATAAAGTTGTCGGCTCATTTGAAATGTGCCCTTGTATGCCGGGTGTAATGATACGTCAGGGTAGCGAGTTTTTGTTTGATATATTAAAATGGCCAAATCGACCGGAGAAGCAGGCTGGCTCAACAGAAATTACCTATAATCCGACATAGTAAAATCCTTGACTTACGGCAGAGCTGCCCCCCTCATTATCTGGGAGGTAGATAAATATATATAGAAAGGCTAAGGCTAAAATACCCTTAGCCTTTCTGTGTTGACAATTTGGTCCAAATTTGTTAGAATTAAAGTTGAACCAAATTGTTTAATTATTCAATCATTTTTGTGGGAGATATACGGTATGAAAAATGTTTCTGTTTCTATATTGATAATAGTCGCTTTGCTTATTATAGGTGGCTGCTCCTCACGAGGAGCACAAGAAAGCTCCTATAGAGTTGGCTATGATTTTTCTAAAGTAGATAGGGTCGCTATTGTAGCCGTTGAAGGTGCTTTGAAGAGCGAGCCCGCCAAGAATCAAATCGCTGAGTTCTTCGCATTGGAATTCTTAAGAATGGGCTATGCACCTATAGGAAGAGCCCATGTTAAAACATTGCTCAAGGAGCAGGAATTGTTATCAGAAGACCTAACCAAGGTCGAAGGGGCCGTTAAGGTCGGGCAAATTCTACAAGTCCCTGTCGTTGTTGTCGTCAACATTCCCTATTTTAGTGAAGAAATATCTATGACAGCAAAAATGATAGATGTCGAGGATGGCAGCTTTTTGTGGATAAGCAGCGGCTCTGGTAAAACTGGAGGGACTCTATCCAACATTTTTGGAACAGGAGCCGAGGCTGGAGTTATTGCCGGCGGGCAAGGTGACCAAATATTCAGCGACATGTTAGGTGGGCAATTAGCCGTTGCAGAGCAGGCTTTAACCCCTGGCGAAGCTAAAAGAGTACAAAGGTTGGTACAAAATATATGTCGGAGCTTACCACCAAAGGTTAGTCAGGAAAAAGAAGGGATTTATAAGCGCTTATTCTAATGATGGCCAATAGGTGTTCCAACTGCATCCTTTGTTTGCTGGTATTACCTACCATTTTTATTATCGGGTGCAACGCGCCACAAAGCCACCTTACGAATTTTAACAACTCTTTCAAGGCAGACTATCTGGAGTCCTTCAACTTTGAAAAATCTACACAATTTGCTCAGTCAAAAATCAGTAAAGGCAAGAAGTCTAAAGGCGAAGATCTATTATGGTCCATTCAGCTTGGCTGCCTTGAGCGGATTAAGCAAAACCACAAGCAAAGCAACGACCATTTTGATAAATCAGAAGATATGCTAAAATCCTTCGATTACCAAAACAAAGCTGTAGATTCCGCTGCTGCAATTGCTTTTAGTGAT
>CAYNKI010000204.1:0-6955 GCA_964397675.1 uncultured Pirellulales bacterium
GTAATGATTGTAATCCATACGCCAACGCTCCACAACATATTTCATTTCATCAATAGCCTATGAGTTCTGTCTGTTGTCATCTTGGCGGAATCGTTCGTACCATCCTGCATTGCTTGGGTTCAGCAATGTGGCGGTTGGATTCACCTCTTCGCAGTCACCGGCCATGCTGGCCTCAATACCAGCACGCGTATTCCGGGCTGAATAAAAGCTTGTTCGCGTCGGCCGGGCCGAACTCACTACAACGCGGTCACCGGCTCGACGAGACATCTGTTCCAAAATCCCTTTTACGGTTTGTTAACCTTACGTAACATTTCAGATGGCGGAAGTGGCTGTGCCGCAGACGCTCTTTCGGGAAATCCTTGATCGGATCAGGGAGTTGTGTTTTTTGACAATACCTGCGAGGCCGGGATGATGTGTGGAACTGCTGAAAACCGGGTTCTGGAATGGAGGGCAAGGGTCGAGGTGTGCCAAAATAGTGGGAAAGGACGGGTACTTGACGTACGTGTTCGACTTTTTGGCGGTTCCTGCGGCACGGTATGCTGAATCTGCTGGAATTATCTTGGAATTGAGATGAGATTACGGTATTATTAGACGTGGAGTTTGCAGGAGTAGTTCAGTGAAGTGTATATGGGAAATCCCGGATTAATAATAGGGACAAGAAACGCATGAGAAACATTATTAACTCGGCATGTATCTTGTTTTATTTCTTCGTAGTGATCACATGCACGACAGCATCGGATAAACCCAACATAGTTTTGATCTATACAGATGACCAGCTATCAGAAACGCTTGGTTTTGAGGGCGGAAATGTTTTGACGCCTAACCTTGATAGAATGGCAAGCGATGGGCTTGTTTTCGAAAATCATCATTGTGCTGCTACAGTTTGTTCGCCGTCGAGGTATTCTCTTTTGACAGGCCGTTTTGGCGGCTGTTGCGATCATCCGCATTTTTTAAAACAATTTCCGCTGGGTACTCCACTAAGAGTGGAAAATAATGTTTACATGGAAAATGATGGAAAGAACTTGCCTGCTTTACTTTCCGGGAGAGGATATGTAACAGGGATAGTTGGCAAATGGCACCTTGAGCCACATCCTCGAGATCTTGTTGATTCCGGCTATATGACATTTCCCCTGGATGGAAATCCGCGAAATCCCGAAATCTTAGAAGCCTTGGAGTTTAATCATGATGAGATTGCCAGGCGCATCTGCCAAACAGGATTTGACGAAGCACGAAATGTTTACTGGGGCAACTTAAAAGAAGTCCGCCTGAACGCTTTGAATTATCATAATATCGACTGGACTGTACAGGGTGCTCACGAGTTCATGGAAGAAAATCGGTATGAACCATTTTTCCTATATTTCTCGACAACCCTGCATCACGGTCCGCATCCCAAGGATTCTGTTTATGGCAAAGAACTTGTTACTGGAAAGGGATTACTCAATGAGCCGCTAGATGTCATGCCGGGCCGTGAATCGATCCGCAAACGACTGAAAGAAGCAGGATTACCCGCAGAGACGGCTTACTGTACCTGGCTCGATGATGCAATTGGCTCGCTGTTAAATAAGATCAAATCGCTTGGCCTGGAAAAAGATACCCTGGTGATCTTCTGTTCGGATCATGGTGCGTGGCGGCATGGAAAAGCTACTTGTTACGACGGTGGGATGCGAGTTCCAATGGTAATGTATTGGCCCGGAACAAGTGAAAAAAATGAAGAGATTACTTAAAAAATATCTTGAATCTTTTGATAATCGCCCCTTCGGCGAGTTTACAATTTCTCATGAGGAATAAAATGAAACGACGTGATTTCCTTAAAAAAAGTGTAGGCTTAACTCTTGGTCTTTCATCTTTTTCCTTATTTACCTCTCCAGCAGCCTATACAATGCAGACTAAACCAAACCGTAAGCCGAACGTTGTCTTCTTTTTAGCAGATGATCTTGGCTGGGGGGATATCAGCCTGCACGGCGGTAAAACGCCGACACCCAATATCGATAAGATCTTTATGAACGGGCTGGAAATGACAAACTTCATGGTTCACTGCGTCTGCTCTCCGACCAGGGCTGGGCTGTTAACAGGACGGCATTATACAAATGTCAAGACAGGTCCCGAAGTTGGAGGTACTCTGGGACTCGAAGAAGTCACATTCGCAGAAGCATTTAAACAGGCAGGATACACCACCGGGTGTTTTGGGAAATGGCATAATGGTTTTGTACCAGAAGATCCTACATTTAACAATGTCAAGAAGATCAACTGGGGCTCCGGAGTATTGTCGCATGGTTTTGATCGCTTTGTTGGTTTTTACAGCGGGGGAGAAGATTATTTCAACAAGTATGACAACTGGAGTCAAACGATTAATTGGTGGCACGATCACAAATACGTGCCGGATGAAGAAGGATACAACACGGATCTGATAACAAAACATGCGATAGAATTTATTGAAGCGAACAAAGATCAGCCTTTCTTTTGCTATATTCCTCATGCCGCGGTGCACGATCCTCTTCAGGCTCCAGACAAATATTTAAAGCGCGTACCAAAACATATAATTGGTGAGGCCAAATTAAAAACATCTGCCGAGTACCTGGAGATTGAACGCAAAGACAGAAGTAAGTTAACGAAAAAAGATATAGAGACCCTCTATTCAGCGATGCTTATTGGCCTTGATGACGGAATAGGCAAAGTCATCGATAAACTCGAAATGCTCGGTCTAATGAATGACACTATTATTTTCTTTACCAGCGATAACGGCGCAACTGGAAACGGCAACAACCTGCCTTTCCGCGGAACCAAGCATACTTTCTGGGAAGGCGGAACACATGCCCCGACTGCAGCCTGGTGGAAAGGTACTGAATTTTCGGGCGGAAAAAGATATGACGGCTTCATGGGGTATCTGGACTTCTATCCCACAATTACCGCTATGGCTGATGTCACCATGCCTAAAGGCAAACTGCTGGATGGCAAAAATTGCCTGGCTAATATTAAAAACAATACAAAAACCGATATAGACTATTATTATGCAATGGGTTTCGATTTCGGAACTATACGTTCTGAGACATGGAAGTTGTTCTACTATTCCGATCACGTCGAACTTTACAATGTAAAAGAGGATGTCGGCGAAACTCGTAACCTCGCCGCAAAAAAAACCGCCCTCACTAAAAAACTTAAAGCCAAATACGAAGACTGGATATATTCTAATAATTTCAATGTCACGTACATGACTCCGAAAGTAGATAAGCCTCTGGTTGCCAACCCTCAGGTCGAAGTGCTTGAAGTCAAAGCACATCAAAAAGAGCGAATCGGCAATTCGCTTGATATATTTTTCGCCAGGGCGCCTAGCTACGATTACGATCAATATGTCGAGCACTGCGATTTCATCGAATACGATATATGTGTCGCGACAGATGGGCGAGAGGACGGTTTTCTTTATTCGCCCGGCAGAGCATGGAGCCCGAAATTCCGAAACAATACCGGCATTGATCAATGGAGCAGAATTCAGACGAAGGGACCGGGCGTCCGGGCTGGCAAAGGCGTCTGGGAAAGAAGACGTGTTGGTATAGGAAATATCTGCGGATTGGGAACACCCATTCAGTTCATCAGGCTAGTTGGGCCGGAACCAGGATATTATCATTTCTATCTCGACAACATTACCTGGCATCGCACCAATGGCAGTCAGCAAAACATATTCAACATCGGGAAGGACCTGATAAGGCACGAAAGGCCAATCCCTAAACACCCTGCTTTTGAAAATGTCCAACTAAACATTATCCCACTTTCCGAGGTTAAGTGATAGATCAAATTAAAGAGATATTTAAAAATTAACAAGGAAATATTCATGAGCCATAATCGCAGAGCTTTCATTAGATCATTGACAGCAGGTGCCTTAACAGCATCGCTTGCTCCAGATATCCTTATGGGACAAGGCTATTTTCAGCCAAATGAAACATCGATGTCAAAGGATTCTAAGAAGCCTCTAGTGACGGTTGGTGCTTATTATTATCCGTGGTATACTACATGTTTTTGGGGACTGCCAAGTTATTCAAAATGGAAACGTATTGCTCGCCTGCGGTTGAAATACCCCCAGGAGCCTAAAGCCGGCTTGTACGATTCGAAGAATCCAAAAGTCATAAGTGAGCATATCAAACAAAGTCTGCGAGGCGGTATTGATTTCTGGGCTGTTAGTTGGTGGGGGCCGCGATCTACTTCAGATGATAACTTAAAGAAACATATACTAAAACATAAGGACGCTTCAAAGTTAAAATATGCAATTCTTTATGAAAGCAGAGGAAGATTCGGCTCGTTCGATGATCCCAGCTACAAAAAATGGCTGCCTGACCTGGAGTATATTAAGAAAAATTATTTTGATCATCCGGCATATTACAGGATCAATGGCCGCCCTGTAGTATTCGTTTATTTATCCAGGGAATATTTTCGTAATAAAGGCAAATCCGCTCTTAACCGGATGCGCGAAAAATATCCAGAAATATATCTTGTTGGAGACGATATATTTTCCATCGCCGAGACCGATGAATACCAGGCCGATTGGGCTGCTCAGTTCGATGCGGTAACAGTATATGATGTCTATGGCCAATCTATAGGTCCACTTGGAAATACCGCCAAGGCGATAGATTTTCTCTCATCGACATATACCCACGCAAGGAAAATGGCCAACAGCGTAGGGACGGCGTTTATGCCCACTGTTGCACCAGGTTACAATGATACGGGAGTTCGAAAGGGACACCCGCCGCGGGCGAGATATTTTACCGATGTGGAGAATTCCAAAGAGGGTGACGTTTTTCGCGCGATGATCCAGCGAGCCGGACTTCCTTTCCTGGACACCCGCTGCAGCAATACTATGATGATAACGAGTTTTAATGAATGGTACGAGGACAGCCAAATCGAAGCGACCAGCGGCAAGGCCAGGGATAGTGATACAGATAAATCAAAAACCGGTAAATATTATACCGGCGGGCATGTGTACCGTGATTATGAATATCTTTACCTGGATATTTTGAACGAAGAGATAAAAAAAGCGGGAAAAAAGAAATAAGGAAGGATTTGAAAAATATGACGATGAAAGAAAGAGTGATAATTGTAATATCTGCCATTTTTGTTTTTGCAGGGATTGCAAACGGCGGTGTTCTTGCCAAGCCGGGGGACAATCTCCAGGAAGTGCTGAACGGCGAAGAGGATCTGCTGCTCGAAAAGGGTGGCGTTTATAAGATCAGCGAGACGCTCAGGTTCAAAAAGCCGGGGCAGAAAATTACTACCAAAGATGCTGTTCATATTTCCGACTATGCTACCCTGCGGATCACCGGGCCTGATCTAATGCAGATACTTGATGGAGCACGGCTGGACAATATATCTTTAGAAAACGTTATCGTTGATGGCAATCGTTATGAACTATCGATCGTCCCAAAAGATAGCCTCACCGGCGGTGGCGGGCAGCCCCCGCTGCTGTTCTTCGGAGGTAACGGCGCCGAAGGACAGATAGTTAGAAATAGCGTTTTCATGAGCACCCGAACATGGGCGACGGTGAAGATCCATGAAGGCTCCGACGGCGTGATCGTAGAAGGAAATATCTTCCTGGGTGCAGGTGTGGGGCCCCGTGGCAATGGTAGAGAGGAAAAAGAAAAACCCTTTAATTGGGGTGACTGTGTTTCCTGTGCTGCCAGAAATTCCATCATTCGAAACAACCTGGTAATAGATCCGACTGATGTTGGGATCGTTCTGTATGGAGCACCTGGTTCAGTAGTTAAGGACAATGTTGTTTCGTCAATATCACGCGAATCGCTGGGTGGGATAAATATGGTCGATCCTCTTGAGTATTATGCGCTAAATAAAGAAAAGACTCGTGTTGATTATGGCGGTGTGCTGATCGAAAACAACTTGATCGATGCGTTCGGTGCGAGGATACATATCGCTCTGCCGATGGGGGCTCCGCAGTGGGCACCGAAACATAGAGGAAAAACATTGGTCGGAGCAACGATCAAAGGCAATACAATCTCAGGCGGTGCCGCGGCATATGGGTATATCGTAAACAGCGTCGACAATTTCACAGTAATCGATAATATCAGTACCGCAAAGTATTCGGGTATAGGCGAAGGCCTAAACGCCATGAAGCCGCCGGACGAGCCTGGTGCATTTTTATATGACCCCCAGACCACGACGAACACTAAACTTCAGAAGGAATTTAAACCCTGCCAAAGACATCTGCTGCATCTCTTACGATGCAATCATGGGCCCACAAATGAGCTTGGATATCGGATCTATAAGTACGGCGAGCACGAAGTCCATGCCGTGATCAACGCCGCTTATCTTGAAATGCTAGGCAGGAAGCCTAAGCAGAAAGAACTTGATGCCGAGATAAACTGGCTGCAGGAGACGATGAGCACCTCAGACCAGCTCAGGCGAAAGCTGCTTGAAACTAAAGAATTTAAGAGCAGTTTCGGTTACGTTGACTCGGAGAACCTGCATCCATATCGAATCGGTATGTGGATGGAAATACTGGACAATATCCGCAGGGAGCATTTAAAACGCAATGGTAAGATTCCGACAGCCAAAGAAATGTACAAGCAGGCATTATTAAAACTGCACAGAACCAGATAAAATTTAGTATGTTTTTTTCAGTTTCATTTACAAAATCATTCGAATTTATTCGCGCCACTTTTCAAAATGTGCGAAGAATTCTTGACACTACCTTGAAATTGGGTTTGATTGGGTTTGAATTGGGTTTGAATTGGGTTTGATTGGGTTTGAATTGGGTTTGAATTGGGTTTGTTTTTGACGAGTCTCCGCTGCCATTTATTTTCATAATCCTTTGTAAATACACACTTTGCATCAATTTTACCCTCCGGCAAATTGGGTTTGTTTTGCATAATTGACTCATAGCCACAAAGCCACTAAGGTACAAAGGAATAGAGTGATATAGCGAATCTCAAGAACCTTTTGCCTGCGTGGGCCG
>CAYNKI010000205.1:0-6940 GCA_964397675.1 uncultured Pirellulales bacterium
GATAAATTACAAGTACAGCCGGGAGATGAGCCACCGGTGCCATTTTCATTTATGACTGAAAAGATAGACCGACCCCAGGTGCCATGCTGGATTACATATACAAATGAAAAGATACACAAGCTGCTTCTGGATAATCTACATCGCGCTCCGCTTTCTTCGGGTCAAATAAAAGGGACGGACCCCCGATATTGCCCCAGCATCGAAGCTAAGGTCGTCAGATTCGCGGATAAAAAGCAGCATCGAGTCTTTTTGGAGCCGGAGGAAGAGAGAATAAGAATTATCTACTGCAACGGCATTTTTACCTCTATGCCCAAAGATATTCAAGAGCAGATGCTTCGCTGCCTGCCCGGAACCGAAAACGCTCGGATTATACATTACGGCTACGCGATTGAATACGACTATTGTCCGCCGATTCAATTAAAGGCCAATCTGGAAACCAAGAAGATAGCGGGGCTGTTTCTGGCAGGCCAGATAAATGGGACCAGTGGTTACGAAGAGGCAGCAGGCCAGGGCATTATGGCTGGCATAAATGCAGCCAGGAAATTACAGGGCAAAGAACCAATTATTCTCGGCAGAGACCAGGCATATATCGGTGTACTAATTGATGATCTGTTGACCAAAGGAATTGATGAACCCTATCGGATGTTTACGTCACGAGCTGAGTATCGGCTGGCATTAAGAGCGGACAATGCGGATAGAAGACTAACCCAAATCGGCAAATCGGTCGGCCTTGTGGACGAAAAACGTTGGGCTAAATTTCAACATAAGCTGGGTAGTATTGATAGACTGAAAAATTATCTGCAAGGTAGCCGTTCAGATGGCCTAAGTTTGTGGGAGCAGCTTCGTCGGCCTCGAAATACTATCGCAGAAAGGTTGGTTGATAATCCCGATGTTAAAAATATGAACCTTAGTGACGATGTGCTGCAGGCGGTAATCATCGATGCCAAATATGAGGGTTACATAGCTAAACAGCAGCGCCTGGTAGCCGGCTTAAGAACTCTTGAAGCTAAAAAGATTCCTCTGGATTTGGATTATAACAGCATTACGCACCTTCGTGCGGAAGCTAAAGAAAAGCTATCTGCTTTTAGGCCAGGCACGCTTGCGCAGGCTTCTCGAATAAGCGGCATAACGCCGGCTGACATTACGGTGCTACAAATCCACATGAAGAAAACGCTCTTCTAATCCTACGGATGTGCAGGGTAAATCAGAGCCGCCCCGATGTTCTTCGGGGTGAGGGAGCGGCAAGTATACTTCAGGGTGAGGAGAAACAGGCCCAAAAAATTTTCAAAAATTCTCATTTTTTTATTGACAGGTTGTACAAATGTACGATATTGTACTTGTACATTTGTAAAATACGTTTGTACAAGGAGAATCGTTATGACAAAGAAGAGATTACCGGCTTTAAGCCCATCGGAGACCGAAATTCTAAGATTAGTCTGGCTGCTGGATCAGGCAACCGTGCAAAATGTCTGCGATAAGCTGCCTACCAGGCGAAAGATAGCTTATGCAACGGTTCAAACGCTTTTGCGTCGGCTGGAAAAGAAGGGCTACTTGAAACACACCATCCGAGGAAAAGCTCACGCCTTTTTCCCGGCTGTCAAAGCCGAAGCTGTCATAAAAAGGTCGGTCGGTGATTTTCTTGACAGGCTCTTCGGCGGCGACCCAATTCCGCTTATGCAGTATCTGGCGGAGCACGGCAAAATCGACGCCGACGATATCGAAAAACTAAAACAGCTAATAGACAAAAAGTAGTTAAGGTCTTTTGTGGAGCGGAAGAAATGGAAAATTATTCAACCCAGATTACTAATTACTTGCTGACACAAAGCTGGCAGATAGCGGTCCTGGTCGTGGTAATAGCAGCGGCAACGTGGCTGCTGAAAAATAAAAGCGCACACATTCGTTACTTACTTTGGCTGATTGTTCTGGCTAAATGCCTGGTGCCACCTTTGCTGACTGTACCAGTAGCGATTCTGCCGCAAGAAAGACCCATACTACTGTTGGAAACCCCGCCTCCAATGATATCCGAACCTGTGGTGTCACCTCCGGCCTCGGACGCAAGCCCACCAGCACCAGCCCGCCACAGGCGGCTTGAACCGAGAACGACATTCACTGCCCGCCAATGGCTCGCGTTAGCCTGGGTTGCGGGAGTAGCTGTATTTTTTCTCTTTGCCGTGATAAAGGCACTGCGGACCGATTTTTGGCTGTGGCGGCAGCGAAAGCTGCTTCCAGCCGAAGCGCAAACCGGGATTGAGAATTTATTCTCCGGCCTTGGCATTAAGACTTTGCCGAAGGTCTGGCTGATTGACGGCATTGGTCAGCCGTTTGTATGGGGACTGCTGCGGGGCAGCATCTATCTACCGGCTGATTTCGTCAAGGTTAATAGCGCTGAACACCGCCGAGGCATTTTAGGCCACGAGGTAAGCCATATCCTACGTTTTGATGCGGCGGTCAATCTTTTGCAGATAATCGCCCAGGCGGTATTCTGGTTCCATCCTTTTGTGTGGTGGGCGAACAAGAAAATCCGGGCTGAGCGAGAGAAATGCTGCGATGAGATGGCCATCGCCCGTCTCGGTGCCAAAGCGAAAGAATACAGTAGCGCAATTGTGAATATATTGGTTTCGGAATATGAATCAACCCGGCCGGTTCCATCGTTGGCTGTAGCCGGGCCAGTTAAAAATATTGAGGAAAGGATAAAGACCATGTTAAGACCAGGAAAAAAATTCTACAAACGACCAAACTGGAGTGCTATTATTGTTTCGCTGCTGATAGCTGTTTTGGTTGTTCCAACAACTCTCGCTCTAACCAAACGAACGAAAGATAAGAAAAATGTTAAGACTGACTCGACTAAGATCAGCGTGGCGGGCCAGGTTGTATCAGAAAAAACCGGCAAGGCGCTTATCGGTGCGCTCGTTCGAGTTGCGGTGCCTGCTACGGATATGCGAAAAGTTCGTGTTTCAACAGACCACACGATCTACGAGGCACAAACAGATGGCAAGGGACGTTTCAGTATTGAAGTACCTTTGGATAAAGAGACGACAGATATTTCAGTAGATGCGTTTTTACCGGGATTTCGCTCGGCAGCCGGAACCTTTCGGTCGGGTGGTGATTTTACCTTATCGAAAATTCCTGTTGAAGGGAATAAAGAATTGAACTTATCAATTCGTTTACCTTCGGCTCTCTACATCTCAGGTGCAGTAAAAGACCATCAAGGGCAACCTTTAGCAGGAGCGACAGTTCATGCTTCTATGTCGTCTGATAAAAGTTCCGGTAGCATAGCGATAGCCGAAACCGATCGGAACGGTCGATTTGAGATATTTGATTTTCCACTTCAGAAACGTTCGGATGAAAGAGGAAATTTATTCTTCAATGCTCCAACCGCCAAAAGTGTAACGATTGAAAATATATATGAAATGGATTCGGATCAACAGAGATCGCTTGAGGTTGTTATGCCTCGTGGTTGGGTAATAACCGGCATGTTATTGGATGCTGATGGAAAACCTGTTGCAAATACAAACGTAGAGGCGACGTTAGGGCCTGGTATTATTATAAGAGACTGTGTGACAGATGAAAATGGACGTTTCAAGCTGGCCGGCCTGAATGAAGGCCCAATAGTATTAGTTGCTCATGCCATGGATATAAATCAGAAGGGTGAAATGCAACTTTTTTATAACGGTAAAGATCGTAAGGTAATTTGGCAACTAAAATCTGTAAAACCAAAAGTTCCGATCAAGAGAGTTGCCCTACTGGGAATGCAAGTTGCCGATGTTAACCCGGAAATTCAAGAAATCTATGACCTTCATCGTCCGTATGGAGTAGTTATTTTAGACCCCGGGAAAGACCATCAACGATTAGGTATAGGTGAACTACATGAAGGATATTGTTTTTGGATGGTAGGCAACAAGGTTATTCACAATATACAAGAAATGATTGCTGAGATTTGCAGAATTCACGCCAAGCCAAAACCAACCGAGAGTGAAATGATTAGCGAGGGTCACAAGGGATTTATTCGTGTCGTGTATAGTATAAGAGGCGGTACTAACACACAATACCTCAGGCTTGACGATATAGATGCTAACGAACTCAGAGAACTTATAAAGCTGAAGATGCAAATTTTAACCGATTCACAGTTTATTCTTATTCCGGTTGATTCTAACGAGATCGAGGATTTCTTAGAAAAAGAAGAGGTGGAATTTCAGCACAAAGAGTCGGATCCGAACTTCTGGTCGTGTATCCTTAATCCGGAACAAGTGAAACAAGTTATTGAATTTGTTCGAGTCAATCCGGATTCCAGCATGTTGGCATCACCGCGAGTGTTATGTAATGATGGTGAATGGGCAGAAATAAAGATTGTATCTGAAGAAAGATTTTTTATCTCGGATTACAGTGAACCAAATTCATCTTTGGATGAACCGCAGCCAAAACATGATTTTGTAGAGGAAGGTATTTCATTGCAAGTGAAACCAAATCTTCAGGACGATCTTGAAAAAAACGTGATAACAACAGATTATAACGTAGAAATAACCAAGGTTATCGGATATGAGAAACGTATGTATAAGGGGAAATATCCTTACGTGCTTCCGACAATAAGGCACATTGCATTTTCAGGTCGTTATTCGGCCTATAGTGGAGATACGCTGGTCCTGGATGGTCATAAAATAGTTGATGAGAACGGGACGAAAAAACTTTTAGTTTTAATCAAATCCAAAAAGATTGATGGGTGAATAGGTTGATGAGTTAATGGGTGGAATGATTCGATTCTCTCATGCTTTCATTTGCTCGTTTATTCTGCTGCTTTTATTGCGTCGGAGAGTTTGAGTGTGCCTTCGTATAAGCTTCGGCCGATTATTGCTGCCTCGGCCCCCAATTCGGCTAACTTTCTAACATAGGCATACTTGCTCACGCAACCAGAAGCGATAACTGTCAGGTCTAGGGCTTCTACAAGTGCCTTTGTTCTTTAGATGTTTGGCCCAGCCATCATGCCGTCTTTGGTGATGTCGGTATATATTATTGCCGCCAGGGGCAGTGTGGCCGCCTGGCCTGCAAATTCCAGCAGAAGTTCCGGGCTATCCTGCATCCAGCCGTGAGTGGCAACCTTCGAGCCTCGGGCATCCAGGCCCAGCGCAATCTTGCCGCTGAATTTCTCGGCTACCTGGCTGAACCACTCGAAGTCGCTTACCGCTTTGGTGCCAATTATTACTCGCTCCACACCTATATCCAGCAGTTGTTTTATGGAGGCTTCATCCCGCAGTCCGCCGCCAACCTCGATTTTGAGTTTACCAAGGCTGGCTATAGCGGATATGGCATCGGTATTGACAGGCTTTCCGACCTTGGCTCCCTCCAGATCGACAATATGCAGCCACTGGGCTCCTTCTGAGCTAAACTGCTCGGCTTGCTTGACTGGGTCGTTCTGGTAGGTTATTTGGCGGTGATACTCGCCCTGTATGAGTCTTACACACTTACCCTCCAGCAGATCAATTGCCGGTATAACATACATTTGCAAACTCCCTCTTTGGCGCAGAACATTGTCTTTATGGTTGCCCACAAAATCAATTCTCGATACTCGATTCTTGATACTTGACCGCTTCCTCACCCCGAAGAACATCTGGGCGGCTCTGTCTTTTGTTCTCTGCATGTCGATTTTATCCCTTTCTATATTTCGACCAAATATTATTTTATCGGCAGAATGTTGTTCATTTTATTAACTATTGCATCACATTTCTGCCGTTTTATCAGCATTTTGTGGTCTGCTAAAGGGATTTGCAGAACGGCACTTTGATGCTGACAGCGTGCAAACAAAACGTTTTACTTGACAAATTGGTCAAAATGTGGATAATAAAAATAAACATGGTTGAAAAATTCTGATGCGGAGAAAATACAATGCGTCTGATTCTCAAGCAAAAGGATGGCACCGCCAAGGAGTTTCAATTCACCGAGGGCCCTATTTCCATAGGCAGAGCAGTCGACAGCAATATTCTTTTGCCGGATAGAACCGTTTCCAAGCAGCACGCCGTAATCTCCACTACCGATGATGGGAAATGGATGGTTGAAGATATGGATTCGGCCAACAAAACGTATCTAAACGACAAAGCCATCCACAAAGCTGAGATAAAAACCGGTGATTGTCTTCGGATAACTGATTTTACCATTGAAATCAACCTCGAAGGCAAGACAGAAGTTGACCAGGCAATGCAACTGGAAGACACTCTCAATTTGGAAGCATCGCTGGCAATACCCAAGCACGAGACGGTAGTAAGAAAACCTGATGCTGGACACGCTCCTGCTATGAGATTGGCGGCCAAAAGGTTAACAGATTTTTCGCAGGCTACCGATGCAATAGCTGAAACTGAGAATCTCGAGGAGCTGCTATTAGCCTTACTGAATACCACACTAAAGCAGTTCAGTGCATTTAATGTCTGGTGTGCTTTAAGAGAGCAGCCAAGCGGTCCGATGACCTATCACGCAGGCAAAAGACGAGACGGCAAGGAAGTGGAGCTAAGCGACTTAAAGCTTAGCGACAAGATCAATCAAGCAGTTCAAAAAGGTCACTCTTTGGTTCTGCCGCGAGTTGCTGCTGATATAGAAGATAAGGCAAGAATACGCTCTGCAATGATTGCAACCATTAAGGGCCCCGCTGGCTGTTATGGCGTGTTGTACGTAGACAACGCTATGGTGCACGAGCACTACAGCCTCAGCGATTTAGACTATCTAATGTTGCTGGCAATGCACACGGCCGCGGTGCTTAAAAGGTTCTTAAAGGACTGAACAAAAAAGCTGAATAGACATCGGTAAAAAATTAGCCGCAGAAAACCCATCGTGGCCTTCGGCCGCAACCAAATCAGCCGCTTCGCGGCTGGGATTTATCACATTGCAGCCAACGGCATATTTAGGCATGGTTCAATCCTGGGTGGCAGCCTCAAAGCCTGCCCTGAGCGAAGTCGAA
>CAYNKI010000206.1:0-2633 GCA_964397675.1 uncultured Pirellulales bacterium
GAGCGAATCGCAGTTGAGGCTTTTCACATGCAAATCGACCGGCAAACGCTATTGGAATTATTTAATAACGCAGTTGAAAAATTCAACTTCCCCTCGAAAAAAGGATAGCCCAATGGAAGAGAATGTTATCGAAATAGATAGTTTGGTGAAATTCTTCGATGGCCGATGCGTTCTGGATGGCATCAATCTGAATGTGCCACGCGGCTGCATATACGGCCTGCTGGGACGAAATGCTGCCGGCAAGACAACTATTATTCGGATTCTGTTAGGCCTGGAGCCGCCCACTCGCGGACGGACTTTTCTGTTGGGCGCCGAATCAGCTAATCTTTCTGCGAGGGTGCACAGCCAAATAGGCTACGTGGCTGAAGGCCATAATCTTATCCAGAATTATAAGGTCGGCCGAGTTGTGAAGCTCTGTAAAGACCTTTCCTTGCAATGGAACGATGAGTTCTTTAATCATCTTATCGAAACGTTCCGTTTGCCGATGGACCGTAAGGTAAGGCAGCTCTCTATCGGTATGCGAGCGCAACTAAGCCTGTCACTGGCTATGGCTATAGACCCCGAGCTTCTCATCCTTGACGACCCGACGTTGGGAATGGATACCGTTGTCCGTCGGCAGTTCCTCGAATTGGCCATTGATGTCATCCAGAAGCAGGGCCGAACGATTTTATTTAGCTCACACATCTTAAGCGATGTCGAGCGAATTGCCGACCGAATAGGAATACTTGCCGCCGGCAAGCTAATTGTTGATTGTCCGCTGGAAGAGCTTAAAAATAGTGTTAAAAAATTGCGGGTGATTTTCCCTCAATCTGCTCCTGAAAACCTGCATTTAACCGAAATAATAAATCAACAAATACAAGGCCGCGAGATGGTAATAACCGTCGCCAACTGGAACCAGCAAAAACAAGCTATTCTCGAAACGTTCAAGCCTTCAAGCAGCACCGAAATCCCGATGAGCCTGGAGGATATATTTATAGAATGCACTAAGCCGAATCCATAGAAAAACCATCCCCAAAGCCTTTGGCTTTGAGGCTGCCACTCAGAAAGTTGACAAAAGGCGGGTGGCAGCCTCAAGCGCAGTACCCGCTTTTGCGGGCACAAGCTTGGGGATGGTCGTGTACAATAGGAGAGCTAAAATGTTTACACTGATAAAAAGAGAAATTGAAGACCATATAGCATATTTCATCGGAGCAGTTGTTCTTTCGGCAATCCTTATCGCCCTATTGGTTTCAGCGATGTATCACAGCGAAGCGGGTGACTCTCCTGTTTTTGTAGGCCTTTCAATACCAGTGATCGTGGTGTTGATCATTGGCTTCCCGGCCATGGGCGCAGGCCAGATGTATACCGATAGAACCAAAAAAATCTCGGCATTTTTATCCGGCCTGCCGGTAACACGAGGTCGAATACTGGCAGCCAGGATTATCACAGGGGTTTTAGCCATTCTGACAGTGCTCTTGCCTCTAACCATTACAGCTACGGTTCTATGGCGTCTTTTCACACCGCCTATACCGATTTATTCAGGTTTGATTTTTGACATTTTTGTAGTTTCCTTTTTGATGGGTTTTGCCTGCTATTGCATCGGCTTACAGACCGGCTGGACATCAAGCAAGATTACTCCTACCTTGGGCGCCCTGGTTTTAACCGTTATTCTTGTACCGCTTATTCTGGTTAAAGGTTTCGGTCCGCATACAAAATTGGTACTTATTCTGTTCGTTGTTGCGTCTTTAATACGTATCTGGCAGAAATTTAGGTCCATAGCTCTTTAGGAATGCAATTATGAAGTCACAAATAAACAATATTTTAAAAGTTTTAGCCACAGGTTTTGTCGCGCTGCTATTGTTCTCGCTGCCATTGTTCTGGGGTCGTTTGCTATGCGAGACAATTCTTGCCGACATGATGCCTTATGATACCAGAGAAGTTGCTATACAACCTTCCGGCTTGGTTCCATCCGAACTAGAAAACGATCCTAATGTAGTTCGTCACTCCGAAGTGAAGGCAGGAATGCGAACCGAAGAAACTTCGCTTTTTGTCCTTGGAATTGTAAATTATTTTGAAGCGAGAGAGCCAGGCGACCGTCGCTCAAATATTTATTATTATCATAAAGATAAAGATAGGGATGAAGAAGCTTGGATGTATTTTGATGAAAAAATTGGACAGATTGTTTGTCGTTATACATATAGAGAAAGAATACCCAACGGAACTTTTTTGCCAAGGGAAGTACAATTGTATGCCGGTCCGGAAGGAGTTTCGGAAACCGCTGATAAAACACTCGGCCGGTTCATCTCTCCAATTATAGATAGAAGATGGTATCGGCGACAGTCTCTCGTATTGTACGATAAGAAACTGCGCCGTTTTTTCAAAATTAAATTTGAAGAGAGAATCGTAACCAAAGGTCCACAATTTAGCAAAGATGACCACAATAACCCTGTTCAAATAGGGCTATTAAGTAAAAATTCCTCTTTTGTATATTTACGCCGGGAGCCACCTATGGTAAAAGTCTCTCGCGAAGAAGCTGAGAAAAAAGGCCATCTTCGCAGATTGGGCGATGATTACATCATACCAATCATAGATCGTGATTACCTTTTCGGTGCAAATCAGCCTCTATTTGTACTTGACAAATCCGGCCGAATCGA
>CAYNKI010000206.1:2733-6910 GCA_964397675.1 uncultured Pirellulales bacterium
AAGGCAAATTTCATTAGACTTCATCATGAATTACGAACGGCTCACGGTAGTTTCGTCTCACTAACATATTCGCCATATTGCTGTGCTCACCGACGAATATTTCCTTCTCGGTATCCATAGTGAGCATGGGGCCCATCATGATCGGTTCGGCTTTCAGGTCCACCTCATTCGCAACCAAATGCAGCACCATGCGTTCAAAGGAGTCCATCATCTCTGCATTACGATCGATCGCATCCTTGATCTCGCCTACCGACATCGTTTGACCCAGACGGTACGAGACATTGCCCATGTGGCACAGGGCGCTGGAGATATGGCCTTGCTCAACGTCAGCTTTGAGGTCGCTTACTTTGCGGCTGCGCATGGCTGTAATGAAGTTGGCAGCATGCCCGCCACCGCCGTCGCCCTTAAATTGCTTAATCCTGTTGCCGTCATTGTCATACGTCCATCCGCCGCCCCGCCCACCGGCAAAGTAACCATCCTCACACTGCACACAGATGCCAACCTGTGTAGCTCTGCGGTAAGAGTCCATCGCCGAATCATCCTTCTTTCGAGGCAATCCACGAACCTCGAAGATTAACGGCGCGGGCTTATAGTCCAGGAACACAATTTGCGTATTGGACGTCTCGCCGGCATCTCCGACGCCCAACCTGCCGCCGATGCTCATCACGCGCGGCGCCAGTTTTGGGTCGCCCAGGGCCCATCGGGACATATCCATCTCGTGAATGCCCTGGTTGCCGATGTCACCATTGCCGGTATTCCAGAACCAGTGCCATTTGTAATGAAGCTCCTTTCGGCGCAGAGGCTTCATCTCGGCGGGCCCACACCACAGATTATAGTCTATACTTTCAGGAACCGGATTCGGTCCATTCGTTCCATAGACAATCCCATTGGTCCCTTTGTAGCGCTTCTTGTAGCAGAAACCGCGTACCCATTTGATTGCGCCGAGGTTGCCCTGCCGAATATATGGCATAACCTCCAGCAGGCCCACATCAGAACGGTTCTGCATGCCGGCTTGTACGATTCGTTTGTACTTGCGGGCCGCCTCGACGGCTTTTCGGCCTTCCCAGATTTCGTGTGAGACGGGCTTTTCGATATAGACGTCCTTTCCCGCCTGGCACGCCCAGACCGTCAGCAAGGAATGCCAGTGGTTGGGCGTAGCGGATGTAATGGCATCGATGTTTTTATTCTCGAGCAATTTGCGAACGTCAACGTAGGTGTCGACTTTTCTATTTTGTTTTTTGAAATAATTAACAATGTTCTTTTCCATGTTGTCTTTATCTACATCGCAAATTGCTACGACCCGAACGCCGGGCAGATTATCGAAATCTTTGATGTGGCCACTGCCCTTTCCGCCGGTACCTACAACAGCAATACGAATGTCGTCATTCGCACCTCTCACACGGGAATAAGGAGCTGCTAAGACCATTGCTGCACTAGCAGCCATCGAACTTTTGATAAAATCTCGACGAGTTAGTTTGCTCATAATATTTCCTTTCATTAATGTTTTACACTTAATTTTCTTATGCCACTCTTCATTCTGGTAAATAAACTATATGAATCTTCAATTAAGTTATTTAGATATTTTTGGGGTTTCATTTTTAATCTTTTTCTGTCACTATCTTGCTTATTTTGTTGCTGCGTATTCGCGGTAAAGTTCCGCCACTTTAGCTTGCTTGCAATCACCTTTATGAAAATGGAATCGGTACCGGAAAGTCACGCTATCATCGGCCTTAATAATCATGTCCCCAGTACCTTCGGGTTTTTTCTCAAAGTAGTGCACACCAAACGGATTAGCGGCGAATAATCCATAAGTTCGAACGTGCCACCAGGTGGGATGTCTGGGGTTACCCGGATGGTCAAAAATTGCGACGCCTACTGTCTTACCATTCAAGGGGCCATAGTAATCACACCAGGCCGCACGCTTTCCCCACGCTGGTTTATCATGGTGCCCTTCACTATTGATGATGTGTCCCTTGCCAACCTTGCCTTCGACTCGCATTGTCGGGGCCAGCCTGATAGCCATCGAGCCTTCCTTAGTGTCACCCAAGGTGACATCGCCGTGGGAGGCATGGATAGTCACCTCGAAGTCCATTATTTGACCTCCCGGCTGATTGTAAAATCTATGCGTCCGGGTATCGGTGCAGACGTTTTGCCCATCGGCTGACACCCATTTGTTTTGTGCCTTGATGACACCTACTTTTGAACCGGAAGTGACTTCAAGAAATCTGTCATGCGCAATCTTATCGTTTTTGCCGCTCCAGAAATCGTGTCCATTGACGTTTCCATGCGTAAACCAAAGCGAGCGATGATGACGATGGTCGTGCTCCTCGTTCTCGCTTTCCTTCATAGGCCAGTGACGAGTAATATTGACCCCGGTAGGTCCAATCACCGGATAAAAATACGGAAACGGTCCGTCCTTGAAGTTATATTCCGTGAAAAGCTGTCCATCAATCTCAACCCTAACCTTGTCTGCGAGCTTGTTGACTTTTACACCACCGGCTTTTGACCGGCTTGGCACTGCACGGTGTTGCGCCTTTGCTACCATTTGCTGCCAGAGCTGCCTCTGCTCGGCCAGCGCTTTGACACGATCCTCGGGTTTAGTGCGGGCTTCAAGAAGTATCCAGCCGGCATAATCCATACCAACGAGCAAGTTTATCAGCTCCTGATAAGGGTAATCGCCTATATTTAGCTCGCGGACATGAACAGTTTGGCCAAAGCGATCCTTTACTATGTTAAAGTTATATTCCAGACCTTCGCCCTCCAGGTCCTGCGAATTGCAGTTCCAGCAAACTCCGACATTGGGATGGTCAGCCACATCCATAATCTGTTTGATGATGGGAAGCGGAGAGCACGAGCCGTGAACTTCCAGGCGAATTTGCTGGCCGTAGTCTGCTCCAAATCGCCCCAGTTCTTTGAGCGACTTGCCAATTTGCTCTATTGTTTTTTCATGTGGTACAGCCTTGGGTAAATCATTTGGCTTGACTTTTACACCGGAGCCGCCCACATCGTGGGATAGTGTAATATACTCTTTTGCACCTTCGATGTCTCTCTTGAGTTTTTCGTGGTCAACGTGATGAAAAGCAAAGTTGGTGCCCAAACCCACGAGCGTTACCGGGCTATCGTCAAATCGCTTCTTTACTTCCCGGCGTTGTCGGTTGTTAAGACTCGATTCGACGCCGTGGGCATGCTCAGTCCGCAGCTCGACTCCCAGCACCTTGGTCTTTTCACAGTTGGCAATCAGCGTGGGCAGGTCCCAATCTTTGCCCCAGAGGTAAGTGACCAGCCCAAATTTCATCCCGCCACGGCGGATATTCGGCTTTGAACCGAGCTTGGCGGAGGTTAAAGAAAGAGCTTTGTTCAGTGGGCCGGCAATAACTGCTGTAGCACCAAAACATATTCCGCCTATGGCGGACTTGATGAAAACACGGCGTGGATTGTTGAATGTACTCATGCAATTTCCCTTCTATTCAAGTTTTTTCTGGGGCCGAACAGCAGTTCAATTTAGAGCGTTTTACAACGTGATTTACACAGGCACCTTAGCTCCTCTTTGCTGACGACCAAAAATGTTATTATTTACAGCCAAGGCCATTATGTCAAGCTAATTTTGTAAGAAGTTTTGGGATGGGTAGTTTTTACCTATCGGCTTTTGCTTTTCTTATCGGTTTTTGTTGCGCAAATCGGCTTATATTGCGAATTGCCTGGCGCAGCCGCTGTTCATTTTCAACCAGGGCAATACGCATATAACCTTCGCCGTTTTCACCGAAAGCCCTACCCGGAGCGACTGCGACTTCTGCGTGCTCCATCAAATCTATCGCATAGTCAATGGTGCCCTTGTCCTTTAAATGTTCCTTCGGCACTTTTGCCCATACGAACATAGTTGCTCTTGGCTTTTCTACTTCCCAGCCGATTCTCTGCAGACCGTCACAAACCACATCACGCCGTGACCTATACCTGTCATTCTGAGCGATTATATCCTCGTCGCAGTTCCGCAATGCAATAATACCAGCAATCTGTATAGCCTGAAAAATACCGTAATCATAGTAGCCCTTTATTGTTGCGAGGTAATCTATCATATCCTTATTACCTGCCACAAAGCCGATGCGAAGACCAGCCATATTGTAGGGCTTGCTCATCGTGATAAATTCGACGCCGATATCCTTGGCACCTTTAACGGAAA
>CAYNKI010000207.1:0-6889 GCA_964397675.1 uncultured Pirellulales bacterium
AGCCACAAATCAATGTTACCCAGAATCTGTGCTGTTTGAACCATGCCGTTTTTTTCCTTGATTAGTAGCTTGAATGGCATACAATCTCATCGAGTCGAATCACAACAGTTTTTTTTGAAAGGGTTTAAAATGAAATCCGCAAAAAAAATCACTCTCTATTCTGTGTTAGTGGCAGGCCTGATAGTAGCCGTGGGGTGCGGCAAGAAGGCCGACGAAAACAAGCCTATCAGCGAGGTAAGAGCCGAAGCGGAGAAAATGAATACCGATGAACTAAGGGCATCGGCGATGGCGTACAAGAAAGCCATCGAGGCCAAAAAAGGTGATGTTGAGAAATTAGCTGCTCAACTCAAGGAAATTCCCGTTGCCGAAATGCTCGGCGAAAAAGCAAAGGGTGTAAAGGCCGATATGGATGAATTGCATCAATCCATATCTGCCCTTCAGGAGAGATTCCAGATATATTACGATAAGCTCAAAGAAAAAGGCGGCGACATATCCGGCCTGTAAATATAGGTATTTTAGTGTGACTAGGAGTCTGTCCGAGTAATAAGCTTTGAAATTCATAAGTACTTGAAAATAAAAGACTTAGTTGTTTTGCCCCCAAAATAGTTAAGTTCTTGTTGGGCAAATACTTACGCATTTTGAGAGCGAATACTCAGACACACTCCTAGGTAAAGGCTTTTTCTTTATACGTTACCGGTTTACAGTGATATCACAGATAAATCGATAAGTTTGCCAATTTTTGTCTGGACATTCACGCCTGAGCAAAACTATCCTATGTTGGCTTATCAAATCGTATTCGGAAAATAATTTAAATTAAAGGGGCATTAAAATGTTTATTCCCATTCCAAAACCAATTCGTAAAATTCTCACAATCCTGCGTGGCGGCGTTTCGCCGGTTATTATCTTCATCTCGGTGATGCTGGGCTTTACGTTTGGTCTGGTACCTGGCTTTTCAGGTCTGCATGTTTTTCTAATAGCGCTTGTATTTGTGCTGAATATTCATCTCGGACTATTTATTATATCCTCAGCCTTGGGCAAGGCCTTGTGTTTTGCGGCTGCACCTGTGCTTTATCACATAGGAGCAGTTGTCCAGGGCTATCTTTCGCCTATCTTGAAGCTTTTGGCGGCAATACCCATTATTGGCATAACAGATTTCAGTAAGTACGCAGTTGCCGGCGGTGTCATTGTCGGACCGGTCGTCGGGGCCGTAGCGGGACTGCTTTTGGCCCGGTCGGTCATTAGTTTTCGTCGTACGCTGCTGAAGGTCGAAGAGGGATCCGAGAAATTTAAGAAGTGGTACTCCAACCGTTGGGTGCGAATTCTCGACCGCATTCTCGTTGGCAAACGGATAAAGGACGCAAAAGCGCTCTTCACCGCCAAGACAAAAATCTTCCGCAAGGCAGGTGTGGTCTTGGCTGTCATCCTATTGATTATCTGCGGTGTAGTGACCTCCTTTATTAAGGATACAAGGGTTAAAGAATACGCCACAGCCAAACTCACCAAGGCCAATGGAGCAGAAGTCAACCTCGAAACTCTCAATCTTTCTATCCTGTCCGGTGACGCATCGGCTTCAGGCATACAGGTCACCGACGCCGACAATCCCCAAAACAACCAGATTGCCGTAGAGAAAATATCGGCAAATGCCAGTATCTATAACCTGCTGCTGGGTAAAGTTGTCATGGACAAGGTGCTGGTTTCGGACGTTCAGTTCAATCAGAAACGAGAAACGCCCGGCGAAGTAATTAAGGAAAAGGCTGAGCCGCGTGTATTCGACCCGTGTGACTACAAGGTAACTGTTGAAGATATCAGCAGGCTTGAGAAGTACCTTAAAAATGCGAGGGCCGTAAAGGAATGGCTGCAAAAGATTCGAAAGTGGCTGCCCGAACCTGATGATAAGGAGGCCGAAGCGGCAATGGAAAAGGCGCCAGCCAAGTATCTCGATTATCTTGTGACTCGTGCGGATGTGCAGCCTACGCCGCGTTTCCTGGCCCAGAACGTGCTGCTTGAGAAGGTTAAGATACCTTCGCTGGTATTCGGCACCACGATAATCAGCATTGAAAATATCAGTGACTGTCCATCGGCTGCTGGCCTGCCTATTAAACTTGAGGTCAAATCTAACGACACACCGCTCGAAATTAACCTGACTTTTGATTACAGCTCGAAAGAGCCGGTGCCGAAAGTGTCAGGGACTTTTAGCGGCCTGGAACTGAGCAAACTACAGTCGAGCCTTGGCAGTAGTGCCGGCCTAAGTTTTTCATCGGGCCTTGCATCGGGGCAATTCAATGGCTTGATTACAAGCGAATCGGTCGACCTTACCGTGGACATTGACGTACAGAACATGCAGGCCTCACCACAGGGCGATGGAATTTTAGGTCTCGGCGGAAAGACTACTTCTGAAGCCTTCAAGGCCCTCAAGGACTTGAAGACAACAATTCGCATCGTGGGCCCAACCTCTGAGCCTCGTCTTGCTTTCGATGTCAGAGGACTTCAGAGTAGTATAAAAGAAGCACTGCTGAAAGCAGGTAAGGAGAGGCTGTCGGAGGAAATCGACAAACAGCTCGGAAAGCAGCTCGGTGAAAAAATCGGAGATAAAGTTCCGGAGGAGCTAAAAGACATTGTTGAGAAACCAAAGGACCTTATAAAAGGTCTTGGTGGGCTGCTGGACGGAAAGAAAGAAAAGGACAAATAGAAAGGGAGCGCATCGGTAGTGACCTGGCGGACATAAATAAGACCAGGAATTGAACCAGATCTTTCTAAGCACTTCTAATGGAAGGGATTATTATGCGTTGTCGTATTTCAATCTTACTGGTGTGCCTGATAGTAGCTGCTCCGGCATTGTATGCAGATGAGCTCGTATTTAAGAACGGAGACCGTCTTACCGGCAAGTTTGACCATGTCCTCGAAGGCAAGTTAGTTTTCAAATCTGATGTCGTCGGCACAGTGACTGTGGACATCTCCAAGATACGGACCTTTAGTACAGATGCGCCAATTGTGATTCATCTGAAAGATGGTAATGTTCTCAATCAAAAAGTAGTTGGTTCAGAGCCTGAAAAGTTCGCTATCGAAGGTACTGAAACAGTAAAGGCCCAGAATTTTGATATTGCTGCCATTTCTTCGATAAATCCGCCGCCTGAGCCCGAGCCAAAGTGGACAGGTGACATTTCGGCTGGATTCACTTCTATACACGGCAATACAAGGACCGACGCCATTAGTGCCAGTGCTAATCTTAGTAAAAGGACTGAGAAGGACCGTATGCATCTAACCGCAGATTATGCCAAAGGTGAGCAAGAGGACCCCGACACCGGAAAGAAAAAAACTACCGAGGATTGGTGGCGGACCAAAGCTAAATATGATTATTTCTTTACGAAGAAAGTGTACGGCTATCTTGACGGCCGGTATGAAACAGACAAAATTGCTGAGCTTGACCGCAGGGTGATAGTCGGTGGTGGTGGCGGTTATCAGTGGATTGAATCGGAAGACATAAATTTCTCCACCGAAGCTGGCCTGGCCTCGCTTTACGAGAAGTTCGAGAACCAGACAGACAGTAATGCCGAGCTGTCTGCTCAGCTTGGTTATCATTTCGATAAGAAGCTTTTCAAGAGTGTGAAATTCATTCATGACCTGACCTACTATCCAAGCACAGAGGAGCTCTCTGATTATTTTCTCACGTCAACTGGTGAAATTCGTGCTCATTTTACTGATAATATGTTTCTGAATTTCAAGGCTATTCTGGATTATGATGCAACACCAGCTATGGGTGCCCATAAAACCGACACCAAATATATTTTCGGACTTGGCTATAGCTTTTAGTATGGTCTGTGTCCCAAAGTACTTCGGGATTTCGCACTTTTTACTTGATTTGCAATTCAAAAAACTGTATAATATTAAATAATAGTCGGGGGACTCGGAAATCAATCTGTAACTGATATAACGAGGCTGGAAAGATGCTTTTTTTACTATTGGTCTTAAGTTATTACAAAGGTGCAGGTAAATTATTAACACTAACAATCTATTTGGAGGAATTAAAAATGAAGACTGTAATTTTAATTCTCGCTTGTCTATTATTGGCTATTCCCTGTCAGGCAGCGGAAAAAGCCTACTCCGCCGGAGCGGCTGCGAAGGCGGTAAAGCTCACACACGAGCAGCAGATTCAGCATCGGCTGAAAATACAAGAGCAGCGACTAGAAGATATAGAAGAACTGGTTTCGAAGGAACGCCAAGTTATAGAAGCCTGGTATGCATTTCGTCTTACCGAGCTACGACAATTAGCACAAAGGAAGGCTAAGCAGCTTATACTATCTCAAAGGATGCTTTGGACCGAGTTTATAAAGATGAATAGCCAGATCCCATTTGGAGACACTTACTTTTCGAATACAGCTCGAACATTCGTCAGCGACACAAAAGCATTCGAACTGCGTGATGCTATGATGGACAGTTACTTTTTAGGTACAGCCGCAAACTTGTTGCTGGATAGTAAATTTAGTAAGTTGCTTACCGATTTATCAAACGGTAGTGGTTACAATCCTCAGAATCTTATAATTCGCAGCGAAGCACGCAAGCTGCTCCGATTGGCGAAAGAATTTGAATCAGAATTGATGCGTCTTGAAAATAGAAGGAACGATAAATTGGCTGCGTTAGAGCAGTGGGAAAAGGGCCTAAGAGAACATGTGTTTAAAGTAATGCGTGACATAAAAGCACAACCTAAAACACCAGAGCTGGGTGTGGTAAGTGCGATTAGCTACGATGAGAAAGGCTCACTCTGTATGGTTGATGGAGTTGATAGAGTCCTTCAGCCGGGGGATAAGATAAATAATGTGACGGTCGTCAAGATACAAAAAGACAGAGTTGAATTTGCTAAAGGCGGCCGGATGTGGGTGCAAAAAATAGGTGAACCTGCCAAACCCGCTTGGAAATAATTTGAGTAGGGTGAGCTGTGCCCACCATTTCTTGTTTGGTGTGCCAGGCACACCCTACTTTACTTTACAGAGAAGCCGAGAGAAAACAGCAAAAAGCATTGGGGGGTGTCGAATGGCTCTATTACAAACCGAATGCGTAGAAAGAAACGTTGCTGGAACCTATCTGCCGACAGGCAAGATTGAGAAAAACAAATGTGAAGAGAAAATATGCACTAAGAAGGTATGTGTTATTACGAATGGATGCCCGGAGAACCGCATTGATTGCGCGAGGATACAGGAATTTTTGGGGGACAGTGGCCATACAGTCACAGCCAACTTCCAGGATGCTGACACCATCGTTTTTAATGCCTGCGGTCTCACTAATGCTACGCAGGAATTTTCTATAAAAATAATAAAGTTCCTACAGGCTCAGAAGAAACCATCTGCCGAGCTGGTCGTATGTGGGTGTCTTCCCAAAATCAATAAGCCACGCTTAAGAGAGGTCTATAAGGGTGTGACTTTCGAACATGAGATTGAGGATCTTGCCGACATCATCGAAACTGAAACAAATCCCCAAGATGTTTATGCTAACCACTTGGTGCCACGGGCACAGGTTCCGTCTGTTTATAGATGGCGCGTTCAGGATTTCAAAAGAATGGTAAATCCTATGTCAATAATAGAAAAATTAACAGAATCCTATCGTAACCGCCTTGACCAGGCAATCAATGTCTTTGGTCCGAATAGTTTCTGTATTAAAGTCTCGACCGGCTGTCCTAATAAGTGTGCTTTTTGTGCAGTCAAAATCTCCCGCGGCAAGCTAAGAAGCAAACCTCTTAACCGAATAATCGAGGAATTTGAGGAAGGGCTGGCAAGAGGCTACAGGGAATTTGCCCTGCTTGGAACTGATGTGGGAGCATACGGTAGAGATTTTGGAATTACCTTAGTTGACTTACTTAGAGAGCTGGTAAAAATCGAAGGCGATTATACAATCAGGCTGCGAAATATTCAGCCGAAGTTTTTAATTGAGATGATGCCCGAATTACGAGAGATTCTCCGAAGCGGAAAAATATCTTACCTCAGCTCGGCAGCGCAGTCTGGTAACAACCGGATTTTGAAACTAATGAGGAGAGGCTATAGAATAGAGGATTACAAAGAAGCAATTATTATCTTAAAAAGCCAGTTCCCAGAATTGCAGATACGTACACAGATTATGGTGGGCTTTCCGAGCGAAACAGAGGAAGAATTCCAGGATTCACTACGTCTGCTTGACGAGATAAAATTTGACTTTGTTGAAGTTTACCCATTCCAGGCCAGGCCCAATACCGAAGCAGCAACAATGGAAGACCAAGTTCCTCAGAAAGTTATCAGGCGCAGATACCATAAGGCATACATGAAATCACTATTTAATCTAATAAGGTCTAATGAGAAAGAGTCCTCATATCGCAGGTTGTGGCCTGCGGGACTCCTACGGTTCAGCTTAAATTAGACTCTGATAATTAGTTGGTTTCTCTGAGACAACACGAGATTATTGATGCTTTTGTAGTTAAAAGAACAAATCTTGATTTGAGTAGTTTAGCCCCCAAATTTATTTGTGGGTTATTTAGCCGTCGCCGTACAGGCGACGGCTAAACTTCTTTGATGAGTGTCACTTTTTGCCCTTATTTCTTGGGCATATCGGGGACGTTGGTCTTAGGTAGCCATTTTGCCAATTCATCAGCGACCCTGCGATGCTCAGTTTTAGGCTCTTTTGGCCAAAGTAAGTTGTTCCATTCCATCTCGTCTCTGTCGCGGTCGTAGAGCTCTTCGGTGCCGTCACTATACCGGATGTACCGCCAGCGCTCGGAACGCAGCGAATGATTGTTGCGGCCGTGCGTTGTCAGAGCAGGACGGTTCCATTTTGCTTTAGAATTCTTCAGTAACGGCAGAAGACTTTTGCCTTCGAGCTCGGCTTTCGGACTTAGGTTGCACAACTCGATGAGCGTCGGGTAGATATC
>CAYNKI010000208.1:0-1867 GCA_964397675.1 uncultured Pirellulales bacterium
CTAGCGAAGACGATCCCAGCGAACTACCGGAATTCCCCAAACCAGCCCTTAAGGATCTAGAGAACGACTATGTAAAAGTGTTCCTTTGCAAAAGCACTTTTGAACGCGCCATAACAGGCTTGCACACCCTTGAGATGTTCATCGAAACAGCACGAGAACTTGGGGCACCGAATGTAACTGAACGCTTGACCGAGTATCACATGGCCCTATCAGAAGAAAAGGACAAAGAGATTCTCAAAGAAGCCCGCAATTTGGTCCTAGCGACAGCGAAACGCTTCGGGAAGGCAAGGTTTGCTCAGGTAGCGGCAAAACACGTGGGACTGGCAAGAAGAATGCCTAAATATATCAGTGAAGCTATTAAGTGGCTGGTAAACGATGAAGCTGAATGATGAAAAGAAAGCAGCAGTGCGGTGCATCGAATCTTCCTGCATAGCGGCTTGTCCAGCACGAGAAAAACGTCTATAAGTGCAGGCAGAACAAGTCGTTTTGAACTAGCTTGCGACCTCCGGAGCCAGAGGTTGTGCGTTCGAGTCGCACCGGGGATATTGTTGTAAGTATCATAAGAATAAAAACAAAAGATTGAGGCACTGAAGACCAGAATTGCGTGGTTGGCGCAATAGCTGTTCGAACGAAAGACCCAAGCGACAAGTGCTTCGACAACCGACAGCGGTAACGAAGACCAAGATATACCCAAATCCTCCCAGGATGGCCTGAACGAATTCTCCGAAGATTCTTCCGAGGACCCCAAACGCAAGCGCGGTCAACAAAACGGAGCGAAAGGTCATGGTCGAAAACACCTCTCGATTTTGGTGCGGCGCCGAATTACCGTGACCTTCTTTGGTGATTGGTAAATGGTTAAATTGGAGTTTTCGATCATTCGAGCAACGATTTGAGCTTCTCTGCAAGGTTTTCAAGTTTTGTCTCAACGACATTCCAAACCGTTGCTGGGTTCAAGCTTGCATAGCCATGCACGAGAACATGGCGAAAACTGATGATATTTTGATATTCAGGAATCTGAGCAGCAACATCCGGTGCGACCTTCTCTAATTGAATTAGAGCCTCACCTATAATCTGCAATTCACGCTCCAAGGCTGAGCGGAAACCACGGTCATTAACATAATCATCAATCGTTTTGCCCGCCGTAAAATCAATCAGGAATTCACAACTACTTAGCATATCAAAAAGATATTTTTCAGGCTGATGAGGCATAAACGTTCCTTCGTGTTTGATTAACCTGCTTGATGAAATATGGATTGTGTAGAGCACCCGGCTCAACCAGATCAATAGGGCGACCAAATAACTGCATAAGAGAACGGCGCAGGTCAAAATAGTTATCAAATCGTCGAGGATTTATTTTATCATCAAATTCGACTAAAAAATCAATATCGCTGGACTGATCAAAGTCACCTACCGCAGCAGAGCCAAAGACATCCAGCCTTTTGACATAATGCTTTTGGCACAAATTGATCAATGCTCTACGGTGTTTTTCGATTAAAGAGACCATACAATCCTCTCATGTCTATGTTTATTAACATTCTATTTACACAATAATCAATTTGCGGTTAAGAATCAATCATTTCCGCAGGTAGTTAGAAGCAAAAATCGAATTTTTTGAAAAAATTTTAAGTCCTTTGATAATAGCAGCTTAATGCTGTCAATCCTGTCAAAAACACACCAAATTTCGCATCAAATGTGGAGGTTCGTCCAATTATGGGGGGAAAGGCCAGACGAGCGAGGACGGAGGATAGATAAGACGGAAGGAAAACTATCAAGATTACTATCAACATCCCGGATTGGCTGGATCAGCCTATCCTGCAACTCCTGCTTCTGTATCGCCGGCTGCGCTACGGCTATTACTTCAGAAAAA
>CAYNKI010000208.1:1967-6800 GCA_964397675.1 uncultured Pirellulales bacterium
TCAGAAAAAAGACGTGGAAAGAATATCTGGATGCATCGGGTAATTCTGGGGCTCGATGAAGGTGTCATGTGCGACCATGCCAATCATAACGGGCTCGATAACAGAAGGGCGAATTTGCGGCCGGCAACACACTCGCAGAATATGTGTAACAGGCCAAAAACAAAATCCAAATGCTGGTCAAAATACAAAGGCGTTTCGTTTAGAAAAAGGCAGCAAAAATGGATGGCAGATATACAGGTTAATGGTGAACCAAAATTTCTGGGATATTTTGATAACGAAGTAGAGGCAGCGAAGGCATACGATAGGGCGGCACAAAAATATCACGGCCAATTCGCAGTATTAAATTTTGAAAAAAGGACCCACAGATAGTGTCCGTGACAATCAGTGTTAAGAAAGTCAGTGTGAGTCCGTGTAAATCAATATGTTAATAAATACACCATATATGCGATGTATCCGCAAAGTAATATTGTTCCGCCTGCTCGGCTGATAATACGTCTGCTGAGAATTGCAATAAAGGCAAAGCCAGCACTTACAATAATCATAATCCAGTAATCAACCTGCATAAGTCGCGGCCCAATAGTAAATGGCCAAATCGTCCCTGCTGTGCCGGTAACAAGTAGTGCATTAAAAATATTGGAGCCGACCAGATTGCCAACAGAAATATCGTGATGGCCCTTAATGGCAGCTACCACACAAGTAGCAAGCTCCGGCAGAGAAGTGCCAATCGCAATAATAGTTAGGCCAATAACAGCATCGCTTAACCCGATTTGCTTTCCGATGAACACCGCTCCTCTCACAGTCATTTCCGCACCCAATGCAAGCCCAGCCAGACCAATAACAATAAAGACCACGCTCCGCTTCGTATTGTGTATTGCGTATTGCGTATTGCGTTTATCGCGTGACGAATTAGTGAATTCTTTCCGCGCCACATATATAGTTAGCAGAATTAACGCGATAAACACTCCTAACAACGCGATGCTTTCCGGCCGAGACAGACTCAAATTGTGCAGGACAGGCCAAAGCAGTAATGCCACCACAAACATGACGGGAATTTCACGAAGTAATGTCAGCTTTTCGATTTTGAGCGGCCGAATAAGGGCAGAAACACCTCCAACAAGAGCTAAATTAGCGATGTTAGAGCCGAAGACGTTACCGATAGCTGTGTCACCCATACGGCGAGCAACGGCTGCAATGCCAGCGGCTACTTCCGGTGCAGAAGTGCCCATAGCTACAATGGTCAGGCCAACCACAAGCGGACTGACACCAAGTCTTTCAGCTAAACCAACCGCTCCAGACACTAACAGATCGGCAGCCTTCCACAGTATTACGAGACCACCAGCTAAAAGTAAAATAGCCAAGACCATGTTCATCGGTTCAACTTCTTAGCGATATAGACTCCCTGTGGAGATTAGCAAAATCCGATTCGCAGCATTTGAAATCTTTCTGGCATCTCATGCCACCGACGATCTCTTCTATCGCTCTTCTTTGCTCTTGTTCCATTCAGACCAACAATATGCGAAACTGCCGTCCACGTCAAACAAAACCGCCTGCATCAAGAGCCTTTTCTGCGTTTCACCAGCTTCATCGCCGTTATGATTATTTTTAATTTTTTTTATTGACGCCCGGTTAGTTCTACCGGTAAAATAAATAAAAATGGGGTATATTCTCGCGTCTCTCAAGAATATCCTCTTGAAAAAAATCCGAGAGACAGAATTTATGGCCGTTAGCAGGCCAAGGGAGCACAAAAGTGAGTACAGGTACAGTAAAATGGTTTAACGAGAGAAAAGGTTTTGGGTTTATAACCCCCGATGACGCGGGCGATGATTTGTTCGTTCATCACTCGGAAATCAAGACGACCGGCTACGCCCGTCTTGAGGAAGGCCAGAAGGTCCAGTACGAGATCGGACAGGGCAAAAAAGGCCCTTGTGCGACCAACGTAGTCCCTGGTTAATGCAAAGCAGCATGCTCGAAAAGCCAACGGGCTTTGTCTTTTGCGGAGCCCGTTTCCATTTTGGCTTCTAATCCACCGAATAATCCTCAATGTCATCCTGAGCGAAAGCGAAGGATCACATCCCCAATAATCAATCTATTTAGCCACAGAGGCCGCGCTGGGCCTTTTCGGGGCTATATTTTCCCAACGACCAGGCAGGAATTATGGCCGCCAAAGCCAAAAGAGTTGCTCATTGCTATATCGACCTTTACCTGGCGAGCTTGAAGAGGCACAAAGTCCATCTTAAGATCGCAGCGCTCATCCTGGTTTTCTAAGTTGATAGTAGGGGGGATAGCTGATTCATTTATAACTTTTACGCATACGATGAGTTCAACCGCGGCGCTGGCCCCAAGTAAATGTCCCAGACAGCTCTTTGTGGAACTCACGGGTATTTTGTATGCGTGTCGGCCAAAAACCGACTTGATAGCTGCACTTTCGGCTATGTCATTTAGCTCCGTAGCTGTGCCGTGGGCGTTGATGTAGCTAACTTTTTCCCTCTCTACGCTGGCATCTGTTAGCGCAAAATCCATGGCTTTTGCCGCTCCACTACCATCCGGCAGGGGGGCAGTGAGGTGATAGCCGTCATCGGTTGCGCT
Source organism: uncultured Pirellulales bacterium (assembly GCA_964397675.1). Taxonomy (GTDB): domain Bacteria; phylum Planctomycetota; class Phycisphaerae; order Sedimentisphaerales; family Anaerobacaceae; genus CAYNKI01. The sequence goes on from CAYNKI010000208.1 coordinate 4,554, forward strand.
ATAACCAAGAAGTTCAGCATATATATTGGCACCGCGTTTTTTGGCGTGTTCATATTCCTCCAAAACCAAAATGCCGGCACCTTCAGACAGAACAAATCCGTCACGGTCTCTATCGAACGGCCTCGAAGCTGTTGTGGGATCACTATTTCGAGTGCTGAGCGACCTGGCAGCGCAGAAAGAAGATAATCCTAAAGGCGTAAGGGCAGCTTCGGTGCCGCCGGTAATTATAATGTCACTCCGCCCGAAAGCGATGTTGCAAAAAGCTTCCCCCATGGCATGATTGGCAGAGGCGCACGCGCTGACAACGCAAAAGTTAGGGCCCTTCAGGCCATAGTAAATAGCAATAGTGCCGCTGGCAGCGTTAGCCATAAGCCTGGGAACAGTGAAAGGCGAAACTTGCCTTACGCCTTTGTTCAGCAGTTTTTTGTGCTGCTCTTCAATCTCTTTTATGCCACCTATGCCGGTCCCTACAATTACGCCTGCACGAGAAGTGTCCTCTTTCGAGAAATCGAGTCCACTGTCTTTAATAGCTTGGTTAGCTGCAACTACGGCAAATTGAGTGAAGCGGTCCATCCGCTTGCTCTCGCGCATATCAACATACTTTGTCACGTCAAAGCTTTTTATCTCGCCGCCGAATCTTACTGGAAATGCTCTGGTATCAAAGGATTCTATCGTAGAAATGCCGCTCTTACCGGCGCACAACGCAGTAAAAAGTTCGTCAGCAGATTCACCCAAGGCCGTGACACAACCTAAGCCTGTAATAACAACTCGCCGTTTATTCATACCAAACAGACTTATTCGCTACTCTTGCTTCTTGGATTGTGCAGCATTGATGATGTAATCAATCGCAGCACCGACCGTCTGAATCTTCTCTGCCTCTTCGTCTGGAATGCTCATATCGAATTCGTCCTCGAATTCCATTACGAGTTCAACCGTGTCCAATGAGTCGGCATTGAGGTCATTAATAAATGATGTCTCACGTGTTATTTCAGACTTGTCTACGCCCATCTGCTCGCTAATTATATCTACCACTTTCTGCTCAATTACCTGAGCATCTACCTCATCAACACTCACTTGCTTTTTCCTCCCTAATCAAATAGGAATTTGTTTTCTAACCTTACATTTTTGCAACAACTGATTCTGACAGCTATTGATACCATTTTTTACATTGGCGGGTATATTACCGACTAAATTACTTATCTACAAATATTTTTTTTATTTTTTTCACTGGTTATATTTCTAAATCTGGAATCCCTATTGATGAGAATCGGTCTACATTGCCATCCCCCCGTCCACACAAAGCACCTGGCCGGTGATGTATCCAGCCTCGTCACTGGCTAAAAATGCCACTGCCTTAGCGACATCGTCAACACTACCAACCCTGCGAATGGGTATTAGCTGTTTTGCTGCTTCTATGACCGGTTCCGACAGCTTTCTGCTCATTTCTGTATCAATAAAGCCTGGGGCAACACAATTTCCTGTAACATTCTTCTTCGCCATTTCACGTGCTGCGGTTTTAGTCATACCGATAAGCCCAGCTTTGCTTGCTGAGTAATTCGTTTGGCCGGCATTGCCCATAACGCCAGCTACAGAGCTAATATTTACGATTCTGCCAAATTTGTTTCTTAACATTGATTTTGCAGCAGCCCGCATTCCAACAAAAGCAGCCCGCAAATTTACCTCCAGCACCTTGTCAAACTCCTCATCAGTCATTCGGATAAGTAGATTATCACGGGTAATTCCTGCGTTGTTCACTAAAATGCCGATCCCCCCGTATTCCGAAGCCAGATACTCAAGCACATCCGTAAATTTTTCCGTATCGGTTATATCTACACATTGGGTCACCACATCGAATCCGGCTTCTTTTGCCGCTTTTTCAAGCTTGTTAAGCTGCTCGGCGTTTATATCAAGACCTGCAACAATTCGTCCCTGCTTGAGCAATTCAAGAACAATTGCCCGTCCTATACCCCTGGCAGCGCCCGTTACCACAGCCAGCCGTTTTCCCGACATCCTTAAAATCTCCCATTTATATTTTCGAAAAGTGTGGAATTATTTAGCCCCGGGTTTTACCCGGGATTTGTTCCAACAATTCGTCTATTGTTTGTAAACTACTTATATTTATGACTTCTGTTTTTCTGTTAATCCTTCGCATAAGGCCTGTCAAAACTCTACCTGGCCCGATCTCGTAAAATTTCTGTACTCCATCAGCCAACAGCCGTTCCATACATTTTTGCCAATAAATTGGGC
>CAYNKI010000209.1:0-6756 GCA_964397675.1 uncultured Pirellulales bacterium
CGCTTTTCGCCGCCTTCGTAAGAAGGCCAGGCGGCGAAAAGAAAGGCGAAGGTGACAAACATTCGCCGGATCCGCAAGAGCCGATCTTTTAACCTTTTGGTTGCGACCAAAGGGCGAAGCCCGAGGCCGCGCCAGGAGTTATTTGCGGTTACATCGGCAGCTCGATCTTCTTGGCTGTTACTATCTCCACAGAGGCAGGAATTAACAGTGGTTCTTTTGACTTGGTAAAAAAGGTCAGCCCTTTATAGCTCGTCAGATACTTATATTTGGTTATCATTCCGGCAGGTGAATGAACAACAAGCGGTTTTTCTGTTCTTTGCAAGATGTCAAGAAACTCCTGAGGCTCGACAACAACAATCGGCCCCATAGCTTTGATCGCATTAGCCTTAGCTGCCGCCGCTGCTGCAACTGCCGCTCCATTAGTCATTGGTTCTCTCCCAAGTTTACTCGAATAATCTTCTTATATCCTCGTCCGTGATCCTTTCATCGGGCCTTATCGGCTCTCCCCTTTGTCTGCGCATGTGCTCAAAAAACTCTTTCACGTTCCCTGGGGCCGATTTAATTACCATGCCTAATGAGTATCTCATCAAAGAGATGTCTGTTCCCTCCATGACGCCTTTTACAAGTCCCGTTTCTGAGTCTTCCTGGCTGTCCATCTCTCGGTCAAATTTGTCTAAAACATTCTGCAGGCCCCCATATTCAATCTGTTCTTCAGCTACCAGCTTATTAGTAATTTGGGAGTAAGGCAGCTTCATAGCTCTAAACAGATAGGTTGCTTCGGGAGGAATTGCATCTGCGTGTTCAAAACCTTCTTTGAACTCTGGCCCGCCATAATATGGCGGTAATAATATCTGGGGTTTTTGAAATATAATAACGCCTTTTTTTACAACCGTCCTATCCCTAAATCGGCTGTGCTCAGCAACGAACACATACGGCAGGTCCATATCTCCAAAGGTATAGAGCATCCGCTGATATTCTCGAATAACCTCAGTCCGTTTCCAGTATTCTTTAAATCTTTCCTGGTCAAATTCAGGCATCTGTTTGTTCCCAACAACATCGCCAAGCGAGCATTTTTGTATGATAGTAAGAAATGATTAGATTGTCAAACTCGATTCGAGAAAATAAGGTTATCAGGTTATAAGGGTAATTTTCCCCTGATATTCTGATGTCCTGGTATCCTATCCTACGTATTGACTTCTTGTTATTGCAATTAGCTCCAGCATCTGGTCAGCCTGGGCTCGAATTTTAGGGTCAGAACTTGTCACTCTCGAATTCCATTTGCCATACTCTTTATTTAGTTGCTGTCGAGTCTTTTCCTTGCTCATATCCGAAGTAACCCCAAAGATAACTTCTGCATCTTTGACCTGATGCATATTGACTGGCAAGGTTTTTTCCATCATGGCACGAAACCTATTCGTGTCAACTTCGAGCCAGCTTGCTAAGTTTTTCAAGATAGCCATTTCTTCAGCAGCTACTCGGCCGTTAGCTCGTGCTACACGCAGGCACAGCTCCAAAACGTCATAGCAGTCTGCAATGGGCGCAATTTCAACCATTTCTTTGCAAATCTCATAGATGTTAAGCTGATTGCCATTGCGGAAAAAGTCAACGGTTTTGTTCAATGCCTGCTCGAGTTTACATCGTGCTTTATCAGATGCGCAAGCTGCATTGAAGTTTTCCCTTGTCCAATTTTTTATCAGTTCAATCTCACGGTCATACAATCTCCGATCTGCGGCACTAACGACAAATGCCAAAGCTACTGCCAGGGTTTTTGTGCGCTGAATATTTTCCTGCAAATCAATATAGCCAAGTTCGGGATTGTCATAAGCAAAATCGCATTTGGCACAAGCAAGCTCCTGGCCGCTTTGCTGAGATAGTATCGATGTACTGAACTGGAGGTTTCTTTTGCCTTTGTGGGCAAACTTTAGCCAATCAAGTTTTAGCTGAGCCACTTCGGTCCAATCAGATAAAGTGGTGGTTCGTTTAAGAAGCCTGCCAAGGTCGGCATTGTAGCAAAACACAGTCCCACCTGGAGCAGACCATTGTTTAATTTTAGTTTGTACCGGTTTGGATTTAACTATTCCATCTGTCACATCCGTTATTGAAATTTGCAAAGTCGTTTCCGCCTCTGGCGTATCGCTGGGAGCATGAATTGAGCCGGCAATCTGCACGTTAAAAATGTCATAGACAGAATTTTGCTCCTTTTGTTTCATTAGTTGAACACGACAATTAAGGGTATTGAGGTCAGGCTGAATTAAACGCTCCGCAGTTTGATTATGTTTTGTTTTGTGAAAAATAAAAGACTTGAAACGATTAATTAGTACCTGTTGCGGAAACGGGTATTTGTCATTCCCGCGAAAGCGGGAATCCAGTTTTTTTGCCCTGGACCCCTGCTTCCGCAGAGGTAACATTGTCAATTTTCGTTTTCCGCAACAGAAACTAATTAGCTTCGCAAGCTTAACGTGACTAATAAAATCTGCAAGCTTAAGGCGGCCGACCAATTCCAAAGGTCTGGAACGGTCGATCAAATCTTGAAACTGAAATCTTTTAGGCGGGTTAAAAAAAAATATGAACGCAGGTGTCAGCGTCACAATCAGAATTGCAATCAAAAATCCCCCCATTTCTACACCTGCGGATATTGCTACTCTACTTTATAAACCTCCAATTGTTCGCCCTTTTGCTTTATATCACTCTGTGAAATTTCGCCATTTTGGTCCAAGCAAAACTCGACCTCAAGGATTCTGCCGGATTGGAGGTCCTCAAACCTGCAGTGCATCCTTTGGTTTACATCGTATCTGTAAGTGGTTTTAATGGGACAACCAGCAGGTCTGTTCTCAGGGAGTTTAAATTTGTGCGTGGCAATCCTATTTATGAACTCGGGAGTAGTATCTTCGCCCTGAGTTACAGTCACCTCAACCTCCGTTTGTCCTTCAGTCATAGTGTAGAATATATGTGAAGCTTCACAAGGCAGGGGTGTGTTCTTCCTGAGAAGGATACGGTTCTGAATCACGCGTCGGCCGGTTTCTTCATCAACAGGAGCGCAAATTGTACCATAACTGTGATTGCAGACATCAGTGAGGTTAATATCTCTTAGCCCACTGGTGATTCCAGTTGGTACCTCATCAGGTTTTTCTCTTAGCATGGTCAATCCAGCATGTAAAGCGGCACCAAGCGCAACGCATTCGTCTACATTCACGGTTGCTTCAGGTGCAAATCCGAACATTTTTTCCAGTCGTTGCTGGACCAATGGGATTCGAGTGCTGCCGCCTACTAAAAGCACATTGTCGATTTCAGAAGGTTTAAGAGCTGCTTCTTCAAGAGCCACTTCCAGTAGAATATCCGTTCGAGACATCAAAGAAGAAATAGCTTCTTCGAACATCTCACGAGTAATCTCCATTCTTAGATTGCCCGCCGGCCCGTAGAGCATCTTTTTCGATTTGGGACGCCGAGACAATGTCTTTTTAATATCCTCTGCATCGTCCTCATACTTTGCTCTATCCTCATCAGAATGTATTAGCTCTGCCTCGTATTTGCCCCTGTAATTTTGCTCCAGAATCTGCAAAACCTTCTGATCGAAGTCGATGCCTCCAAGCGCATGATCGCCCTGTGAACAAATAATGTCCATCTGGTGACCCTTGACATCAAGTAAAGTGACATCAAACGTTCCTCCACCGAGATCATATACCAGAACCTTTCCAAAGACTTCACGGGTGGTGGCATAATACAGCGCTGCGGCCACAGGCTCATTAACCAGTCCGATTACGTTCAGTCCCGCCATAGTGCCTGCATCCATAGTTGCCTTTCTGCGAATCTCATCAAAGTGCGCAGGAACAGAAATAATAACATCGTGGATTTGTCCATGCTCGGCTGAGCACTCCTGCTTGAGCTTTTTCAGAATCAAAGCGGATAATTCCACAGTGGTCCAATCTTTCCCATCGATACTCTTGCGATAATCCATATCTCCCACGTGCCGCTTAATCCAGCGAACAGACCTTTGAGCGTTTAGATGCCGAGCATTAATCGCTTCAACACCGACACGGATTATCTCTGGATTGTCCTCATCAAAAAAAATTGCAGACGACGTGAGTCTGTCACCGTCAGCATTTGGTACTATCTCCGGCCTGCCGATGGCATTAAGAATTGCTAACGCTGAGAAAGTTGTTCCAAGATCTATGCCTACTAAGTTTGCCATATTTCACCTTTTATTATCGTATAACTTAACCATAGCTGGACGTACTACTTTTATATTCTCCTCATCAATAAAGTACTGATAACCAGGCTTGATAACCTCTGCAATTTTGCCTGCCAGACTTGGATCATCGCAATGTTCTTTTTCTTTAATTGCCTCTGCATGCCTTTCCTGCCCGCGATAGTCACTGTTCATTTCAGGTTCAAATTGTTCTACGCCACTGGACTCCAGAGCAAAAAGCAGCTCATCTCGTACTTCTTTGAGGTGGATAGTCTCGCTATCCTGTTCAGGTTGTCTACTAATGCAACCTTCAAGATTATCAATACAGCGTATAATCCGCAGACAGAAGTTTTTGATAATATTTAGGTCGTATCCCTCCTGAAGTTTTTTGACCCTGTCCTGTTGGTGAGAGGCGTATTCACGAATTGCTGCCACCTGCTGTGTCAGTTCTGTAAGCGTATCATTGAGCGGCCCTGATTCTTCGACAGTGGCCACGCCTTGAGCGGATTTTACCTCCCCGATGTACATCGGGGAGGTGTCACCAGCCATCTGTCTGATTTTCTCGACTTGTTTCTCCAAATTTTCGACCTGGCTCTTGAGCGAATCTTCAAGCTGTATCATACTTTTCTTTTGAGCTTCTATTGCTGTTCCTAAGGACTTTTCAGATTTGATGGATTCTTTGTCTGAAAGCAGCAAAGCGATATTAGCATCATTACCCGTGGAAAAAGACGATTGGTCAGCGTTTTTTACTGCGGAGTTCGTAAAGACCGCTGATGCTTTAATTTTAGTTTCTTTCTCTACGCTTGCAGCCATAAGTTCCTTCGCCGAATCCTTAAGGTCAAGCACCTGAGTTAGTGGAATGTGTGGATTATTTTCATCTTTTTCTATCTCAGCTTCGGCTGACTTGCTATCCTTGGGCTCTTTGTGCTTTCTGAAGACACTGACTAAAAATTTCCTTAATCGAGACAAAGCTATAATCGCAAGCCGAGTAATACATAGTAATAAGCAGCATGTAACAATCGCTCCCCCTACGGAGGCACACACAATAGAGCCTGTAAAAACAAATTCCCTAAGCTCTTTTTGTTTTTTATATTTGCTTACTTCCTGTTGCCAGTTTTGGCCGTAAAGGGTATCAGCAAACGGGTAAGCCTCCATTTCACCGGCGGCTAATTTGTCCATGTCAGCTTTGAGTCTTTCCCTCTGCTCTTGTATCAACTGAGCTTTTGTTTTGCTTTTGCTGTTATTGTTCAGGCTCAGAGGAAACTGAGCTCTCTCATCCGGTGGCAAACGCAACCATTGCTTATATTGTTTTAGATGTTCGCTTAGCTCAGTATTATGTTTTAATTTATAGCAAGCAGTTTGCTTTTGCTCTTTTCTTTTCTTGTCGAGAATCCAGTCAAGCGCTACAGTACCAATAAGCAATAGCAATAAGCCGGGGATGACGAATTTTCTAATCATAATCTCAACTGATTAAATGATAACCGGTTAAATGGTAACTGGTTAAATAGTTGCCAATTACCAGCTGCAAAGCCTCTGTAAAAACTGTCAAATAAAATATAATTAATAATTCGGAGCTAACAAATCAGTTCATTATAGAAAAAACTTTTTTCCAAACGATACGGGATAATCAACGTCCGGTAAGGCACCAGAACTGCACTTGCGTCCAATAGAAACTTGCCTTCAGCCAGAAATAATTAACCGATATAGAAGTACTATCGGACTTGTACGATATGAGATAGAGGTGTTGTGTTATATCTTCTTTGAGAATTCATTGAGCAGATTGGCTATACCTTGAAGAATTTCCTTTTTTGGTATTGGTAATTTCAAATGACGCTGGCCGGTAGCTTTATCTGTTTCCATCTTTATTCCAGTCCCGCTGAGGATCGACCCCGGCTGCTGTGGTTGGTCCTTCGCAGTACTACGGAGAATGGATTGGTCTTCTTGGCCAAGCAATGTCCGGCCAAGTTTGTCAAGGAATGATAAGCCTGTTGAAACAAGATCGTCCCAGGCCTGCTGCTGTACTGTTTCCGACACTTCTTTATCTTTTGTTTCAACTGAGGCTTCTTGTCCTGTACCATCACCATCCCCTCCGGCCTTGGCTTGTTGGGGCATTGGCTCAGGGATGGCACTTGTAGCCTTGTCGACTGAGTCCATAAAGCGTTTCAGACGTGTCCCGCCAAGGAAGACCTCATCTTCTCCTTTGTCAAGCACGCCTGAAAAAAGGGCTTGCTTAAATGACAGCAGGGAAAGCATACCGTGCTCGATGGTGCCCTGGGCTACAAAGTTTACTACCCGCACCGGCCGGTGCTGGCCAAGGCGATGAATCCGTCCGATGCGCTGTTCGAGCACTGCCGGATTCCAGGGCAAGTCCATATTGATAACGGCTGAGGCATTTTGCAAGTTCAGTCCTACTCCACCGGCATCTGTTGAGAGAAACACTCGGCAGTTGGGGTCGCTTTTAAATTGTTTTATCAATTCCTTCCTTTTAGTGCCGGGAATTCTGCCATGAAACAGCACATAATCACGTTTATATGAATCGAGACGGTCCAAGAGTATTTCATGTGTTCCCA
>CAYNKI010000210.1:0-6753 GCA_964397675.1 uncultured Pirellulales bacterium
CCTCAGGCGGGCTGATTAAAACAGTTAAGCGTTGCGCTTCAAATTAAAATGCGCCAAGAATTTTGAAATCATTTTTTTCTATGTAACCAAGGTCTGCGGCGATATATAGTTGCGAGCGCAATTCACCACACGAGCCTTTGGCTATATATAAGAATTGAATAAATTCCTGTTTTGAGCCTCTCTCAAAACCTTCTGCGATGTTACTTGATACCGAAACTACAGCTCGCTGAATTTGATTTTTTAATCCATAATCTTCTCTGAGTTTTCCCTTTGATGTAGTTTTATAAACCGACACTGCTAATTCTCTGGCGTTTTGCCATACTGGTAAATCTTCGAAAGAATTATAAGTTGCCATAGCTCAACTCCTGAAAAACACATTCTCAAATTTGGAATTTGAAATTAGAAATTTGAAATTAATAAACAATTCTATCAATTTGACCCATTAAGATCAATTTGCCTGTTACCGGATAATGCTCGATTCAATCTCCGCTGCAGGCCTTTTAACCGGTTTGTTTCATCAAAGCCGAGCAGGATAATCGGAAAGGCGGTCTTATTGTGCATCAATGGCTCATCCATGTCCACCCATTTTCGGCAAAATTCGCCGTCCGGCGTTCCGGGAATCGGCGAAAAATCGGCTAACATTCCGCGAATTCCTAAGCTGGCGACAAAACGCATTGAATCTTCAAGCTGCTGAATATCAATATGAGGATGGCCCAGGATTTGATACGCGGTGATGCTCGCAGGCTCAGCTCCCGCGGAGATAAGGTATTTGACGGCCTGCGCCAGCTCGTCACAAGAGGTTTTTGCCCCGGTGCGTTGCTGCCATTGTAAAGAAGCACTTTCAAAGCCCGGGTAGAAAGTCTTAAAGCCGGCCTGCACCATCAACCCAGCTAATTCCTTGTTAATAAATCGAGTGTGAAGGCCATTCGGGGTATGAAAATTTATTTTTATCTTGCGCTTTTTGACCTCATCCAAAAAAGGCATCAAGACATTTTCAGCCTGAAACAGCAAAGCGTCATCATAGAAAGCGATATTTTTCACTTCACGATTCGCTAATAGCTCTAACTCAGCTAAGGAGCGTTCTAATGGCCGAGGTTTGAATTTACCGTAAACATTAGGCACAGAGCAGTAGGTGCAGTTAAAGGGACAGCCGTCACTGAGTTTCAGAACTCCAACCTTCAGTCTTTCATAAGCTTCCCACAAGGCAGGTTGCTTCAAGTCCGGCGTGATTCCCAGAAATTTGCAAAGCGGCTCAAGATTTGTACCTGGCACTAAAAAATCTGCTCCCAATTTTTCTGCGTGACTGCTGCAGAGTGTCACGTAATTGCCGCCGAGTATAATTTTTGTTTGTGGTTGAGTCTTACGAATATCTTCTATAACTTCTTTAACGCCTTGATACCAGTAAGTCATTGTTGTTTGAATAAGAGCAAAATCGAATGGTCCTTCTCGTTCCAGAAAATCATCGAACATAACGCGGGGCAAACCAAATCGTCGAAAATGCCGTGGGATTGCCTCTAAGCAGGGCGGATTCGGGATTATTTCACAATAAAATCGCCCGCGGCCCCATTGGTTGGATTCGAGCGCCTTTTGCTTTGCCATAAAGGGATGCAGGCGGTCAAGATAATCGAAGAGTCTAAAATCAGCTTTACCCCGTAAATACCCTGCGACACTCAATAGGCCATAGGGCTTAAGCCAAAAATCATAAGCAGAAAAGTCATAGATTGGCGGATTTATCAGCAGGGTTCTTGGCGTCATATCTCTCCTATATTGTCTTGCAGGTTCCGTAGTTGCGTTGGTCCAACTCAAAGGTTATCCTTCTTCGACGACCTTAAATCCCATCAGGACGCTCAGGTTCTTGATGTTTTGCAGGTGGTCGCCATAAAAGACGTCGCGGTGGAGCAGCGTCATCGTCCCGCCTTTAAGTATACCGGCACCCCAGTTATGAAACATCTTGCGAGCATCGGTCACCTTAGTCCAAAACTGTGTACGGCAGCCGAGTTCGTCATGGGTGACCTTGAATATCTTTCCGGTGGAGATCAACATAGTGTCGAGATTGATAAACTTGGCACAGGTGACAGTTTGTCCAATTCGATTTTCCACATCCAGCGATACTCCTTGCTCGCTATCGCTCTGCGTGCGGATAGTGAACGGCAGACGATTACCGGCAGGGCCGTCCATCTTGGTTGCCGATGTACAGTGAAAGTGAATTAAGGCATTGCTGGAAGTGTCGAAGACCGGGTCGCTGATGAAGCCAGGTATTCCGAAAGCGTAACCGAATATCAGCATGGTAAGCGTCGAATCCATATCCCCTTCACAGGCACCGACAAGACCCAGGTCGTTTAGCTTACTGTACGTCAGGCAGCATTTGGCTGGTCGGCCCATGCAATGTGAGCTGGTAGTGGCCTGCGCGCGTTCGGTGAGCATCATGTTCTTCATCGCCAGGTACAACCGTACCGAGTTGATAATTTCTTGCCTGGTGGGTTCGACGATATTCTTAGCCTTACTGATCCAATATCGCTCGGCTTCAGCCTCTGCAGCCTTCAAATCGACAGCCTTGTGGGCCTCCATGACCTGCTCATTGCTAACCGGGATTATTTCTGTCCCCAAACGTTCTTTGACTTGCTCAGCAGAGCAGGCTGCATCTGTTCCTTTAGGTCTGCCAACGACGATGATGCGTGTCTGCCGCAGCCGTGGTGCCACTCTCATTAGTGCCACTACCTGGTCGATTTCGCCCCAGTCACTGCTGGGCAGCAGTATAACCTTCTTGTCTGCCTTTTGCCACTGAGGGAAATACATCCAGCCGTGTCCGCTAAACGGTTGAGAGAAGACCGCTGTGGGCAGTCCTACATTGATGATTTGATCCATCGCCTTCTTCGGTGCGCCGCCACCATGGCCGGAAAGATGAAATAGCAACACGCCATCCGTGTCACGCAGCTTGGCCACTACTTTGTTTACATCGGCTGGAGGAACCAAATCGCCGCCTACGAACTTGACGTCGCCGATTTGGTGCTCGAGCTTGGCAAGGTATTGTTCGAACTTGGCAATCTCATCGGTTGGCCTGGACAAGTAAATCCCGCCGGTCCTGCCCACATAAACCTTGTAGATTTTTAAATCTGGCATCTTAGGTAGCCATTCTTCATGCTTGCTGGCCATCATGGAATGGCAGCCAAACTGACCAGCTAACAGAATAGCTCCGGCTCCTGCCGCACCTGCCCCCAAAAACTCTCGTCGATTTATTAAATTACTCACAATTTGGCTCCTTTAAAAAATAAGATTTCTCTGACAATCTTTCTGTCACCTCCTTCTGACATTGCATATCGGACAGAATCCATGACTTTTTATATCAAATTATGTTTATATTTATTTTATGTCAACATGAAACTGGCCAAAGTTTTCTCTAACTAATGGATGATTAATTTTAGTAGATTTTCCAAGCTATTTACTTTATATTATATGAGAGATGTAAAATTTTGTTTCTAAGGAGCGTAAAAATAGATGTGTTCTAAGAAAGGGCTTTATAAATTCGGCGAAATTGAAAAGAAATGGCAAAAGTTTTGGGAAGGCCACAAAATATTCAAAGCAAATGACTGTGATGATTCCAAGCCTAAATATTATGTGCTCGATATGTTTCCCTATCCCAGTGCTGCCGGTTTGCATGTCGGTCACCCTGAAGGTTATACAGCAAGCGACATTGTTGCTCGCTATAAGCGAATGAAAGGTTTCAATGTCCTTCATCCTTTTGGATGGGACGCGTTTGGTTTGCCGGCTGAGCAGCACGCTATCCAGACTGGCACAAAACCTGAAGAGACAACGAAAAAAAATATTGATAATATGCGCCGGCAAACGAAGTCGCTGGGATTTAGCTATGACTGGGATCGAGAGGTCAACACTACCGACCCCAATTACTATAAGTGGACGCAATGGATTTTCTTGAAATTCTTCAATAGTTACTTTGATGAGACCGAACAAAGAGCTAAGCCGATCGAAGAGCTACCGATTCCCGTTGGTTTAAATGAGGCCGAGAAACAAAAGTACATGGACGACCATCGGCTTGCTTATGAGGCGGAAGTGCTGGTGAACTGGTGTCCGGCACTGGGGACGGTTCTGGCCAATGAAGAAGTAGTGGGGGGGCTTAGTGAACGCGGCGGACATCCGGTAGTGAGAAAACCGATGAGACAATGGATGCTGCGGATAACAAAATATGCTGAAAGATTGCTTGAAGATTTAAAAGAAGTAGATTGGCCGGAATCTATAAAAAAGCTCCAGCATGACTGGATCGGTAAAAGCGTTGGTGCAGAAGTGAATTTTAAGGTGGATGGATTTGACGAGGAGGGCCCCCGCTCCGCGGGAATGCAGATTTGGGTATTTACAACTCGGCCGGATACTCTATTCGGTGCAACTTATATGGTAATGGCACCTGAGCATAAACTGGTTGACGTTATAACAACCAATGAGCATAAAGAGGAGGTTCAGAATTACTGTCAGCTTGCAGCTACTAAAAGTGATCTTGACCGTACCGATTTGGCAAAGGAAAAGACAGGGGTCTTCACCGGTGCTTACGCAATAAATCCGGTTAACAACGAAAAAATACCAATCTGGATAAGCGATTATGTCCTGATAAGCTACGGCACTGGTGCAATTATGGCGGTTCCCGCGCATGATGAGCGTGACTTTGAGTTTGCAACTAAATTTAGCCTGCCAATAGTCCCTGTAGTTGAACCGCCGGATAGCGAACAAGCAGAGTTGGTCAAACAGGGAAAGCTATGTTTTGCGGGGGACGGCAGGGCAATTAATAGTGGACAGTTCGATGGTCTTTCGACAGAACAGTTCAAAGAGAAAATCACAGAATGGCTCAAACAAAAAGGCTTAGGCAAAAAAGCTGTAAACTATAAACTACGTGACTGGCTTTTCCGATTTTGCATATCCTTCGACCCGGCTCAGGACGGGCCGAAGATGGAGGCATTATTGGACTTTCGGAAGAAGATTTGCCTTTAGAGCTGCCGGAGGTCGAGAATTATAAACCTCCAGGGACGGGTGAATCGCCGTTAGCCAATATTAGTGACTGGGTTGACGTGACATTGACTGACGGCTCAAAAGCCAAACGTGAAACAAATACTATGCCTCAATGGGCTGGAAGCTGTTGGTATTATTTGCGGTACCTTGACCCGAATAATAATCAGCAGTGCTGGGACCGGCAAAAGGAAAAGTATTGGATGCCGGTCGATTTGTATATTGGCGGAGCTGAACATGCGGTGCTGCACCTTTTGTATGCGCGATTCTGGCATAAGCTTCTTTACGATTTGGGCTATTGTCAATCTAAAGAGCCGTTTGCTAAGCTCGTCAATCAGGGAATGATTTTAGGTGAAGATGGCCAAAAGATGAGCAAATCCCGCGGTAATGTAATCAATCCTGATAAGGTCGTCACTGATTACGGTGCCGATTCGATGCGGCTTTATGAGATGTTCATGGGGCCTTTAGAGGCGATAAAGCCGTGGAGTATGCAGGGAGTACAAGGCGTGCACCGGTTTCTGCATAAGACCTGGCGAATGATTGTTGAAGAGGATAGCGGTGAACTTAGCGAGGTGGTAAAAGAGGCACAAGCTGATGAGGCGACACTCAGATTGTTGCATCAAACAATAAAAAAAGTTGGTGACGACATCGAAACGTTTAACTTTAATACGGCTATCAGTGCGATGATGATTTTTGTAAATCACCTTAATAAAAAATTAGCCACAGAGGCCACAGAGAACACAGAGAAATCAATGGTCAATAACCAATTATCAATAAAATCGGTTGTTGAAAAATTCATCCTGATTCTCGCACCATTCGCACCGCACATTGCTGAAGAGCTCTGGCAGAGATTAGGCCATTCAGATAGTCTGGCTTATGAATACTGGCCAGAATATGACAGTGAGCTTGTCAAAGAAAAAGAGATTGAATTGGCAGTGCAGGTAAATGGCAAAATAAAAGACAGGATAATTATTTCTGCTGATGCAGACGAAAAACTTATAGAAGCTGAAGCACAAAATAGCGCAAAAGTGAAAGCCGCTATGGGGGGAAGACCGGCAAAGAAAATTATCGTCGCTAAACCGAGGATAGTAAGCATAATCACTTAATCATGAATATCGATGTGTACAGAAATTGAAGCAAAGCTAAAGGTTGACTTGCTGAAGGAGATAGCAGAGAAATTAGTCGAACTCGGTGCAGAATTTTTAGCTGAGCAGTTGCAAACGGACTGCTATTTTGATGCTGCTGACTCCACATTGAAAAACAGTGACAAGGCACTTCGGCTGAGACGGCAGGTGACAGAAAAGATTGAAAAGCTCCTTTTAACCTATAAAGGTCCCAAGTCTAAAGATAACTTTAAGAAAAGGCAAGAAATAGAAATTGAAATCAAGGATGCTGAATCGGCTGAAAAATTAATTTTAGCTTTGGGATATGAAAAAGCACTGGTTGTTGAAAAAAAGCGTCGAGTTTGGCAACTTGGTGGCTGTGTTGTCGCGCTGGATGAGTTACCATTATTAGGCAATTTTGTGGAAATAGAAGGGCCTGACGATAAAAAAATCAGCGAAGTGCAAAAGAATTTAGGGCTGGCAAATTTGCCGCACATCGTGGAAAGCTATGCAGATTTGGTAGCAAAAAAGTGCCTAAAGTGATCTAATTCGTACTTCGCAGAGTAGTAAGTGCCTAAAGTTAATTAAAGTGACACGGAGTGTCATTGCGAGGAGCGCAGCGACGTGGCAATCTCCTTGC
>CAYNKI010000211.1:0-6699 GCA_964397675.1 uncultured Pirellulales bacterium
GACCCAGTTCATACAAGGTGGGAGAACCCAGATCGAATGTCAAAGAACGCATATCGCCAATTATCTGGTCGAGATGCTTATAGATTTCATCCAGGGGTATAATCAATTTTGCCGGCAGATCTTTTTTACATAATTCACCCAAGTTGATTTTGAACAAAATTAAATTTTGTGTAACCTGATCATGCAATTCAATTGCAAGACGCTTGCGTTCGCGTTCTTCAGTTAGCGACATTTCTGAAGCAAGGTCTCGAAGCCGTTTTTGATAAGCCAGCAATCTTTTTTGAGCCTGCCTTTGTGCGGTGATGTCCCAGAAAATGCTTAATATCCCTGCAACATTACCTTGTTCGTCTCTGACAGGTGTCTTAACTGTATGAATAACCAGTTCTCGTCCGTTCTGAATGTATTTCTCGTTAATATCTTCTGTTTTGCCGGATTTCATGATTCTTTTGTCATCAGCCCTGTATTTTTCCGCTAATTCTTTAGGGAAGAAATCGTAATCTGTTTTTCCTGTAATCTCTGCAGCCTTGATTTTTAAATCCGCAGCATAATTCTCATTGCAGGATATATAAACGGAGTTCTTGTCCTTAAGATAAACTTTTTGAGGAAGGTTTTCTAAAACCGTTCTATATTTGTTCTCACTTACTTTTAATGCCTCTTCAGATTTCTTCCGCTTGGTGATGTCATACATCAAACCGTTCATTGAGATTACTTTACCCTGTTGGTCTTTCTCCCAATTGAAGCGGTCTTGTACCCAGCGCACAGCTTTATCTTGCCTTATGATGCGATATTCAAGAACGCCATTTTTCACCTCTTTTTGGGCTTTTGTGAATTCTGCAAGTACTCTTTTCGCATCATCTGGATGAATTGTATCTACCCATAAATTTGGGTTTTTAAGCCATTCATCTACGGTATAACCGTAAATTTTTTCGATGGCCCTATTGACATATGTGGCCACTATAGTCTTAGGGTTCGCACGGTAAACCAACTCATTGAGGTTTTCGGCCAAGCTTCTGTATTTTTCTTCTGATTTCTCCAAATCATTCTTGGCCTTCTTGTACTCAGCGTTCTCAATAACCTCCCATTTGCCTTCTCGTCTAATAAGTGCATATCTATGGCTGTTGACCACATCCACGACTTCAGTTGCCCCACATCTATCTAAAGAATAGGTACAAATCGCTATCAACTGATATTTGCCGATAACGTTATTTACTTGTCTTTCATAATCACAGAAATTCTTCCAATCTACTTTTTCGAGCCAGGTGGTGTTGCCTGTTACTCTCATACCAGCAAAACCGGCGGAAAGTGCCTGATTAAGCTTGTCAATCCAACTGTTGAGGACTCGATCGAGATTAACCTTGCCGTTTTGGAGATACCATTGATCATGCGGGACGATTTCTATCTGGACTGTTTCCAAGTATCGATCAAAGTCAGGAATAGCAGCCCTCAAAGCGTCCTTAGCCTTTTTTTCGTTAAGAGGCTCCGAAGTTACCCACATACAGAACTCGTTGCTTTCCAAGCCAGCCTTAAAGTAGGGAACCAGAATATCAATCAAATCCTGTTCGGTTTCGCAGAACAGACAAAGATGTGTACCCCAGGGGACATCGCCTAAGATATCGATCCCAGTTTTTCTGCCGGATTGGTGGCTTCTGCTCAGCATCCGTGTAAAGATCCCCCCTAAAAAAGTAAATTATTTTCCAAAAAGAAGGACTTCACTAATCCATGACAGACCAAGCAGAACATTCGAGGGAAACTGCAAAAAATCTGGCGTTGGATTCCCCCTTCTATGTGCCCCCAAGTACCGCCCCAAAGCTATCCTTCTTTCGACACATAGGTATCTGGCACATCAGCACTATACCTATTCCCCGCCATATTTATCCTTATTTATAATTATATATCGGATTATAGGGGGTAAAAACAATAGTGCAACTAAATTTTTGGACAGACAAAACCTGCTTTATCACCAATTTGGAAGGTTTAGCCTCGGAGAAGGCTGATAAAATAAAAAAGGCGAGGTGATGGGACCGGCTGGGGGGAGACCGGTGGGACCATGCTGCCTCGCCGAGGTTTTTAACTGTTGAAAAAGAGTATTCTTTTCTGACTGTAGCTGTTTTGTTATGAAAAGTATAGTATCGGTCAATTCGAAGCTCTTCCTTTAATAAATTGGGGAAGCAATGGCAATTTGGCAATTTGCCGATATAAGTCGTTTAAAGAAAATAGCTTAAATATTATTCACACAACCATTTTTCTATCGGCAACTGTTCCACAGATTGCCGGAGCACAGGGTCGACATTTGTATAAATTTTATCTGTAAGTGTTGACGAAGAGTGCTCTAAAAGTCGCTGCGTAACGGCTGTGGACACGCCATTCTGGGCAAGCGTCGAGCCAAAAGTCTTGCGTAAATCGTGAAATTTCAAGTCGGCTAATCCAGCAAGTTCACAAATCTTTCTCCATTTTTTGTGGCTCAAATTATTGATGAACAGTTTATCTTGTTCAGAATCCAGTTCCGAAACATATTTCCTTAGCTCCTTCATCATAGGAGCAGGTGCTGGACGAGAACCCATGCTTTTTCCAGTTTTCCTGCTCATCGTTGTTATACAGTTTCGAATGAAGTCAAGGTCACTTACTCTTAGCGAATCGATATCACCACGTCTGAGGCCCGTGCCTAAAGCCAACAAGATTCTTATTTTCATTGGCCTATGATGCTCTGCCGTTTTCAACAGGTTTTTTATCTGAATATCATTAAGCGATTTAACCGGCCTTTCGTCTTCTTTCAGTTCCTTAATTTTCAGATTTCCATTCAAGTACCTGTTTTCTCTACACCAGTTGACAAATGTTTTCAAGTTTCTGATGTCCTTGTTAAGCGTTGGTCGTTTTACCTCATTACCTCTTTGGAGTATGAACTTGTCGATGACATTTTGGGTGATTTGTTTTGAACTACATTTCCCTACAAGCCGCTCAAAGTTTCTCAGGAACAATGCAATTTCATAAAGTGTTCCTTCAGTGACACCTTGGACTTTTTTAGTTTCCCTATATTCTTCGACCATTTGTTGCCAGTCTGCTGTCACAACACCCGTGAATACATCAGAGTTCAATTGAGTATATTTAATATGCTTGAAATGATCTGCCAAATCTTTGCTGGGCAAAGCCTTCGCTTTTCGCTTTCCGCTTTCGTACCAGCCAACCCAACAGCCTTTGATATTTTTCCGTTTGTAAACCCAAACCTTTTTCATAATATCTATTGTATCGTAAATATAGGGGTGCGAATCAAGCGAGAAAGAACGGTGAGATAGGGGCAAATCAGTATCAAAATGGTGACAAGCGTGAAAGTGTTAAAAAAAGCAAAACATAAAGCTATATTTTGTAGTTAGTTATAAGCTGGCTTTGTTTTTGACACTCGGATATACCTTCCTGACATATGTCTCACCGGTCATGTGTTATGATATGTGAAAAACATGTTGTCAGAAAGGAGTCCCTTATGGGAGTACGAAACAAGAAGAAAGAAACGCTTCGGCGATTGAATTCAAAAACTCTGGATGCCAGGTTTCTCAACGAGATTCAGAACGGGCTAAACTGTTCACCGTTCGAATCGGAAGCAGTTCTTGAGGTAGCCAAAGAAGTATACTTTCCTTTTCTCGATGAACAATCCGTTAAGGCACCACCGGGCAAAGTTACTCTAATTGCTGTCAGCGCCGATGAGCCGGCAGGCAAACCTGTGGTTGATTGCGAAAAACAAAGTGTTTGCCTGACAATACACCGTGGACCTGGAGATGATCGGATTTTACAGGAGCAGGGAGCTGCTGGTTTTCGACAGGCTCGCATCCTCGATCTTTGCCAGGAAGCTTTGAGCCAAGGTGCTTTGCTAACCCGTGAAGACTTGGCTTACCGAGTGTTCTTCGTGTCCCCGCGTACGATCACCCGTGACTTGAACGTTCTGCGTGAAGTAAACCCTGATGTGATGATACCGCTACGCAGTACCGTTCATGCAGGCGACCTATTTGCACGGAGCTCAAAGCTTACTGCAGAAAACCTCCAATGGCAAAATGACCTTGAGACAGCTGTGCGATCTTTATTTGCAGTATCAGCACTCAAGAGTCCTTGCAAGAGCTTTATCTCCAAAACACTATAGCGATCAGATCGGCAACCTGAATAGACTAATGTCCTTCCTTGGGCAAGGTTGCAAGATAGAATGCATCTCAACTTTGGATTTGCAGAACTACAAGAGAAAGCTCCAGAATCATTATCCCTCAGCTAATCGATTGAATCTAAATATCAGTCACATTAAAGCTATGTTTCACTGGGCAAGAAGAAACGATGTTCTTGAGACTATCCCAAATATTGATGCCATCTCAAAAGGCAGGGTCGTTCACAAGAAAATGTACACGTTCAACTCGCAGCAGATTAAGAAACTGCTGTCTGCTGCAGATGTGAAGATGAAGGCCATGATATGGTTAGGTTTAAATTGCGCATTTGGATGTACAGATTGTGGTAGGTTAAAATGGAAAGACCTGGATTTTAAGAATGGCAGGATCAAACTTCCAAGGAACAAGACAGGAGTTCGGAGAGATTTCCCATTATGGCCCGAGACAATACAGGCGCTGAAAAAACTGCCCAGATCAGGACAATTAGTATTCTATACATCAGAGGGGCATCCCTGGGTTACGACTGTGGTCAAAACCAAGAGCAATGGAGAGCGAGAATATATGTCCGTAAATCGGATAACGCCGACATTTTCGAGACTTATGAAGAAGGTTAGAATGCATGTGCCGAAAGGAACGGGCTTCTACTCTCTTCGTAGAACCGCTGCCACGATGACAGCGAGGTCAGGAGATCCATTTGCAGTTCAGAGACTTCTCGGTCATGTTGACTTAACGATGGCAACAAGATACGTACAAGATGTTTCCGAGCAAACCGATAGAGCTATTGAGAATAATAGGAAGTATGTGGTTCGAGGGGAGGATGCTGCGTGAGCTACAAGTAACGAGGGCTGATAGCACCGCAGCATGCCAGCCCTCTCTGGTGTGTGGCCAAGAAATCAGCCTTTATGGTATTATCGCCCGGTTGTAGATGCGAACGTCATCAATCAGGCCGGAGAAGAAACTGGCAGGTTCAAGGGTGCTGTCGGCACCAAAATACAGACCGCCTTCTGAACTTTCTAAAAGAAGATGCGTATCTTTGGCTACTTCGACATCATCAACATAGAGCATTCGATGAGTGCTATCACACACAAATCCGATACGATGCCAGACGCCATCAGTGATCAGTGTCTGTGATAACAACGGCGGTTGGGCAGTCCGTCCGCTGATAGACCTAAGCTCCGTCATAAGCATTCCATTTGTGGGATCCAACATTAGCCAATTCATACCATCGGCCTGAGAAAGGACAACTTGCCCTGGCCCGCCGCCGTTAATCCAGCCAAAAACGCTGAAGTTTCCTGCCACTGGGTCCAAAACAAAGGGCGTGCTGACATAATCATCAATCCCGTTGAACTGAAGCGCACCGTCTACCATACCACCATCAGGCTGCCAGACGGCATCACCAAACACAACGGAATCGTTCACACCGGTGCTGTCGAAAGCTATGTCGCCTTCTGTCTCATCAAGCTTCCAGTGCGCCACAGCGCCAGGATATGTGAACAAATACTCAGCCAGGATGATCAGGTCCTGGACATCTACTATGCCGTCACCCCAGGGCATCGGGCCGATATCACATAAGGGGTAATCTTCGCCCCAGTGGTCAACCATGATGCACATGTCGGCAGAGTCGACAATTCCATCGCCGTTAAAGTCAACGATGGGGATAATTGGCGCCTGGTATATATCGCCCCATGTTCCCCCGAGCCCTCCAGGTCGATCTGAACAGAAGTAGAGAAAGAGGCCGTCGGCCGAGATGCTCGCGCAGGTTTCGTAAGCCGAACTGTTGACAGGTGGCCCGAGATTTACTGGTTCTCCCCAGGGGTCATTTATCGTTGCCCGTCTCGTCACCCATAGGTCGCCACCACCGTACCCGCCGGACCGATTAGAATGGAAGAAGAGCAACAGACCGTCGGCCGAGATACAGGGGACACCGTCCCAAGTCGAACTGTTAACAACTGCCCCAAGATTGACCGGAGGTCCCCAGGGTTCATTTATCGTTGCCCACGTCGTCACCCATAGGTCGTAACCACCCAAACCACCGGGCCGTGTGGAGATGAAGTAGAGGGTAGAGCCGTAGGCCGAGATGCTCGGCTCATCCTCACGATATGCCGAGTTGACCGTTGGGCCAAGATTCACCGGCGTACCCCAGTCGGCGTCTTTTGTCTGGCGTGTTGACACCCAGATGTCTTTGACACCGTACCCACCAGGCCGCTTGGAGGCGAAGAAGAGCGACAGGCCGTCGGCTGAGATGCTCGGATCGCTATCACCCTGCGGACTGTTGACCTTTGGGCCCAGATTCGTGGGTTCGCCCCAGTCATCGTCTATCGTATCTCGCGTGGTTTCCCAAATGTCCCAGCTACCATATCCGCCGGGCCGAGGGCCGGAGAAGTACAGCGACAGGCCATCAGCGGATATGCTCGGGCCCCATTCGTCAGCCGTGCTGTTGACAGTTGGGCCGAGATTTGTGGGAGTGCCGAAGGTGAAATCCGCGTTCGCGACGCCCGCAGGCAAACCCACCACCAATACCAAAACCAAAATTGCTAAGATTCTTGTCGTTTTCATCTTT
>CAYNKI010000212.1:0-6691 GCA_964397675.1 uncultured Pirellulales bacterium
CATAGCTCACGTTTCCGCAAGCCTCCCTGCGATCCCGGACAGTCGGATTTCCCGAGTCCGGTTCTGGTCCGTTCCTTGAGTCTTCCTGTTCCTGTTTCTGGTTTGGTGCTCGAATGCTTCCAGTTCGGTCTGCTGGCCCTTGTCGCCCATTTCCTGCATCCATTGGAGCAGACGCCTGCGTAATTCTGCTTTGACTTCTGCATATCTATCGTCGTCGGCCAGGTTGTTCCACTCGTATTGGTCCTTGGTAACATCATAGAGTTCTTCTGCCGGCCTGTGTTCGTAGCGGCGAACCTTGTCGGCAGCATCGGAGTCGCTTGCCGCCTTGTCTTGCCAGGACTTAAAGATGCTCGAATTAACACAGGCATTCTGGAATTTTGTTTCCGGTGTGAAGTTCCAGACATATTTGAATCTGCGCGAACGGATCGAACGAATACCGAAATGCTCGGAGCCGTTGTTAATACCGCGAGTCGTCATCTCGCCGAAGACGTATTCCTTATGTTCCTTCGTCTTGCCCAACAGTACCGGCAACAAACTCTTGCCGTCAAGTACCGATGGTGGCGTGCCGCCAGCGGCCTTTATATATGTCGGCAAGACGTCCACGTATTCGATCAATGCATTGCTGACCGTGCCGGGCTTGATCTTGCCGGGCCAACGGGCGATAAAAGCAGACTGCAGTCCAGTGTCATAACACGTCCACTTTCCAAAGGGAAAACTCGAGCCCTGCTCGCTGACTACTATCACTAATGTATTGTCTGCGAGGCCATATTTGTCCAGCAGTGCAAGGGCTTGGCCAACCTGTCCATCATAATACGTGATTTCAGCCAGATACCTTGTCATGTTCTCTCGCGTCTGCTCAGTATCCACAAAGTAGGGCGGTAGTTTCAATTTAGCCGCGTCGTAGCGTGAGGCATCGCCTTTGTTCCACGGCGAATGCGGTTCGTTGGAGCAGGCGAAAATGCAGAAAGGAGTTCCGCTTTCTTTGCACTTGCCTATGAACGTATCGATGGCCTCGAAGTCGGGATTATTTCCTTTGCCCGAATACTCAAATGGGAACACATCCGGTGGATTGATATGCCTTTTACCACTCAGCGCCACACGGTAGCCGAGCGGCTTCAGATAGTGAACGACACTCTTCGTGCCGTCCTTGGCAAAAGTATGGTTGGGATAGGCGCCGCTCTTTACCGGGTAGAGACCGGTATAGATGTTGTGCCGCGTCGGTGAACACATTGGCGCTGCCTGGAAACACTGTGTAAAACGCATCCCTTCAGATGTGAGTTTGTCTATGTTCGGAGTATAGGCCTGTCCACCATAGCAGCCTATGTCCCGAAAAGTGCAGTCATCGGCAATAACAAAAAGGAAGTTTGGCTTCGTCGTTTTCCGGGCACCGAATGAAACTCCGCCCATACTCGCCAAAGCTCCCATCGCCGCCATTTTTAAGAATTCACGTCTTTTCATTTAATCGCTCCTTTTGTCAAAGATTAGAAGAACGTTTTCTGTTACCTTTTTTTATTTTCCCTTTTTCTTTTTGTTACTTTGCGAGATTTTTTTCGGCCCTGTGCGGCTTTTACGTAGTTATCGCCATAAATGTTGATGAGAGTGGATTTCATCTTTTCGAGTGACTTGCGATTTTCAAAGGCCGGCAGGAGTGGGTCATGAGTTTCCTTCATCCAGTTATGCAACTGGCTCTGCATTTTCTTGAGGTCGTTTGTATAGTCAGATTTGTCCACAAGGTTATTGAGGCAATCGGGGTCGTTCTTGAGATCATAAAGCTCCTCGGCAGCACGGTATCGGAACATTTTGACGCGCTGTGCGACGTAAAGGTCGGTTTCTGCAGCTTCGACCATGGCCTTCATTGTAAGCCCTTCGTTGTTGTTTCGGTAGTAGAATTTGCCATCGCTCCATGGGCTAAAGATGTAGCCGAAGCGTTTGTCCTGAACGCATCGCATTGGGACGGCGTCTCCACCTGCTTTCATGTCTATCTGCGTGAAGACCTTGTCGCGGCCTGATTGCTTCCCGCCTTTCAGCAAGGGTAGGAAGGAGAAACCATCAAGTCCCTTTGGGATGGGCAAACCTACCGCTTCGAGCACCGTTGGGAAGAAGTCAATTCCTGAGATGAAATGTCGTTTGTCGATGGCTCCTTGTTTTACGACACCCGGCCAACGAACGATCCACGGGGTACGTGTGCTGGCAAGGTAAGCGTTGCATTTTGCAAATGGTATGGCGATGCCGTTATCAGAGATGAACATCACGAGTGTGTTTTGTTCGAAATCCGATTCCTTCAGGGCCTGCATTGTCCTGCCGAAGGTATCATCGAGACGGCGAACCGAATTCAGGTAGTAGCTGAGTTCTTTGCGGACACCCGGCAGGTCGGGAACGAAACCCGGAACCGCTACGTCATCGGGATTATATATTTTTGAGGGTTCTTTCGCATCCTTGATGGGTTTGCCGGGAATATGATATGGGCGGTGCGGATCGTGAGAGTTGACCATGAAGTAGAACGGCCTCTTCTCGCGACGGCATCTTGTAAGAAATTCCTTGCAGTAACTATAATAGATATCCGGATCGCGACCGTTTCCGAGTTCGTTCTGGTCATGGACGAAATCCCATTTGTAGTTGGCTTTTGGCGTTGAGTGGTTTACTTTGCCGAGGACGCCAGTCAGGTAGCCGGCATCTCTCAAGGTTTTCATGATTGTTGGTATGTCACGGTCGGTGTGCATGAATCCCATGATACCACTGTTGTGCCCGTAAAGGCCCGTTCCGAGGACGCCTCGACTTGGCTGACAGATAGCGACGGTAACGTGTGCGTTTTCAAATCTCATGGCTTTGGATGCAAAAGAATCAAGGTTCGGAGTAAGTCCGGGCACTTTACCCCCGAAACAGCCAAGGGAATCACAGTGGAGGTCATCAGCGGTGAAGAACAGGATATTTAGGTTTTGTTTTTTAGCTCCAGCGGCTTGAGCAAACGGAGCTACGGTTAGAACGGAAGCAGCAGTTAATCCCAAAGTTTTCAGAAAATCACGTCTATTCATTTTTCACCTCCATAATTTATCTTTTTATTTCTCGTGCGTTTGGTTTTGAGTTCCTTCCTATCCCGTGTTTTGTTGTCGGTACGTGGCCTCTTAGCGGTCACCGCTGTAACGTATTTGCCGGTGCCTTCAGCGGCCCAGACAAGGTCGGATTTGATCTTGGGGTCGCTGCCGTAATGGTCGTTGTATGTGCGGCAATATGCAATCATATCTTTGGCAATGAGACGGACGGTCCGGCGATAAACCGGGTCATGGAGAAAGTTGGTCAATTCGTCGGGGTCCTTTTCGAGATCGAAGAGCCAGGGTTCATCCTCTGGTGAGAATACGAGCTTGTAGCGGGCCGTGACGGCGGCGAGCCAATTTACGCTGTCGCCCTTACCGGTTCCACGCATGAAAGTGATATCCTTCCATCTTTTTGCCGGGCCTGCTTTGGTGAAGAGTTCGGAGGCATCGCTGCCTTGTTCCTTGCCCGCCGTCCGGAATCCCATCAGGTTGATTATGGTGGGGAGGAAGTCAACACAGCCAAGCAAGCGATTGATAACGGTTCCCGCTTTGACTTTGTTCGGATAGTAAAGAACAAAGGGAATCTTCGCTGAGGATTCGTAAGGGACACCCTTATTGTCCCGTGCATGTTCGCCGCACATATCACCGTGGTCGGATGTAAAGATAACGATAGTGTTATCAATCAGTTGATTGGCACGCAAGACATCAAGGATCTTTCCGACGTTGTCATCGACGCACTTTACCATACCGAAATACTTAGCTATATATGCACCGGTAAAGCTCTTCTTCTGTTTTCTGCCCCAGCCTGGAACACTTTCATCGGGCTTGAAGAAGGTTGCCGGTGCGCTGATCTCTAAATCATCGAACATTGTATCGTACGGTGGGCGGACAGTGTTCGGGCCATGGGGGTCGGGGATGCTGACCATAAAGCAGAAGGGTTCGTTCTTGTGGCCTTTTATGAAGTCAACGGTCTTATCCGCCAGGAAGTCTGTGGTGAAAGACTTTTCGTCGGCGCCTTTAACATCATAGGAGGGCATTCCTTTTTCGTTTCGTGCTTTGACTCGGGCACCGGAGGGTGTATCCTCAAGCTGCTTCCAGTGTCCCCGGTTGAACATATAGCGGTTGTCGGCAAAACCGAACTTACGCTTCGGAGCCCATTGTGGTTTGCCTTGGCCATCCAGATGCCATTTTCCTGCGTAGCCGGTAGTGTAACCTTGCCTCCGAAGAATTTCAGCGAAGGTAACAACATCGTCATTCAGTGGAATCCCGTTGGTTGTTACCGGCGTGTTCTGAGGGTAGCGACCTGAAACAAACGCCGAGCGTGAAGGGGAGCAAACCGGAGTTGTAGCGTAAAACTTTGTGCATATAGCACCGTTGTCGGCAAGCCAGTCGATGTTGGGCGTGGTGACGACGGCGTCTTTACCCCAAACGTAGGCTTGGGCTTCGGGAAGGTGCTTGCGATAGCAGCCAAGGGTACGGAAATTGTGTTCATCGGTGTGAATTATCAGAAGGTTGGGTTTGCTTTGTCTTTTTGAGAAAGCTGGTGTAGCTACAGCGATGGCGGCTGTTGAGCCAATGAGTCTCAGAAAGTCGCGTCTGTTCAACATTTCATTTCACTCGAAAATAAGATAGGATTGAATTCTTCTATTTCCGTTTCACCTTCCCGTTGGGTGCATCCATTTATGTGCATTTCAAAAGGTCTCAAATCCTTTTGCTAACCACTTGACAAATCAAGAACTCATTATATCCTCTGAGACTCCAGGAATCAAGCCCAATGTGCTCAAACTTAGGGGTCTTTTCATAAGCTTCTCCGCAGCAAATCCTTTCTTACAATATTCATCATCTGATCCTTCAATTCTTGTTTCTTTTCAGCATATTTTTCATCTGCTGCCAGATTATTCCATTCATAGGGGTCATTCTGATGGTTGTAGAGTTCTTCTTCTCCATTACGATACAGGATGTACCTCCAGTTTTTGGTACGGTAAGCATAATTTTGTTTGAGAACATCTTCTTTATTGACGCCTGCACCCAGAACAGTTAAGGCTCCATCCGGACCGTCCCAGTTCTGGAATTCCGGATTTCTCAGAAATGGCCGTAGACTATATCCATCAATCGTTGCACCGGAATCACTTTTCATCGTATTACCCTCTATGTGACAGAGGTCTACCAGGGTTGGGTAAATGTCAATCAAGGAGACCGGGTGATCCACCTTTGATCCGGGTTTAGATTCTCCCGGCGCTCTGATAATCAGGGGAACACGGGTACTTTCTTCCCAGGGCGAATTCTTAAATAAGTATTCCTTTTCTCCTATATTCCAACCATGATCACTGGTAAAAACGATTATGGTGTTATCCTTAAATTTGCTGTTATTCAATGCATCAATCACGGCCCCGATCTGTTCATCCACAAAGGCGATACAAGCCAGGTAAGCCTGTAGAAAATGCTTTAATCCGGTTTCAATATCAGGATAAGACTCCTTTAGCAGCCTGTAATATCTCGGTCCCTTCCTGGTGAGAGGATAAACATTTGTATAATAACAATCTTCTGCATCATCTTCTTTGATCAGGGAAAGTTCTATTTCGTCTATTGGGAACATATCGAAGAACCTCTTGGGTGCATATAAAGGAGTGTGTGGTCTTACAAACCCCACACCCATAAAGAAAGGTTTTTGCTCATCCTGGTTTTCCATTTCATTTATTTTTTTAATTGCCCATTCTGCATGCATTTCATCTGGAGTAAGGTCTCTGTTGTTCTCATCAATATAGTTCAAGTACTCCTCTTTGTCCCATGAATAGATCCAACCAGGCTTATCAGGCCCCACAGAGTTTTCTGGGAAAGTGGGAACATCTGATAAAGGTGCAAATGAACCATCAACAGCACCGATGCTTCTGAAAGGTTCCGGAACTGAGGGATGCCCGACCAGGTCTTTGCCATTATAGGCAAAAGGCCCGTAATTATTAATTTCGACCCCCCATTCGTCCCAGAGACTATTCAGGTTATGATGAAGTAATTTGCCACTTCCTACTACCTGGTATCCGTTCTCCTTAAAGTACTCCATCAGGGTCTTACAATTCTTCAATACCGGCTGCTTGTAATGTGCTGTCCAACCGAAATCTCTTGATCTATGAGTATAAACTCCGGTAAACAAGCTGTTACGGGATGGTGAACAAACAGGGGAATTGCTGTGTGCATTGGCAAAAATCGCTCCTGATTTTGCCAGTTTATCGATGTTGGGAGTTCTGGCCTGGGGATGACCGCTGAATGCTCCTGAGTAATCATTAAGGTCGTCACACATAATAAGAAGAACATTAGGCTTCGTATGGTGCGTTGCTTCCGCAGCCTTTAAAAATCCCTCGCCGACCACAACGGACGCCGCCGCCAATCCTGCATATCCTAAGAATTCTCGTCTGCTTAACATTTTTTGTTGTCCTCATCTAAGTATTGGTCGTACTTACTTATCCCTCAATAGGGTCTCACCTCCAATAGTCTATCAAATCTATCAGAAAAGGAAAGGGGTACTCTGGGATAGCTGGCTTGATGCTGACAAGAAGACCAAGTAGAAAAGACCAACGACATGTTACCAAATAGTGAGCAAGTCACCTTTCCGAGTTTCATGAGACTCGACGTTATATTAGTATTAAGAAACATTTATAACAACT
>CAYNKI010000213.1:0-6682 GCA_964397675.1 uncultured Pirellulales bacterium
CAGATGGATCAATTGTTTGCTTTGGTAGTAACATTAGACGTCGTTGAGAAAAGGAGAACATTATGAAAAGCTTTATCTCTTTAGTAATCGTGCTATTCGCCGGGTTGGCCAATGCTGCAGGCGGCGACGATATCCTTGATGCCACAGGCGTCAAGGGTGGGTTGGTTGTGCATGTTGGCTGCGGTGATGGCAAGCTCACAGCCGAACTGCGCGCAAATGAAAAGTACCTGGTTCATGGCCTGGATGCCGATCCGAGCAACATTGAACAAGCACGTGGGTATATTCGCTCATTAGGCATCTACGGTAAGGTCTCAGTAGAGCACTGGACGGACAACAGCCTGCCATATATTGAGAATCTCGTGAATCTCGTGGTCTCTGAAGACCTCGGCGGGATCTCGATGGATGAGGTTATGCGTGTGCTATGTCCTAATGGTGTAGCTTATATCAAGAACCCCGATAAATCGGGGTGGAATATAACGGTCAAGCCATGGCCTGATGCAATCGATGAATGGCAACAGTATCTGCACGGCCCGGACAATAACGCCGTGGCACGCGACACTGTTGTCGGCCCGCCCCGCCATCTTCAGTGGACTACGGACCCTGTGTGGAGCCGATCGCATATGGCCATATCGACGGTCGTCAGCGTAGTATCGTCCAAGGGGCGGATTTTTTCCATAGAAGACAAGGGCCGCGTGGAAAATCCGTTTCTTCCGGGTAAATTCACACTCGTTGCGCGAGATGCATTCAACGGGATAAAGCTCTGGTCCCACGATTTTTCGGATTGGGAATCGGTTACCCGCTATATTAAAGATATGGCTGTTCAACTGCAGAGACGGCTGGTGGCCATCGGCGATACGGTGTACTGCACACCGGGACTTAGTGCTCCGGTAATGGCGTTTGATGCCGCCACCGGCCAGATCATTAAGGTCTATGAAGGGACAACGAACACCCAGGAATTCGCGTACGATGACGGCGTGCTCTATCTTGTCATCGGCGACCGCATGAGCTGCGCACGCTACAACATCGTCAAGACGTACAGCGGCAAGGGAGTAAGTCTCGGCGGCTCAGACCCTACGGCGTCGTTTGACGGATGCGGTTTCGATGCGGCTTATGCTCCACAGATCCATGACATCCCCAATCCGACTTGCGACATTGTTGCCATTGATGCGGATTCTGGAACCGAGCTCTTCAGAAAAAGCAATATTCAGAACTATGTTGGCGGCACGCTTGCCATACGGTCTGCGTTTCTTGTTTTTCAGACGAAGACCGGGTTTTTCTGCCTGAACCCGGCGACCGGCGGCGAAAAATGGAGCGTCAGCAAATCGATTTCGAGCGGAGACGGCACCTCTCCCAACACGTTGGTCCTCACGGACGACGCCGTTTACGCAAAGGAGGGCGGTGCACTGCACGCCTATTCGCTTGCGGACGGCACGCATAAGTGGAATGTAACCGTGAGCAACAACTATGAGAAGTCCGCCGACGTCTTTTTCGCCGACGGGGTTGTCTGGGCGGGCGGTAGTGGTAAGCCCAAAAGCTATGATCCCCGGACAGGGGCTCTTATTTCGACAATCACCCAGCGAAAAACCGGCCCTATGGGACACGACCGGTGCTACCGGAACTTCATCACGGAACGATATTACATCAACAGCAAGACAGGCGGCGCCGATTTCCTGCGTATTGACGACGGAACGGAATTGCCCCACTTCTGGACACGCGGAACCTGTGGTTTTGGGGTTCTGCCCTGTAACGGATTGCTCTATTCAACACCTTTTTCCTGTCAGTGCAGTATCGAAGTTATGATTCAAAACATGAATGCATTTTATACCGAGCCGGGGATTACAAATCCCGATGATCCTATTGTCGTTGTAGAAAACGACCGTCTCGAAAAGGGACCGGCATACGGTTTTATCGATGCGGCCTGCGCCACCACTGACTGGCCGACTTACAGACACGATGGCCGGCGAAGCGGAGCAACTACAAATTCAGTGCCTGCTACTGGACTCGTGCCATCCTGGCAATTCCAGCTAACCGACCCGAGTGCGTTGACGGTCGAGGATGGCAAGGTCTTTGTCTCGGATGTCGACACCCATACTGTCTACGCACTGGACGGCTCCGACGGACATGTTGTCTGGAGCTATGTTGCCGGTGGCCGGGTGGATTCGCCGCCGACTTTTTACAAGGGACTCGTCCTCTTCGGCTCGAGAGACGGATGGGTCTATTGCCTCAAGGCCGACGATGGCACCTTGTCGTGGTGTTTCAAAGGCCTCCCGGACAAGATGATATGTGCCTTCGGCCAACTGGAATCGGCCTGGCCAGTCTGCGGCAGTGTGCTGGTGAAGGATGGGGTGGTTTATTTTGCTGCCGGAAGAAATTCTTTTCTGGATGGCGGCATATTCCAATATGGCCTGGATCCTAAAACAGGCGCCGTGGTTTATCGCAGCCACGTATATGGTCCGTTTGCCGGCGGATTCCCGGATGACAGTGGCAAGGCATACAAATCCGGTATATTCCTGACCGACGGCAATAAGCTGTATATCAGACACAAGACATTCGATGCTCAGCTCAATCCTCTGAGCAGCCCAGCGAATCATATTATTGCCACAGCCGGGTTCCTTGATAGAAATGTTCAACATAGAACCTATTGGAAGTTGGCGACTGACTATGGCGGAAAGAACATAATTAATGACTGTGGAGAGATGATTGTATTGGACGGGTCCGACAATTATCAAATGCGTGGATTCCCGGTTACTCGCCACTCCTATTTCGATCCGCGTTTGCGTGGATATAAGTTGATAAAATCCGGCGCCGAAGGCTGGTCTGTCGATATTCCCATGACCACCAAGGCCATGCTTTTAGCCGGTGATGTTCTTTTCGTTGCGGGCAATCCCATGAAAGACCTGCTTGTTTACGATCGTAGTAATCGTGTTGAAGAAGCACAGACCTACGTCGCCAGTTATGAAGGCAACCTGGGAGGTGTGATGTGGGCTTTGGCCAAAGCGAACGGGAGCAAACTTGCAGAATATAGGCTGGATGCCTCACCGTGCTGGGACGGCATGGCGGCAGCGAGTAACAGGTTATATATAACTACCATGGATGGCTCTATTGTTTGCCTTGGTAGTCACATCAGTCGTCGCTGAGAAACGGAGGTTATCTTGAAAGGTTTTATCTTTTTAAGCTTCATCGCAATGGCGGTATGCACCGGATTGGCTCTCGTCGGGGCGACCCCGCTCCGGCCCGGGCCTTCGCCGAGACGAGAGCCCGCCGTAGCCCGGCAGGCTATAACAGGCGACCCCGCTACGCCAGAGCGCTTCGCAGCGGCGAGCCCCGCTACGGCGGAGGCCTACGCCGAGACGAGCGAGATACTTGACACCATCGGCGTCAAAGGCGGATTGATTGTACATGTTGGCTGTGGGGATGGAACGCTGACAGCCGCGCTGCGTGCAAATGACCGCTTTTTGGTGCATGGACTGGATATTGATCCAAACAATGTGCGCATAGCACGTAATTACATCAAGTCACTTGGTCTGTACGGCAAAGTTTCTGTGGACACATTTGACGGCGAGAGTCTTCCGTACATTGACAATCTCGTCAACCTGGTTGTTTCGGAAGACCTTGGTGAGGTCTCTATGGAAGAGGTCTTGCGGGTATTGTGTCCTCTGGGCGTAGCTTATATAAGGCCTGCCCCGAGCGCAGCCGAGGGGACAGAAACGGGATGGCTAAAGACGACCAAACCCTGGCCAGATAATATCGACGAGTGGACCCACTACCTTCACGATGCGACCAACAATGCCGTAGCGAACGATACCGTTGTGGGACCACCCATGCACATGCACTGGTTATCCGAGCCGCTTTGGTCCCGTCATCACGACAAACTTGCCAGCATCAGCACCGTTGTGACTGCCCAGGGACGTCTGTTTTATATCAGCGATGAGGGCAGATTTGACATAAACGGCCCGGCACACTGGTTCTTAACGGCGCGAGATGCCTTCAGCGGGATATTCCTGTGGAAGCGTCCGATCTCATCGTGGACCTCACATCTAAGGAAATTCCGAAGCGGGCCTGTGCAGCTTTCCAGATTGTTGGTGGCTAACGGAGATCTGGTGTATGTGACACTTGGGCTGGACGAGCCTATATCCGTTCTGGATGCTCGAACCGGTGAAGTAATCAATGTTCTAAACGAGACTGAGAAAGCCGAGGAGTTCATTCTTCATCCCGATGTACATCGGGATACGCTAATCGCCCAAATCGGTGAGCCCCAAGCCGAACATGCCTTGATTGAGACGAAATCAAGTAGTGCAGGTTTTAGAGACGCGAAATACATCATAGCCGTTCATCCTGATAACGACCGAATTCTTTGGCGCTGGCCGAAAAGTGGCACAGCCACCATCATGCCTTTGACGCTGGCCGCATCGGTAGACCAGGTTTATCTCCAGGATGGTGAAAATGTCGTATGTCTCGATCTAAATACGGGCAACGAAATATGGAGCAAAGAGGTTCATCAATCGAAGTCACGTACGATCGGCTGGTCCGATGATGCACTGGTCGTACACGAAGATGTGGTTCTCTCCACGTTTGGGGGTGCCATTAAGGCACTCTCGACAGATAACGGAAATGTTCTGTGGACCAGTTCAATAAAGCAGATATTTGGAAAAACACAGGTGGACGTATTGGTGGCCGCAGGATTAGTCTGGACAAGCCCCGAGTTCTCTGAGGGACGGAACCTTCATACAGGCGAAGTCGTGTCCAGCAACTCTCTTTATCAAACACTTATTACTGCCGGACATCACCATCGATGTTATCGTAACAAGGCTACGCAACGCTACTTGATGGTAGGAAAACGGGGCATCGATTTCTTTGACCTTGATTCTGATCCCGATGTACATCGGGACTCTCGCAATAACTGGGTTCGTGGCACCTGTCAGTATGGTATTCTGCCGGCTAATGGTCTGGTTTATGCCCCGACTCATGTGTGCGGCTGTTATCCCGAGGCACTGCTTCATGGATTCTGGTCACTTGCACCAGAAATCCATAAGACAGAAGACAGAAATCGGAAGACAGAAGAAGAAAGACTGGAAAAGGGCCCTGCGTATTACGAAACACGAGTGACGAGCGACGAGCAACAATTGACGAGCGATTGGCCCCTCCATCGTCATGATTCTCTCAGAAGTGGCGTGACAGCAATGGAACCGCCATCTGCTTTAGAACCTATATGGAAAACGCAAATACCGGGCAAACTCAGTGCACCGGTAATAGCGGAAGCAATCGTGCTTGTTTGCTCAGTAGATGCTCATTGTGTCTATGCATTAGATGCACAAAGTGGGGATATCAAATGGACATTTACGGCGGGTGGCCGGGTGGATTCGGCCCCCAGTATATACAGAGGCAAAGCCCTGTTCGGCTCATCCGATGGATGGGTGTACTGCTTGCGTCTGACTGACGGTGAGTTGGTTTGGCGTTTTCAAGCGGCCCCCGAGGACATCCGCACTGTCTGCCTTGAGCAGATTGAATCGCTCTGGCCGGTTCATGGAAGTGTATTGGTAAAGGACGGCACCGTTTATTGCACTGCCGGAAGGTCGTCATATCTGGACGGCGGCATTTGGCTGTATGCACTTGACCCGGACACCGGAGAAATTAAACACAATTACCTCTTGCACAGTGAACATCCAGGTCCTTCTGAGAATACCGCCAACATAGAGTCCGAGAAAATTTCACAAAACACCGTGGACTATAAGACCTTGCTTGCCCCCGACAAAAGCGATTCTTTCTCTATGGAAGGCAATATTTCGGATATTCTTGTCAGCGATGGCGAGGCAATTTATCTGCGTCACATGAAGTTCAATAGTAACCTCGAACGAGATAATCAATGGTCTCGCCACCTGTTCTGCACCTCAAGCCTGCTGGACGACAGCGAGGCACACCGATCACACTGGTTCTACGGCCTGGGGGATTTTAGCCGGATGACTGTTGCTTATGAATGGCTTACCAGAAGTAATCGCAGCCAATTCATAGTGCCCTTCGGCAGGCTGCTCGTTTATGACTCCGAGAGTGTATGGGGCGTGCGACGCAGTCAAGATTATAGCAACTATACTTTGTTCTGTCACGATATTGAAACGATAGAGGCAACCGAGGGCACAGAGAAGAAAGATTTCAGGCCGAAATCCTCCGAGACGAAGAATCCAGATCTGTGGAAATGGTCGGTAAATCTTCCCATCCATCCGCTGGCAATGTTAAAAGCAGGCAGCCGGCTGGTCATCGCAGGAAGCGACCAAAACGAGGCTGGGCTGCTGATAATGGCATGGTCAACTGACGGCAATATCCAGGCCGAGTATAATCTTGATTGTACACCCGTCTGGGACGGAATGGCCGCAGCGAATGGTAAGTTATATATTTCACTCATAGATGGTTCTATTGTTTGCTTTGGTAGTCGCATTAGTCGTCGCTGAGAAATATAGGTTAACTATATTTCCATCCAATTGCCCAAAATTTATGTTGTAATATCATCATAATTTTGTAACATTCTCTAATCTAATGCAAAATTAAGGAAATTGTCCCTTAGGGACTCCACAATTTTTATTTTTTATTTTTAATTTTTGCATTTTATTAGTTGGCCCCATCGTCTAGGCAGGCCTAGGACACCGGGTTTTCAACCCGGCAACAGGGGTTCGAATCCCCTTGGGGCTAT
>CAYNKI010000214.1:0-3902 GCA_964397675.1 uncultured Pirellulales bacterium
GTTATTTTCCGTGAATTTTGAGCAATATGAAGATAAAATAATCTATGAACATGAGCATATTTAATCTAAACAACGAATTTAGCCCTGCGGGCGACCAGCCCAAAGCAATAAGCCAGCTCACGGATGGCGTGCGCACAGGTAAACAATTCCAAACCCTAATGGGCGTGACCGGCAGCGGTAAAACATTCACTATGGCTAACGTCATAGCCCAGTTCGACCTTCCCGTGCTTGTTATATCCCACAATAAAACCTTAGCTGCCCAGCTTTATGAGGAATTCAGAGAGCTGTTCCCGGAAAATGCGGTTGAATATTTCGTCAGCTATTACGATTACTATCAGCCCGAAGCGTACATTCCGCAGCGAGACATATATATAGAAAAGGACGCCTCGAAAAACGCTGACCTTGACCGGCTGCGGCTCTCTACCACCACCAGCCTTTCAACAAGAAACGATTGTATTATTGTCGCCTCTGTCTCCTGTATTTTCGGGCTGGGCTCACCGGAGGATTATAAAGCAAGTGTGGTCGCAATACGCACGGGCGACAGTATTGATAGAAACGCCCTACTCGGCAGATTGGCAGATATCCAGTACACCAGAAACGACATCGACTTTCAGCGAGGGACATTTAGAGTTCGCGGCGATGTAGTTGAGATATATCCATCTTATGAAACATTTGCGATTCGCATTGAATTTTTCGCCGATGTGATAGAACAGATAAGTTACATAAATCCTGTATCAGCGGAGACTTTAGCTGTTGAAGAACAGGTTTTCATATATCCCGCTGAGCACTATATTATGCCCGCTGACAGAATCAGCTCTGCTGTGGAAAACATAAAGGCAGAGCTAAAAGAGCGTCTAACCGAGCTGCGTGGACAGGGTAAACTCCTGGAAGCTCAACGGCTGGAGGCCCGAACGAAATACGATATTGAAATGATACAGGAGGTCGGTTATTGCAGCGGGATTGAGAACTATGCCCGACACTTATCAGGCCTACCGCCCGGAGCCAGGCCTTATACGTTGATTGACTATTTCCCGAAAGACTTTCTTTTGTTCATCGACGAATCCCACGCTACGATTCCACAACTGCGGGCAATGTGGGCCGGTGACAGAAGCAGAAAAAAAACGTTGGTTGAGCACGGCTTTCGTTTGCCCAGTGCACTGGATAACAGGCCTTTGCGTTTTGAAGAGTTTCAGGAAAACTTGTCCAGAGTTGTTTTCGTTTCTGCTACGCCTGGGCCGTTTGAGATGGAAAAATGCGACAACGAGGTGGTCGAGCAAATCATCAGGCCCACAGGGCTTATCGACCCCGAAATCTTCGTATACCCCGCCGGCAATCAGGTTCCG
The DNA here is from genome assembly GCA_964397675.1 of uncultured Pirellulales bacterium. Lineage (GTDB taxonomy): Bacteria > Planctomycetota > Phycisphaerae > Sedimentisphaerales > Anaerobacaceae > CAYNKI01. The sequence continues at coordinate 1,344 of CAYNKI010000214.1, forward strand.
CACCTTTTAGGCGAGATTGAAAAACGAGTCAAAGCCAAAGAGCGAACGCTCGTCACAACCCTGACCAAAAGAATGGCTGAAAACTTATCAGGTTACATCACTAAGAAAGGCTTTAGATGCCGTTATCTGCACAGCGAGATCAATACTCTCGAAAGAGTTGACATACTTAGGGCCCTGCGTAACGGCGAATTTGATGTTCTGGTGGGAGTAAATCTTTTGCGAGAAGGCCTGGATTTGCCGGAGGTTTCAGCCGTTGCAATTCTCGATGCAGACAAGGAAGGATTCCTGCGAAGCCATATTTCTCTGATACAAACGATTGGCAGAACCGCACGTAATATCAACGCTACTGTCTTTTTGTACGCCGACACAGTAACCGGGTCGATGCAAAAAGCTATTGACGAAACAAATAGACGCCGTAAAATTCAGTTAGAATATAATGAAAAACACAATATTACACCTGAAACTATCAAGAAGGAGATCCGCAGGAGTTTATCTGAGCGGATAAAAGCAAGGCACACTGCACGAGAGGCGGTAAGTTTTGCCGAGAGCGAATATGATAAGGTCGAATTGGCCAATCAGATTGAGAGAGAAATGCTTGAGTCAGCCCAGGCGCTTGACTTCGAGCGGGCGGCTTTTCTGCGGGACCAATTACGAGAATTGAAGGAATTGCCGGAATTGGTCATAGCAAGCTCTCGGAAAAAGAAAGGCGACTTCTTAGCTGAAAAGAAACAACGAAGAAAAAGACTGAATAAAAGGTAAAAAAATGACAAAACTTAATATTGCACAAGCACGGTCCCTGATTCAAATGGCAATCGAAGAAGACCTTGGCCAAGGTGACATGACCAGCGAGCTTCTATTCAAAGAGGAGACTGCTGATAGAGCGAACATTATTTCTCGGGAAGAAATAGTCGTATGTGGGATGCCAATCGTTAAGGAAATCCTCAGCATTTATGACAAAAGGCTTAAATTAAAAATCCATTTCAATGACGGCGAGCCAGCTCACATCGGCCGTAAAATCGCCACAGTTGAAGGACCCTTACGCTCTATGCTCAGTGCTGAGCGAGTTATGCTCAATTTCCTGCAAAGACTCAGTGGGATAGCTACCACCACCCGCAAATACGTCCGTGCTATTCATGGCACAAAAGCAAAAATCTACGATACCAGAAAAACAATGCCCGGCTGGCGAATCCTCGAAAAGTACGCCGTTCGATGTGGCGGCGGATACAATCATCGGCTGGGATTATACGATGGAATATTGATTAAAGATAACCATCTGGCACAGCTCGGTAGAAATTTTCAGCCAAAACTCAAGAAAATAATCTGCGAAGCCAGAAAGGTCAAAGGCGTCAAATTTGTTGCCGTGGAGGTCGACCACGTTGATGACCAGCTCAACTACGTCTTGGATATACCCGGTATTGACATAGTGCTGCTCGACAATATGGGCCAGTGGCAGCTAAAGCACGCTGTCGAGATGCGAAATGAAATGTGCGGCAAAAACAAAAAACCGCTGCTTGAGGCCTCAGGAAACATAACTTTAAACAACGTTTCAGCTATCGCTCAGTGCGGCGTTGACCGTATCGCGGTTGGCGCAATTACTCATTCAGCCGCTGCCGTCGATATTGGAATGGATAGGTAGCAAGAAAGCGTAAAACGTAAAGCTTAAAACATAAAATCAAATTAAAAGATAAGACATAGGAAAAATAAGTTTTGGGTTTTAAATTATGATTTTTCGTTTTTAGCTTTTAGTTTTTAGTTCAATAAAAATTGCTATGTCACAAATCGATTTACTGGACCCGGACAAAATAAAAGCAAATCTAAAAACCAAACGTATTGGCAGAAAAATCCTCGTTTATAACTCCACATCCAGCACAAACGATGTTGCAGCCGAATATGCAAAGAACAGGAACAATGACGGTTTGGTAGTTTTCACAGAAGAGCAAACCGCCGGCAGAGGCAGAGTCGGCAGCAAATGGCACAGCAATCGAGCTGACAGCATCCTTTGCTCAATCGTTTTGATTAACAGCAAACTAAACGCCGAACTACTTTCGCTTACCTGCGCTGTAGCAACCGCTGATGCGATAGGTAAACCGGTAAACAGCGAGGCAAAAATCAAATGGCCTAACGATATACTATTAAACGGCAAAAAAGTAGCTGGAATACTACTTGAATCCGAAATTGATAATGAGGGAAATAATTATATCATTGGTATAGGAATAAACTGTCACCAAAATTCATTTCCTGCCGAACTACAGCCAACCGCAACGAGCATCGATATGGAAAGCCACTTAGTTGTCGACCGTGTTTCACTGGCAAAAAGATTGTTGACCTCAATAGATCATTGGCTCCAGGTAGCAGATAAAAATATTATGGACGTCACTGACCGGTGGCGCGAACTAAGTGTCCAATTAGGCCACAGAATAAAGTTATTGTATAACGGCAAAAAATTCGCCGGCAATTGCATCGGAATAGACCCGGAAAATGGCCTAATCCTCCAGTTGGAAACCGGCGGTGTAAGAATGTTCGACGCCGTTCATACAACAATCGCAAAATAATTGCAGG
>CAYNKI010000214.1:4002-6679 GCA_964397675.1 uncultured Pirellulales bacterium
GAAAGGTATCAAAATGAAAAAAAGTTTGCAGCACATTCTTTTAACTTTCTCTTTGTTGTCGATTATAGCTGTATTTTGCTCCTGCAAAGAAAAGGGCGATATGCAAGTAACCGTAGTGGTAAAGCCTGATACAAGCAAATCAAATTCATTCTATTGTACAAATCGGCATCCTCTGTCGGCAAATCCTTTAGTCAAGCTTCCTCTTGGCAGCATACGGCCGGGTGGGTGGCTGAAGCATCAAATCGAGTTAATGGCAGAAGGGATGACCGGACATTTGCCTGAGCTGAGCCGCTTTCTGACAGATGACAACGGCTGGTTCGGCAGCGACAATCCGGGCTGGGAGGAACAGCCCTACTGGCTGCGCGGCTTTTACCCCATGGCGGTAATTAGCGGAAATAAACGCTGCCTGGCAGAGGCAAAACGCTGGATGGAAGCTGTTTTAACAAGCCAAGATGAGGATGGCTATTTCGGTGCAAAATATCACAAGCGTATCGAAGGAAAAAACGGCAAGGTAGTGACAGACCTGTGGCCGCATATGGTGATGCTGGACGCGGTGATACAATATTATGAATATACTGGTGACGAACGCGTAATTGCTTTTATGAAGCGTTTCTTTGAATTCTGCCGTGACCTTCCAGAGGAAATGTTTGTTCCAAAAGCCACTTGGCAGCAATATGAAAACTATAAGCAGGATTTTGGGGACTGGAAGCCACGAATTCAACTGAAGCGTGCAGGTGACATGCTCAGCCATATCTACTGGCTTTACAACCACACCGGCGACGAGTGGCTCTTGAAGCTGGCCAGCCGATTTTATGACCACATTCTGCCGCCCATGGATGAGTGGCTTGACGACCACGTTGTGCATTTCACCCAGCGTTTTGCGTACCCGGGCATCTATTCACAGCAATCAGGCCGTGCATGGCACTTGGCGCAGACCGAATACTGGTATGCTCAGCATCTCGGCACGTGGGGCCAGCAGCCGAGAGGAATCTTCGCTGCTGATGAGCGTATAAGGCCCGGCAAGACCGACCCTCGCCAAGCGATTGAGACCTGCGCTATGGTCGAGTTTGCCAAGAATTTTTACATCCTTGGCCGGGTCACCGGCCAGGCAAAATATGCAGACCGCTGTGAGGATGTGATGCTCAATCATTTTCCGGCTTCGCAAACGCCGGATTTGAAGGCACTGCATTATCTGACCGCTTCAAATCAGCCCCAACTCGATGCCAACAGGAACCACGAATACCACAACAAGGGACAACAACTGCTCTACTCGCCGCATACCCATCGCTGCTGCCAGCACAATGTTGCGATGGGCTGGCCCTGGTATGCGCAGAACCTTTGGCAAGCGACAGCAGATAACGGCCTGTCGGCCTGGTTGTATGCAGAGTCTGATGTCACCGCAAAAGTCGGTCAGAAAGGTAACAATGTGACGATAAAGACCAGGACCGATTACCCATTCAAGGGCACTGTGCAGATGACTGTCATAACTAATGAGCCGGCTAAATTCCCGATTTATCTTCGTGTGCCGCGCTGGTGCACGGGCTTTAGCGTTACGGTAAATGGCCAGAAGCTCAATGTCGATGCACAGCCGCAAATGAATGTTCGTATTGAGCGCCTGTGGTCGAAAGGCGATACGGTCAACATCAATATGCAGATGGGAATATCTTTGACTGAATGGCCCCGTACTGGCAGCGTGACGGTGGACCGCGGGCCGTTGAGTTATTCAATCAGGATTGAAGAAAAATGGAAACGATACGGAACGAATGAAGAGTGGCCTGAGTGGGAGGTATTTCCAGACAGTCCTTGGAACTATGGACTCCTGATAGACCGCGAGAATCCAGAGGCATCCCTGAAAGTAACGGTAAATGATGTCATGTCGGAACAGCCGTGGACAGTCAAAGATGCACCCATAGAAATCAAGGCCAAAGCCAAGCGAATTGCTAACTGGAAGCTTCAGAACAATACCGTCGAAGAACTCCAGCCAAGCCCTATCAAGTCAGATGCGCCTGGAGAAACGATTACAATGATTCCTCTGGGCTGTGCCCGGCTGCGGATGTCGTGCCTGCCAACGATAGGCGATGGGCCAGGGGCCCATGAATGGGAAAGAAGATAAACAAACAAATCAAAGAGAATTATTACTACGATAAACGAGGACAAAATCATGGCAGAAAAATTTGATGTAGTAGTGATTGGTGCCGGGCCGGGCGGCTTCAGAGCCGCTAAAAGATGCGCACAAAGAGGCGCATCAGTAGCAATGGTCGAAAAGGAGTTTGTCGGCGGAACTTGTTTAAACTGGGGTTGCATACCATCGAAAGTGTTGCTTGCATCGGCACACACCCTGCTCTCAGCTAAGCATTCAGCCCAGATAGGAATTGACATCCCATCAGCCACTCCGAATTGGCCGGTAATCCAGCAAAGAAAGGACACCATAGTAGCTGGCTTTCGCAAAGCTATGACAGCTACAGCTCAGGCCAATAAGGTAAAGGTGGTTGCCGGCTTTGCCATCGTTACTGCACCAAATCAGATCAAAGTTGAATTGGACGGTCAATCAATCCCGAAGTACTTCGTGATCAAGGCCAATAAAATAATTCTCGCAACCGGCTCAGAACCTATCCAGCTAACCGCCCTACCCTTTGACGGCCAGACCGTTATCAGCAGTAAGGAAGCGCTGTCACTG
>CAYNKI010000215.1:0-6665 GCA_964397675.1 uncultured Pirellulales bacterium
TTATTGAGAGACTTAGTGCAGCGATGGAGCCGATTATTATAATCTTTATGGCTGCAATAATCGGCGTAATTGCTTATGCCACGATATTGCCGATTTTGGAAATCTCATCGTTACAAATGTAAGTAATTAGTTTAGGGGCAAAATATGACAATGAAGGTAAGGAAAGGAAAAAAGCGAAAAAAGGATGGTTTTACGATGATCGAACTTATGGCTATGTTAATTATCATTGGCCTTCTTGCTACATTGGTAGCTACAAAGGTAACAGACAAGATAGCCCAGGCGCGTGTTACGACCACAAAGGCCAATTTGAAGATTCTTCATACGGCGGTCAATGAATTCTATATGAATACCGACCGATTTCCTGCCGAAGAGGAAGGGCTTTTGGTTCTTATCGAGCCGCCGAGTGATGTTGATACTTGGGAGCCTTATCTGGAAACTACAGAATTGCCGAAAGACGCGTGGAAAAACGATTTTATCTATGAGCTTTATCCGGAGAGCGGTAGGTCATTTGTAATCAAGAGTCTCGGGGCCGATGGTGAAGTAGGTGGCGAGGACTATGATGCAGATTTGCTCAGTACCGATGCATACTAAGATAGCGGATAGCGGACAGCGGATAGCGGATAGAAAAAGAAAACTATACGCTAAACGCTATACGCTGAACGCTAATCCAGGTTTTACGCTGACTGAGCTGATAGTGGTAATCGTGATAATTTCGCTGTTTGTGCTCTTAGCTCAGGTAAATTTTTTCGGTTTGCTTAGAAAAAATACGTTCAGAGCTCAGGTGCAGGATTTTATCTCAACAATGCAGATGGCTGGGCGTGCCGCTGCCGAAAGCGACAGAAGATACGAAGTCATTATTGACCTGACAGAGCAAAGCTATCTGCTTCGTCAGATTACTTCGCCGGATTTATCAGAGGTGCTGGAAGAAGAGATTATTGTTGTAAGTGATTTGAGTAATTTGTGCCGGGTTGCTTATGTCGAGTTCGATGATGGGGATTATATCAACGATGGCAGAGCAAAGTTCCGAGCGGGACATGCAGGCTGGCATTACGGTGGGAAAATAGTCCTGCTCGACAAAGATGAGCAGCCCTATTCGGTTGTAATTAATCGGCTCAATAGAATTGTTGAGCTTAAAGAAGGTGATGTTGAACTTTTGGTGCCAAAAGCAGAAGATGAAGTACCATTTTGAAAAAGTAGCGGATAGCGGTCAGCGGTCAGCGTATAGTAAAACACTAAACACTATACGCTATACGCTATACGCTAAAACAGCTTTTACTCTGACAGAGGTTATGACCGCTTTAGTTATCTTGGCCATTGTAAGTTCAAGTGTATTGGTTGTAATAAATCGCTGTGTGGCCTCAGCAGCGGATTCTGCGTTGCATATGCAAGCCTTTGAGGTAGCACGCGAGAATATGGAAAAACTGCTGGCCTCAGATTCGGTGGAGGAAACTACTGACTATGGCGACAGTGATAAGTACCCCGAAATCAAATGGCAGACCGTGGTGGAGACATTTTACGAGCCGATAACCGCGCGAATGTGGGTTAGGGCGGTTTGTTCAGCTGAGTATACCGATAGCATCGGTGAAACGCAAACGGTTGAATTAATCCATTGGCTGACCGACGTCACAAAAGGGCAATTGCTTCAAATTATGGAGCAACAACAAGAACAACAAGAAGAACAAGAATGGTTAGCTGACCAGCTCATCGAATCTACGGAGGAAGCTGCTGAATATGCCGATGTTGATAAGGATACTATTGAGCAGTGGCTTGACAATGGAATGCTCACGACTGAAGACGGCTCTTTCGTCAAGGATAATCTTGATCTTTATAAAAGGACCGGCGGCAATCCAAGTGCTGAGCAACAGCAACAGCAGATAAGCTCTGTTATGCAATTATTAGAATTAGCAACGATGAGAGCCGGGTCAGGTCAAACAGGTGCAGCTGGTGGACAGCAAGAGCAAGACGAGGTAGACCCGGTGACAGGCTTAACGTATGAACAACTCGAACAAATGGATGTCAGCGAGATTTTCGACTTGCTGAAAGATAAGAATCGCTAAAAAGTTGTAATTTACTCAAACTGACCAATACGATAGCAGGAATAATCATAAGTCTTTTATTTGCAAAAACATATAACAGTTTGTCATTCTGAGCGTAACGAAGTGAAGCGAAGAATCTGGCCCACGATGAAATGTGATTTCCTATTGCTAAGGCCAGATGCTTCGCCTTTCGGCTCAGCATGACAATGAAATCGGTCAGTTTGAGTTATTTAGCGGGCGTAAGCGAACATAAACGATATGAAAAAAAGTTATAATATAAGAAATCGGAAAGGTTTTTCGTTAGCTGAGCTGCTTGCAGCTTTGACGATAGCAGCGATGGTTTTGGTTGCGATTCTTGGTATTTACAGCCGGGCAGAAAGCTCGGCTGCTGCAGTGACACGTAAACTCAACAGCTCACAGTTGCCGTCTGAGATTATACAGCGTATCGCCGAGGATCTGGACAGAATAATTAAGTCCGGCTCGGATACGATAATCACGTTTGTGAACAAATTTGAAAAAGGTTTCCCTACTGCCAGGTTGACAATCCAAAAAAACATCAACAATAGCAGGAATCAAGTGCAAATATTTGAAAAAATCGTCTGGCAGACCAGCTATGACTATGACACTGGTGCCAATGGCTTAGTTCTGTATCGCAGTCACAGCGGCATGACGTTAGAAGATAAACTGCTCGATGAAAAGAGAGAGGATTGGGAGAAGAGATATTCTTTTGTGCCAATTTGCACTGGCGTTACTTTTTTCAAGGTCCAGGTGCCATATGGCGAAAATTTTCTGGATAGATGGGCAAGTCCGACATTGCCTCCTGGGATTACGGTGACTCTTTCTTTTGCTGAGCCTTTCGAGACAGTGCGGGGCACTCTGGATGTGCCGGAAGCAGAAAAAATCATACGAACCATAGCTATCGATAGAACCAGAAAAATCAAATTCAAAATCCCGCCGCGCCAAGAACAGGAGAAAGGAGAAAAAGAAGAATCAGAAGAGGCAGAAGGAATAGCCGTAAAAGAAGCAGCACAGAAAGAAAAGGAAAAGAGTAAAGAGACTAATGAGAAACGAAGGCCTAAATAATTATAGTAACCGAAACAAACCAGGTATTGTGTTGCTGATAACATTAATGCTTTTGGTCGTGCTGGCGACACTTGGTTATACCTTGACAAGCCGGGTTTCGGCCCAGCGTCATCGCGACCGGTATATCATAGATTACAGCCAAGCCCGCTATGGTTGTGACTCAGCCGTGAAATACGCACTGGCCACATTGCAAGAGATTAGTCCACAAGTAATTAGCCGCCCGAACGAGCCGGATTTTTCCGATTTATTTGTCCTTAGCGAGGTCGAATGCCAGGAGCTTGTAGCCCAGTGGGCTGCTGAAAATGCTGCCGAAACGAAAGATAGTTTGAGTAATATCAAAGGTATCGATGACATCAATAATATCGATTATGTTGATGATGTTAATGATATCAATGATATTGATCCTAATGAGGCTGGTTCTCTTAGCATACGTGGTCCATACGGCCCAGCCTGGCCATTTGTGACCGAGCCAGCCGAATTTGAGATCGGTTCTGCTATAGTCAGGATTGAAATTGAAGACGAAAACGCAAAATACCCCATCGGTTGGATGCTGTTGAATGACAGGCAAGCCGCGACAGCAGGGTTTGAAATTTTCTTCGAATGGATGGGACTTGAAAACGGACGGACCGATTCACCACTAAGAAACGAGCTAGATCAAATAAGCCAGTTGAAACAATTCAAACTTGAATTCAAGCCGATAAAGAAAGTTGAAAGAGCGCCAACAACGACAAGGACAACAACCAGCAGCGCAAAAACCGGCAAAAAAACCATTACTAGAAGCTCCCGCCCACGGGTAACAACTATAACCGCCTCTGACCAGATGGCCAAACAAAACGCTGATTTTGCAAAGCTCTTACATAGCTCGCTAATTGATACCGAAGAACTTGCCAGGCCTTACATCCAAGGCAGAAAAGAATCAGCTCTGAAATATATAGGAACGTGGCCCTCGAGAAAGGTTAATATAAATACGGCACCGCGACATGTCTTAGAAGCAGCTTTTGCCTTTGGCGGCATCTCAGACGCTCCTGAAATTGCTGAGCAGATAATACAGCGAAGACGTATAGAGCCTTTTGCAAACATAGAAGATTTGAAGAGGGAGCTGATTAGGTATTCTGACCCGATTCGTAAGTGTGAAGAATATATAACGACCATCAGCAGTTTTTTCACGATCAAAGTAACCGTGGTAAGTGGAGTGGCAAAGGCATCAGCGACTATAGCGATAACGAAAGAGGGTGAAAAAGTAACACGAATTGCAATTATTTCCGGCTGAATATTCGTCGTGCGTGATGCGTATCGCGTATCGCGTAAAAAAGCAGTGCGTTACGCAATACGGTATACGAAATACGCAATACGGTTTTTAGGAGTTTGCTCAAAGTGGATTCTCAGAACTATTTAGGAATATATATAAGTAAGGACAGAGCGACCGTAGTCTGCCTCGGTTCTGGCAGCCGGGGCGCAAACGTCCTGGGCTGTTTTAGCGTCTCCGTTGAAAAGCCAGAGGAACAAAGCAATCCCGGCCTACCGGGATTAGCAACTCTCATCGCTCAAGGCTGTGCCGAGAGAGTACCGATGTATCGGATTTCAGAGGTCGCTGTGGCATTGGATTGCGCTTTGTTTATGCAGCATAATATGCACAGCGAATTTAATAATCCAAAACAGATCGCCGCGACCGTTAGATTTGATACCGAGGAAGCTCTTGCTACGGACATAAGTGATGTGGCGATAGCTTTCCAAATAGCTTCAAGCAGCGAAAACGGCTCAGAGCTAACCGTTTTTACCGCACAACGGAAAATATTATCAGATATTCTTCTTTCTCTACAAAGTAATAATATTGACCCCATAACCATAGAACCAGATGTAAACTGCCTATCAAGATTTATTCGGCAAAACGCGTCACTTCCCGAATCGCGGCAAGATGGCGCCTTCTTCGGGTTGCTTTCCAGTCGCCGTGGCTACTTTATTGCTTGCCCAAAATCGCAAAAAATGTCAATAATGCGAACGTTTTTAGTCGGCCCCTCACAAGATAGAAACGAGTTGCTAACAAGGCAAGCGCTTATAACTACTAATTTGATTAGAACCGGCGAATCAATGGATTGGCTGAATGTTTTCGACTCTACAAATTCTGTAGACCTTCAGCAGCTTAGTGACAAGCTGGGTCTTGAAGCTAACAGCATTAATTTAATTGAGTCTGCTTCAGTTGAGCCGCAGGCTCTGGCTGATTGCGATAACCAAGTTGATTTTTCAATCGCTTATGGTGCGGCTTTGGCTCGTCTGGAAAAGGCACCAAGTGTAAACTTCCGCAAAGATTTTATGCCCTATCAGGGCAAAAAACGCCGGCTGCAAAGAACGCTGAAGTTTGCAAGCGTGTCCTTTACTGTTCTCTTACTTGTCCTCGGCTTGTATTTTCAAAGACCATTATTGACGGCAAACAGGAGGCGGGGCTCGCTACGCAATAAGTTTGCAAAACAGTATTTAGCTGTCCTGCCGGGGGAAACAGAACTACCAGGAAGATTCGCAGAAGCTGTAAGAGAGCTTGGCAGCGAATTAAGACGTATTAAAAATGTTAGGGCTGGCCAATTTAGTGTTGGAGAGGAAGAATCTGTATCATTAAAGCTGACTCAGGTACTTGGAGCACTGAAAGCATATATAGCACAGGCAGACCTAAATATAGATTCGGTCTCCGTTACAACCAAATCCATTAGAATCGAAGGTGATACCCCTAACGCAAGCAGTACACAAAAGCTGCGTGAAGCGCTCAAAAAAACCCAACTGGGCAGCTTTGATGAACATCTATTCCCGACAAAAGAGGGGCGTCACGGTTTCAGCATAACGATTGTGCCGGAAAAATAGTTGAGGAACTGATTGATGAAAGACATATACAAAAATCCCACTTTGTATTACATACTCGTTCCCGTTATAGTCGCTCTATGGCCTTTGTTGGTCTGGGCAGTGTATTTACCGGACGGAGAACGTAGCTTATATACTGATATAGACCAATATGAACAAGCCCAACAAAAAATAGAAAGCATTCTCAACCTTGATCCCGACCGGCTGGATTTAGCTGATGCAAAAACGGGCGCTGCTGAATTTGATTATGTCAACGAAGTTTATAGGATTGCTATTCAGTCCGGAATACCCCCGGCCAATTGCAAAATCAATTCTGGTATAATTATAAAAACTCGCGAGCAGAAAAGCCGAAGCGCAAAGGTAATCTTTAAAGACGTTGATATCGTAAAATTTGCTAAGTTTCTCTCCAATATTCAGCTTCGCTGGGCAAATCTGCAGTGCACGGAAGTGAAATTGACCAAGAAGAAAGGCCTGCCTGATACGTGGGATATAGACCTGGATTTCAAGTATTACTACTAAAAACCGGTCGATTATAGTACCTGCTAAATCGTTTTGGCATTCTGGCTACCATAATCTTAAGGAATTTTAGGCATGGTTCAAACAGCACACAGATTCTGGGTAACATTGATTTGTGGCTCCATAGCGTGTGGCAGCCTCAAATCCGCTCGTCTCGGCGACTCGTCACGGCGGAGCGTGCCG
>CAYNKI010000216.1:0-6639 GCA_964397675.1 uncultured Pirellulales bacterium
GCACTTATGAACATATTCGGCCTGCAGGGAATTGCTGAGACAATCAACGCCTTTGCATCGGAAGAAATCAAGCAGAAGTATCTACATGACTTTTCAGCAGGTAAAGTAACCAGCGCGATGGTCCTGACAGAACCGGATGCCGGTTCAGACCTGCAGGCGATTAAGCTGCGTGCATTTCAGGATGATAACGGTAACTGGTTCCTACACGGTGTAAAGCGGTTTATAACAAATGGTTGCGGACAAGTGCTGCTTGTACTGGCCCGCAGTGAGCCGGACAGAGCCGGCGGCATGGGGCTGAGCTTATTTATTTGCGACAGAGGCCCCACTGTCCATATCCGTCGGCTGGAGGATAAGCTGGGTATTCACGGCTCGCCAACCTGCGAAATCTTTTTTGATAATACTGCCTGTGAGATAATCGGTGAACGCAGGCGTGGCCTGGCGCCCTATGTTGCGAGCCTGATGAACGGAGCCAGAATAGGCATTGCAGCCCAATCGGTCGGCATAGCCGAAGCTGCTTTCCGCGTGGCCCGAGATTACGCCGCCAGCAGAAAACAGTACGGCGTGGCTATTGAGAAACTACCGGCTGTACGAGATATGCTTATTGATATGAAAGTTGCCATCGAAGCCGGTCGCTCTCTTTTATACGAAACATCGCGCGTAGTCGATATGGAAATCGGATACAACAAAAGAATAGAAATGGATTCCCGCTTGCGCGGGAATGACAGTAGTGATAAAGCCAGGGCCAAACAGCTAAAAAACGAATTTAGAAAACACAAAAGATATGCAGCAATGCTGACGCCGATGAGCAAATACTTCTGCTCTGAGATGTGCAATAAAGTGGCCTATGATTCGATTCAGGTACTCGGCGGCAGCGGCTACATGCAAGACTATGCCTGCGAACGGCACGCTCGCGATGCCAGGATTACAACTATTTACGAGGGGACAAGCCAGCTACAAATTGTAGCTGCTGTTCGCAGCATCTGTAGCGGCACCGCAGAAAATTTCATTACTGACTTTTCTCAACAAAAATTCGAGCCGGAAATTGATGACCTGCTCGAAAAATTGGCTGAAGGCACAGAACAGATGAAAAAGTCAATCACCTTTATAAAGGAAAATGGCAACGAATACATGGACTTATACGGCAGAACATTAGTTGACATTGCGATAGACCTGATTAATGGTTATCTGCTGTGCAGCCAGGCCAGCACAAATGTTGATATGCAAGTTGCCGTAGAAAATGGCCAAAAAATTCCTATCAAGAAACGCAAGGCTATGACCGCCAGAAGATATATCAACAAAAACGCACCAAAGATTGCAGCTTTAACTGAACTGATTTGCACAGGTGATAAATCAACCTTCACAGATTATGAAACTCTCGTTGGGCCGGTCGTATCTGAAGCGTGAATTATGAAGACAGACCCGTCATTGCGAGTTCCGATTTATCGGGACGAAACAATCTAAAATTCGATGGATGAGATTGCCACGCTCTCCCGATAAATCGGGATCGCTCGCAATGACATAGCGTAACACGAAAAATTATGCTTCGAACCGTTATATTTGATTTCGATGGCGTAATAACCGATTCCGAGATTCTACACCTTCGTGCTTTCAATAAGGTGCTGGCTCAGTACGGCATCAAGATAACAACAAAGGATTACTACAAAGACTATCTCGGCCTAACAGATGTTGATTGCCTTACGCTGGTTGCCGATAGAAACCAGATTGGTCTTGACGATGAAGGAATCAAGAATCTGGTAAAACAAAAAAACCAAATATTTGAAGAGCTGGCAAAAACCGAAGGCCAAATAATCGAAGGCGTGCGTGACCTTCTGCAGATGCTCAAACAAAATAATGTCCCTATGGCTATTTGCTCTGGGGCACTACGCGCAGAAATCGAGCTAATATTAGAACAGGCCAAACTACGCGATTTCTTTACTGTGATTGTCTCCGCTGAACAGGTAAAAAAAGGTAAGCCAAATCCGGACGGGTTCCTACTTACTTTACAAAAACTCAACCATCCGCCTTCGGCGGACCAAAGTCCAATTCTGGCAGAACAATGCATCGTGATTGAAGACTCGCATTGGGGACTCGAAGCTGCCAAGGCAGCAGGAATGCACACTATCGCAGTGACAAATTCATACGACCCTAACCAGTTGGCCATGGCTGAAAAGATCGTTGTGCGACTGGATGAATTGAGCATAAGCGATTTACAACAGCTTTGCTCTTAATCCTGCCTACCTGCTTTTAATTTGTTCATAAAGCACTGGGGCCAGCAATATCAAATTTGATTCTATCTGTCTTCAAGTCCCACACGAATCCGTCAACAGCAGCTCCATTGAAAAAGCAGGGTTCACTCTCATCACCCTGAACAGTCACTATAGACTTGCCGGCATCATAAAGTAATTTGCTGCCTTGAAATTGTTTTTTTCCATCGTCATAAGTAATGGCTCCTGAGGCAATCAAGGAGGAAAGTTCAGTTTGACTATCAGCAGTTTGCGTAAAGTTGACTTCTGCGTGAGCCGCTGTAGCCAACACCTGTTGTCCGTATTGTCCTTTGACAATAGGGATATAATTCACCTGCAGTGTCCCCTCCGGCCCCGCATCAGCAATAATTCGATTGACTTTCTGAAAATACTTCAATTTTGCAAAATCACGCAAAAACGCATAGCACGGCCGGCGAAAACTAAATCTGCTTAACTGTTCATTCGGTTCTGAGATTTTGGAATTATCCAGTGTTATCATCCCCGGCCCGATAGCTTCAAACATCTCCTGGTCAGTATCATAATCCAGCCTGCGACATTCTAAATCAGCACCTCCAAGCACTTGTCCCTTTGATTTTTTTCTGCTCTGAAGTTTGACCACTCCGCCATCAGCAGTCAAATGTTTTACGCGTGACCCTTGACCTGTTGCTCGTGATTCGAGATTCGTCGTTAGCTTCGGTGCTGTAAGTGTGTGTTTTTGCTGGACATTGTTTGGCTCTGTTCGAAGCATTGTGCAGACACAATCGCCTTGGAAAATAACCTGATTTGAGGCCGACAAAAATTTAGCCTCTTTCTGGGCGGTTATCTTTACGGGAATAGAAGCTTCTTGACTTTCGGCACCCGTTGCATCACTGGTGTAAAATGTAAGCTCTGACGGGCCGGGAACAATAGCATCGCCGTTCGAAATATCATAGCCAATACGACTTGTAATAAATATTTGTCGCCCCACCATATCATCAAAGCTTTTTGGATGATTTCCATCGGGGACAGTTTCTCCACCACTAATTGTATCAGAAATATTTTGCTCTCTAGTGGAGTTTACCGGCACAAGGACAATTCCATTATCACAAGTAACCACTATATCACCAAAGTCATCCTCTCTCGCTACTCGCCCCTCGTTTGCTCTTACCCGGCGCTCACGCTTCGGGCTCTGGCCATTCGTCGCTTGTCCTTCGTCCCCTGTCCCTTGTTGTTCTGGATATGATTTCTCATCCGATGCTCTTGACCAAAATATGTTGCTGATTAAAACATGGTCCCTTGCAAAAACCAACTGCTCAGGAGAATCAATAATAACATTTTTGCTAAGTATACATTTGTAGTACTCACCTTTCTCGATACTTGATGCTCGATGCTCGACGCTCGATGCCGGATGCTCGATGTCGGATGCTCGGCGAGCAGCGGGATGCGAGAAACGAGCATTGAGGAGCAAACTCCCCAAATTAACAATCCTAAACAGTTCGAGCCGGTCCAATTGTTCGTTATATATAAGTTCCATGCCCTCACCTAACATCTGAGCATCCTGGGAAACGAATCTGACCGGTCCAGAAGTTGAAAGTGATGATTTTTCGGTGACAAAAGCAACATCATCAAGATAAATAGAGCTTTTTTTGATGTCACTGCCGCTTTCCGGCAAAAGATGGATGACTACATTGCCGGTAAATGTTGCGTCCCTTGGGCTGGGTCTGCCAACAGCAGTTTCAACCTGAACCGTACCTCTATCGGCTGTGACATAACATTTAAAATTTGGATGATATATATTAATATAAGGCTTTTCAACCTCCCATTCACCCCTTACCTCGTGCAAAAGTTCCTCAAAGCCGAATTCTCTATCTACTTGTCCGTTCTTGAGATGCCGGAATACAGGCTTCTTAACAGCAGCAATTCCAACGCCACTGATCTTACCAATTTCATCATCAAAGTCGTCGACATTGCCCTCGGCAGCCGCTTCAGCAAATTGTCCTGCCGGTTCAATATCAATCTGAGGCGTTTCGCTTACGTGACTATAGAGCATATATATTGCAAGTATCACTGCCAGCGAAATAAGCCCTACAAGGATTGTCCGCAATTTAAAGTCCATAACAAATAGCCTACTTCGTAAAATATCGAATATCTACTATTCGTATCTCTTCATAAGTTCATGCCATCGGCCGGTTTTTTTTAGAATGTATTCTATTACTTCCCGCACCGCGCCACTGCCGCCTGGCCGAGTAGTTACATAGTCCGCATATTGCTTTACTTCATCAACTGCGTTGGCAACAGCTACTCCAAAACCAACATGCCGAATCGGTGGCAAATCCGGCAAATCATCCCCAATATAAGCTACCTTCTCTGGCGAAAGACCCAACTGCTGAAGGAATTTGTCAAGTGCATCGAGTTTATTGTGACAATCCTGAAACACGTATTCGACTTTAAGCTGCTCAGCACGATATCTTGTCGGCTCCGACGCTCTGCCGCTTAGAAAAGCAACCTTTAGACCCGCTCTTTGCCACAGCCGAATGCCATGGCCATCCAGCACACTAAAAAATTTGCTTTCGCTGCCATCGCTATTAACTACTATCGTTCCATCGGTCAAGACACCATCAACGTCGACGACTAACACTTGTATGTCTGCAAGATTTACCATAGCGATATCAAATATCAAAAATCAAATGTAAAAATTACATATCAAAACGCAAAATGTCATTGCTATTGTACAAAGGAATTGGAGTGATTTCCATTTTTTGATTTTTATTTGTCATTTTGCACTTTGGCTTATCCGACTACCTTTATTGTCACGATGTCCTGCACGTCGATTAAGCCGACCGGCTTGTTATCTGCGTCAACTACCGGCAGATCATCAATTCGATACTTATGAAAAATAGCTGTTGCCTCAGAAGCAAGAGCGTCAGCCCTTATTCTCTTGCAGTCAGCGGTCATAATATCGCCGGCTTTAAACTGGAAAGCACTACTTCCTTCTTCAGTCATTAGCCGTCGAAGGTCCGCATCGGTAATTATTCCAGCTAATCTGCCATCTTTATCAACGACCATCACAGCACCGTGGCGTTTCACATCGCTGGTTTTTTCAAGTAAAGTTTTTATTGTGTCGGGAATCTGTGCGATAGGCAATTTCTCACCACCCTTGAACATCATTGATTGCTCAACAGTCATCAACTTTGCACCCAGCGAGCCACCAGGATGAAACCTCACATAATCCTCAACGCTAAAATTCCGTGCCTTCATAACGGTAAAGGCCAGGGCGTCACCAACTGCCAGCATACATGTAGTAGAAACGCTCGGAGCAACACCCAGCGGACCAGCTTCAGACATCTTACCCATGCAAAGTAATACATCAGCGTGCTTACTCAGTGTAGAATCGCTCTCGCCTGTAATCGCAATGAGTTTTATTTCTAATCGCTTAACCAAATTTATCAAGCGAAGAACTTCATCCGTTTCACCGCCATAACTTAGTACAATCACAATATCGTTTTTACGTAACCTGCCCAGGTCACCGTGAACCGCCTCAGCAGGATGAAGGAAATGGCTCGGCGTGCCGGTCGAAGCCAAAGTAGCGCTAACCTTTTGCCCGATTATACCTGCCTTGCCGATGCCGCTTACTATAACCGAGCCACTGCAGTTATAAATCATCTCGCAAGCCTGCTTAAAAGACGCATCAACAATCGGGGTAATAGAATTTATCGCCTCGGCTTCGGACTTGATTACTTTCCGTGCATAGTCAAGATCGAATTGCACTTATTTTTGCTCCTATTAGTCTCTTCTATAATTTTACAACGCTGCCGCGCTCATTGTAACATACCAGATCGTGTCTTTCGCCCGAGTAATCCGGCACAGAATGAATGATTATACGCTTGTCACTAAGATGCTCTATCTGAGAAACGGATGCTCTTTTTTCATTATGCAGATAGTCTGCCACTTCCGGAGAGACAGACAGCTCAATCCGTTTTATCTGCTTTTTCGAGGCTGAAAGATTCAACAGCCGAATGATCTCAATGGCTGATGACTCATGGCTTTTGACGAAACCTGTGCCTCCACAATGCGGGCATGCCAGATAGGTGCTGGACTGCAGCGAAGGACGCATCCTCTGGCGTGTCATCTCTACCACACCAAACCTGCTTATCCCTAATATTTTGACACGAGCTCGGTCAGCTTTAACAGCCGTGCGAAAAACTTTTTCCACATCTTTGCGGTGCTTCTGGCTGCGCATATCAATAAAATCACAAATTATTAATCCACCCAAGTCCCGCAATCTAAGTTGCCGGGCAATTTCAGGCGCCGCTTCCATATTATTCTCGTAAGCGGTCTGCTCAGCACTTTTTTGGCCATGGTATCGTCCACTATTGACGTCAATCGAGACCAAAGCCTCGGTCTGCTCAATCACAAT
>CAYNKI010000217.1:0-6482 GCA_964397675.1 uncultured Pirellulales bacterium
GTTAGGCGTCTTCAAATATTTATATTGTAAATGGCCATGAGATTCTTATAATGTTTCCATCAAAGGTTCTTGAGGCTATTGAAACTTCTCGTGGAGACTTATTATGGTAGATCAGTTGTGCAATTCTTGGTGGGTTTTAGTCTTGTTAGGCATCTGTGCCGGCGTCGTTAGCGGTACTCTTGGGTTGGGCAGTGGGACAGTAATTGTCCCTGTGCTTGTGCTGGTTTTTGGTTTTGGTCAGAAGAGCGCGCAGGGGACAGCTTTAGCGGCAATGGTTCCGATGGCGCTGGTTGGTGCTCTGCGGTACTGGAGGAATCCAGAAATCGAGATGAATGCGGCGATTATCGGATTGATTATATGTGGTGCTCTGGTGGGTACGTTGGTGGGGACAGAGTTGGCCGGTCGGCTACCGAGCCATGTATTGCGAAAGGCTTTTGCGATTTTCCTGGTAATAGTAGCTGTGAGGATGTTTATAGGCCCATCACGACCGGAAAAACAGATCCTCGACAGTAGTTTGCCAGGGCAGAAAAAGGTAGATTTAGTTGAACCTGGAGATAAAACTAATGAAGCATGACGAATTCGATAAGTGTGGTGTTTTAAAATCGATAGGTCTATAATGAAAATTGCTCCGAACACTCCAGTAAGAGGTTGGCGCAGTCGGGTCTTTGCTGCTGTAGTATTTTTCTTCTTGTCTGTGTTTATCATCTTTATTCTGACGCTGATTATTGCGGATGTTTTTTACGTTGATAAAAAAGCCATCGCAACGGTCCTGACCTCCAAATTTATCCGTCACGCTCTTTGGATGAGTATCTGGACGAGCTCTTCCACGACCTTGTTAGCACTGCTTTTTGCGGTACCTATGGGATATTCGTTGAGTCGCTTCCGATTTCCAGGTCTCTTCCTGGCTGATGCCATTGTGGACTT
This sequence comes from uncultured Pirellulales bacterium, assembly GCA_964397675.1. GTDB lineage: Bacteria > Planctomycetota > Phycisphaerae > Sedimentisphaerales > Anaerobacaceae > CAYNKI01. The sequence goes on from CAYNKI010000217.1 coordinate 925, forward strand.
GCCCATAGTGTTCCCTCCGCTGGTGGCTGGTTTGACGATGTTGGTGTTTTTCTCACAAACGAGCCCAGGCCGATGGATACAGGAAGACCTGGGTATCGAGTTTATTTTTCAGCCCAAAGGCATCGTTCTATGCCAGTTTTTTGTATCCGCAAGTTTTGCTATCCGTTCGGCCAAGACCGCTTTTGACGATGTCGACCGACGGCACGAGAACGTGGCTCTGTCTTTAGGTTGCACCCAGTGGGGTAGTTTCTATCGTGTTTGCCTGCCCTTGGCCCGCAATGGTATTATCGCCGGCGGTATTTTAACCTGGGCCCGGGCGTTTGGTCTGTTTGGGCCACTATTGATATTCGTAGGCTCCTTCCGCGGTAGAACCGAAGTACTAAGTACCACCATCTTTCTCGAACAGTCGGTTGGCAATCTTGAAGTAGCCCTGACGATAGCATTGCTGCTTGTCTTCATGGCCCTGTTTGCCATAACTGTCATTCGTCTTGTTGGCGGTTCGGCTCTGGTGAAATTATGATTCGGACAGAAGAAATTTGTTTCCATATCGGTACTTTTCAATTGCAGCGAGTCAATATAGAGATACCAGCAGGGCAGTATTTTGTCTTGTTGGGGCGACCAGGTTCGGGCAAGACAATTTTTCTGGAATGCCTGTGTGGTCTTAAAAAGATCAATTCGGGCAGAATTTTCATTGATGGACGACAAGTCACAAACCTCGAACCTCGTGCACGCAATATCGGCTATGTGCCACAGGATTATGCTCTTTTTCCTCACCTTTCAGTCGAGCGAAATATTGCCTTCGGCTTGCGTGTCCACGGTTATCAGCGTAAAGAAGTCATGACGAAAGTTACTGAAACCGCGGACATGCTGGAAATCCGACATCTATTACAACGCCGAATCTATGGGCTTAGCGGCGGTGAAAAACAGCGAGTCGCTCTGGCGCGGGCCTTGGTCTTGCAGCCGAAGGTCCTACTGCTGGATGAGCCCGTCTGTGCTCTGGATGAAGTTACCCGACAAGAGGTCTGTGCACAATTGTTTCGCATTCAACGCCAGCTCGGCTTGACTACTATTCATGTGAGCCATAATCTGGAAGAAGCGTTTTCTGTAGCAGACAGGGCCACCATATTGTACCAGGGAGTCTTACAACAGGTCGGTTCTCTGAATGAACTTTTGCGCAAGCCCAACAGTGAATTTGTCGCTCGCTTTATGCGGTGCGAAAACATCTTTTATGGTGAGGTGATAGGGCAAAACGCCCAAAGTTCAAACACACAAGTAAAGGTCGGTGATATTCAATTGCAGATATTAGGCCAACATAGTGGTGAGCTCAAGTTTATGATACGTCCCGAGGACGTGCTTGTTTTTTCTGGTTCTCAGAATGTTGCCAAAGGCGAAAACGTAGTTCGTTCTAAGCTTGAACGCTGGCGTGACTGTGGTAGTTATGTTAAAATAGAGCTTAATGGTCCTCTCAACTTGGTGGCCCATATAACTCATGCAACGTTTGCTGAATTGCAAGGAAAAAACAGGCCTGTTGTAATTGCTGTATTAGGTCCTGAAAATATACATGTATTGGATTCCCGCAGAGCTGGGGCCCAAAATAGTTGATTTTGCATTTTTGGCCAGAACCTGTATATTATTAGTACGTATATATAAAGTTCTCTGTTACTGCTCAAAAAAGGCTGTTGTAAATAAATTGAGTGTTTGTGATTATAAAGGATAGTGCATACAATGAATAAACTTTCTAAATTGTTTTTAGTTACTTGCTTGTGGATTTTTTCTCAAACTCTCCCCGTACTCGCCTGCAGATTCAACGTTCGAGAGGTGGGCTTTGTTGATTTAGGCATTGTACCATATTGTCTTTTCGGCTTTGTCAACCAGGATACACCGGAAGATATTGTTTCCAGCTTCAAGGAGATATCCTCCGCTGTCTTTATGGGCGGTAACATAGTGATCGAGATAATTGATGTTGATCAGCAAAAAGACCATCCTGCAATGAAATGCCTTGATTTATGGTCAATACAATCCTTCCCTGCTGCTGTTCTGGTCTCACCTGATGGCCAGTCCCTGCTTGTGCCTGTCACAGAACGTAATCGCCCCTTTCAAGAGACCTTGCAACTGGCTCTGGATAGTATCCTCTCGTCACCAAAGCGTAAGGAAATCCTCCGGCAGGTAAGTTATACCTACGGTGCGGTATTATTGATTGAAGGAGCTGATGCACAGGAAAACAAAAAGGCGAAAGAAGCAGTCTCTGCAGCTATTGAGCAAATAAGTTCGCAAATGGAGTTTCTGCCTAAGCCAATCGAGCATTCTCCTGTTCTTATTGTTTTAGAGCAGAAATCACTTTCTCAGGAAAAGATTTTGCTGTGGAGCCTGGGCCTGATTGCAGAAGAAATAAAAAAGCCACATGCATTTGTGCTCTACGGAAGAGCTCGATGGCTCGGACCAATGTTTATAGGTGAACAAATTATCGAAGATAACCTGGCTTCTATTCTTTTCCTTATCGGCGCAGATTGTGAATGTGGATTTGACCAGAGATGGCTGCAGGGTACCATGCTGCTGGTTAAATGGGACGAGAAATTGCTGGAGTTAGCAATCAAGACTTTAGAATTTGATCCTGAGAATCCTATGGTAAAGATGGAAATAAGCTGGATCGTAAGAAGAGGTTATTATTCTTATCCCGGGCCTCCTGACTTCCATAGGTTGGATGGAGGTGATGAATCCCGCTTGCTTGCAACAGGCGAGGATGAATCTGTTCCTAAAATCCAGCAAGTGTCTTCTGTCCAGGATGTAAATGCTGCTTCGCTTTCAACGGTCAGTTCGATTTCAGAGCAATCTGTCTTAGCTGAGGATGATACACCGTTAAAAATGCCGTTATACGTCATTGCTGGTTTAACGGTCTTAATCATAGCCGGTGGCTTATTTATCTTACTGCGGCAGACAAGGAGAAATTTATGACAACGTTGGGCTTGATCTTCAAGGAAATTGTTCACCGACCGATAAATTTTTTGCTCGGTTTGTTAGCAGTCCTGACGGCGGTTGCATTAATTGTTGCTTTTGTTACTACAGGGCAGGCCTATAGACGAGAGACAAGACGAATAATGCGGGATATGGGGCAAAACCTGCGCATTCTCCCCAAAGAAACCAGCATAGATGAATTCTGGTCGGTTGGATTCTCAGAAAATACTATGCCGGAAGAATATGTTCACCGTTTCGCCTCTCTGCAGGACTTCAGCTATACCCACCTAACCGCCACTCTTCAGAAGAAGGTGATGTGGCGCGGTAAAAATGCAATTCTGACGGGTATTTTACCAGAGGTGCTGCCGCTGGATAAACAGCAACAAAAACCGATGACATTCTCGGTAGAACCAGGGACTGTTTACGTTGGCTTTGAACTGGCACACAGCTTAAAGATTAAAAGCGATGATGAAATTGATATCCTCGGAAAACCTTTTACCGTGGTAAAGAGTCTTTCCCAGAGTGGCAGTAGCGACGACATACGCATCTATGGCCATCTTCACGATATACAGGAAATTCTGAATTCAGAGGGAAGAATCAATGAGATAAAAGCGCTGGAATGTTTATGCCTTATCGAGGATAACAAAGACCAGCGGAGTATGCTGGTTATAGCGCAAGAACAACTCGCAGAGATACTGCCTGAAGCAAAGGTAGTTCTGTTGCAGGGTATTGCTGAAATTCGCCAAAAGCAAAGAGCTGCTATGGAGGGATATTTAGCATTTCTCTTGCCCACTATTCTTGTCGTATGTGGTGCATGGGTCGGCGTTCTGGCCATGGTCAATGTTCGAGACAGACGACAGGAAATCGGTATTATGAGGGCTCTTGGTTATGGCTCTGACAGAATTGCTATGATGTTCATTGGAAAAGTTGTAATAATCGGCTTGCTCGGAGCGTTTATTGGCTCGCTTATAGGAACATTTCTGGCCCTACACTTTGGCCCGGATATATTTAAGGTGACTGCCAAAGCAATAAAGCCGGAATATGTCCTGCTCACCTGGTTTCTAATTGCAGCGCCGATATTTGCTGCTGTTTCCAGCTTTATTCCTTTGATGATTGCTGTAACTTATGACCCAGCCATTACACTAAGGGAAGAATAGATATGGTTTATCTTGAAAATGTTGTGAGAACTTACCGAACTCGCAGAGGCAATGTCAAGGCCCTGGATGGTATTAAACTTCAAATAAAAAAAGGTGAATTTGTAGTTATACGTGGACCCAGCGGAAGCGGAAAAACAACCTTGCTAATGACCATCGGGGGTATGCTGCGGCCTACCAGCGGGACAGTCTCTATCGAGCAAAATGATATATATGCGTTGAGTATCCGCCAAAGAGCAAAATTCAGAGCGGAAAACATCGGTTTTGTTTTCCAAATGTTTTATTTGGTGCCGTATTTGAATGTCACTGAAAACGTTGCTCTTGCTGGTGCTGTGACTGATAATAAAAAAAGACACACTCAAGCGGATGAATTAATAGAAAGATTTGGTTTGGCTGGCCGCAATTTCCATAAACCATCCGAGCTTAGTGCCGGTGAGCAACAGCGCGCCGCCATAGCCAGGGCATTGTTAAATCGTCCGAGGATTGTCCTTGCTGATGAGGCTACCGGCAATCTTGACCCGGATAATGCTGATACGGTGCTCAAATATATATCTGACTTTCACCGAGACGGTGGCACCGTGATCCTCGCTACTCATGGATCAGCAGCACAGCAATTTGCTGACAGAATAATTTATCTACAAGATGGTAAAATCCATCATTGATTATTGCTGTTTGGCAGGTCAATCAAGCCCATCATAGCAGCTTGTTTAACTAAATCGACCAGGTTATCAACGCTAAACTTGCGCATTATGTGACTGCGGTGCACTTCTATAGTTCTTACTGAACGATGCAGTAAGTGAGCTATTTCCTTGTTGCTCTTACCATCCAGAATAAAACGCAAGACATTTATCTCAGTCCTGGTAAGTGATTTGGTCAGACGTGGATTAGCACGAGTGGATTGTCTTTCACTTATCAGATCACCCTTTCGCTTGAGCTTGTGTGAGACTCGCTCAAATTCCGCTACACGCCTGCGCAAAGCGCCCAACTCCTCGACCAATTCGGATTTGGTCTTCCACTCCTCCGGCATCATGGCCTTTGCTCCTTTAATTAACGCCCATTATCCCTCGCTCCACGGCGTTTGGAGCAGCATTCCGCTTCCCTCGGCATAGCTGCCGAGATAATCATCTAAATATTAGGTTTGATTCGATTAGTCAAGAAAAAAAAATTGTTCATCGCTAAAAACTTAATGTCATATGAAAATATTGCATTACATGTTTACAGCCTAAAACGGAATAAGTGCTTTATTTTTGTATGCTTACGAAGTTATTTGGCCTTTTTCTCCAGGAACACAGACTTTCTTATATTTTATGCCAGCAGCAGAATTTACCTACACACTCGGCATTAAGTGAAGCGAAGGCAGGCAACATAAAAACAAGTGGGGTCCATCCCGATGTGCATCGGGATAGGCCCCGAAATTGGGTCTCTAATTACAAGCTCGTTGTTTATCGATGA